>CAKRRG010000012.1 GCA_934394545.1 uncultured Blautia sp.
GAGGCTAGACAAATGGGTAAGAAATATGTGGCTTATGTAGGAACCTATACTCACGGAACCAGTAAAGGAATCCAGGTTTATGATGTGAACCTGGAGGAGGGGACTCTCACAGAGAGAAGTGAAGTGGAAGTAAGCAATGCGTCTTATACTGCTATATCCAAGAATGGCAAGTATCTTTACTCCATTGAGGACGAGGGTGTTGCAGTATTTAAGCGTGATCATAATGGTGATCTGGAACGTATTAACAGTGTGGATATTGATGGCATGAGAGGATGCTTCCTTGCTACAGATGTAGATGGCAAGTATCTTTATGTGGCAGGATATCATGATGGAAAGGTAACAGTAGTGCATACGCATAAGGATGGACGTCTGGGAAGTGTTATGGATGGTGTTTTCCATACCGGTCTCGGAAGTGTTGCAGAGCGAAATTTCCGTCCTCATGTTAACTGTGTACGTCCTACGCCGGATAATAAATATCTGTGTGCCGTAGATAACGGAATTGATCAGATCAAGGTTTACCGTATTAATAAGCGCACAGATAAGCTGGAGCTTGTTGATATTGTGCGTTGTCCGAGAGAGAGCGGACCTCGTATTATCCGCTTCAGCGCAGACGGACGCTATGCATATGTGCTTTTTGAGCTGAGCAATGAGATCAAGGTTTACAGCTACGATGGAAGCGGTGATACTCCTGAGTTTGAATTGCTGCAGAGTATTTCTACTTTGGCGAAAAAAGAAGATGGAACGGTATCTCACAATGCAGCTTCCGGACTTGCACTGGCACCGGATGGCAAGCATTTATTCTGCACCACAGCAGGAGAGAATACAGTCGGTATGTTTGAAGTAAATGCTGAGACTGGACTTCTGGAGCGTAAGTTTGTTCTTCCGGTAAGCGGTGACTATCCGAAGGATCTGGTCATCTTCCCGGATAACCAGCATATTGCAGTTGCCAATCATTCCAGCAACAGCGTCACCACCTTCAAGGTTGACTATGAGAAGAATATTATTATGATGAAGGGTAAGCCACGTAAAATAGAGACTCCCAACTGTATCAATATCTGGCCGGTTCCGGACGGGGAAGATATTGACGATATAGACGCATAAGTAAAAACGGGAAGAAATCTGAACTTTAGATTTCTTCCCGTTTTGCTAGTACTAGTTAAACGGATCTGTATTACAAATAAAAGTTTTTAATATGATCCATTCGGGCACTCATATTTGAAAACATGGCGTCGACCAGAGTGATGGCAGCCATGGATTCTACAACAACAACCGCACGAGGTACAATTACTGGATCATGGCGTCCCTTGATCTCAATAGAGATATCTTCTCCAGTTGTAGTAACCGTCTGCTGAGGCTGGGCGATGGAAGGGGTTGGTTTAATATGGGCGCGGAGGAGAATCTCACCGCCATCACTGATTCCTCCCAAAATGCCACCGGAGTGATTGGTGTTTTTTACAATTTTGCCATTTTCCATATGGAAGCCATCGTTATCTTCGGAGCCTTTCATCGTGGAAACTTTAGTGCCGTCTCCGATTTCTACTGCCTTCACAGCCCCAATAGACATCAGCGCCTGTGCAAAGGCTGCGTCAAGCTTGCCGAATACAGGATCTCCGATTCCGGCAGGAACACCGTTTATACGACATTCGATCACACCTCCGGCACTGTCGTCTTTTCTCATGCAGCTTTCAAGGTATTTGATCGCATTTTTGGCGGCAACCATATCAGGCATATAAAAAGAATTCTCCCGGATTACTTCTGAATGGTAGGTCTGACAGAAAACAGGCCCGATGGAGCTAGTATATGCCTGAAGGGTAATGCCAAGCTCTTTGAGGATTTTTGCAGCAATCGCACCAGCTGCAACTCTGCCGATCGTTTCCCGTCCTGAGGAACGTCCGCCGCCTCTGTAATCACGGATGCCATATTTGCTGTCAAAGCCAAAATCAGCATGTCCTGGCCGATAGGTATTTGCAAGATTACCATAGTCATGGGAACGCTGATCTTTATTACGCACGATCATAGAGATAGGAGTTCCGGTAGTCTGCCCTTCGAACACGCCAGAGAGAATTTCTACTTCGTCGCCTTCACTGCGGGCAGTAGTATAGCGGCTTTGTCCAGGTTTCCTCCGGTCGAGATAAGCCTGTATATCTGCTTCTGTAAGGAACAGGCCGGCCGGTACGCCGTCTACAACAGCCCCCAGTGCTTTGCCATGGGATTCCCCCCAGGTAGTAACCGTGAATTTTTTTCCAAATGTTGACTGACTCATAGGCATAAATCCTTTCTGCTTTCGACTGCGTCGAATTAAAGTGTAAATGTATCTTAAGGACATTATAGCGAACTACAAAAAATCTGTAAAGTCAATCTAATGGAATTGACAAAATTTCTCGTACAAATTATAATGGAAGCGTATTTTTTGAGAAATAAGAAGCTGGAAGGAGTGCAGAGGGTGGTACGGATTTTTAAGACAATAGAAGGGGCAATACACGAGATCCAGGAACCGCAGGAAGATTGCTGGATTGCCATGACGAATCCCACTGCAGCTGAGATCTTCGAAATGTCTGAGCGGTTTGGGATAGAGGTTGATGATCTTCGGGCACCCCTGGATGAGGAAGAACGTTCCCGTATTGAGGTAGAGGATAATTACACTCTGATTCTTGTCGATGTTCCTATGATTGAGGAACGTAATGAGAAAGACTGGTATGGCACCATTCCTTTGGGCATTATCGTTACGAAGAAGATGATTTTTACAGTATGTCTGGAAGACACCCAGGTGCTTACCAGATTTATGGAAGGAAGAGTGCGAAACTTCTTTACTTATATGAAAACCAGATTTATTTTGCAGATCCTGTATCGAAATGCTACCATGTATCTGCATTATCTGCGTATCATAGACAAGAAGAGCGAACAGGTAGAGGAGAAACTTCATATGTCCACCCGTAATCAGGAACTGATGGAGCTTCTGGAACTGGAGAAATCCCTGGTGTATTTTACTACGTCCCTCCGCTCTAATGAGGTGGTGCTGGAGAAGCTTCTGAAGGTGGATAGTATAAAACAGTATCCGGAGGACACGGATCTTCTGGAGGATGTTATCATTGAAAACAAACAGGCAATTGAGATGGCGAATATATACAGCGGTATTTTAAGCAGTATGATGGGTACCTTCGCATCAGTTATTTCGAATAACCTGAATGTAGTCATGAAAGTTTTGTCCGTTATTACCATTGTAATGAGTATTCCGACAATTGTATTCAGTGCATACGGAATGAACCTGAGTCCTTCGGGAATGCCGTTTTCTGCTGATAAATGGGGCTTTTTAGTGGTGATCTTATTGTCTGTTCTGGTGAGCATTATAGCAGCGGTGATTCTGTCCAAGAAGAAATTTTTTTAAAGAAAAGAGGATTACATGAAATTTATTGATAAGCTGGAACGCAAATATGGAAAATATGGAATTCCTAACCTGACTGTTTATATTGTGGTCTGCTATGTGATCGGTTATGCATTGATGATTCTGAATCCCAGAATCCTGAACTGGCTCAGTCTGGAGCCGGCCTATATTTTGAAGGGGCAGATATGGAGACTGGTCACCTGGGTATTGTATCCGCCGGATTCATCAAATGTGCTGTTGTTTGCACTAATGGTATTGCTTTTTTATTACCCAATTGGAACATCCCTGGAGAGAACACTGGGTACATTTAAATACACTCTTTACATTCTTTCCGGTATGATTTTTACTATTCTTGGGGCATTTGTCCTGTATTTTCTTCTTGGTGGAAATGTACTGGTTGGCAGTGTATTTTCAACGTATTATATCAGTTTGTCAACCTTCCTTGCGTATGCAATGTGCTATCCGGATATGCAGGTTCTGCTGATGTTTATTATTCCGGTGAAGATGAAGTGGATGGCAATTTTCTATGTGGTGATCATTGTTTATGAAATGATTCAGTACATTATGGCAGGTGCATGGTATCTGGTGATCCCGATCGTGGCGTCACTGTTGAACTTTATTATCTTCTATTTTGGAACAAAGGATTTCAGCCGGTATAACCCGAAGGAAATCCACAGAAGAAATGAATTCCGCAGGGCAATGGAGCCTCAGGGACGTATGAAATCAGGCAATGGAACTGTGACGAAGCACAAATGTGCTATTTGCGGACGCACAGAGCTTGATGATCCGAATCTGGAGTTTCGTTTCTGTTCCAGATGTAATGGGAATTACGAGTATTGCCAGGACCACCTTTTTACACATACACATGTAAAATAATTACAGACAGAGGGAAAGCGGCTTATGAAGAGAACAAAAATTATCTGTACCCTGGGACCGGCCTCCAGTAAGAAGAACGTTTTAAGGTCAATGATGCGCGCCGGAATGGATATTGCCCGTTTTAACTTTTCTCATGGTTCTCATGAAGAACATGGGGAGAGAGTGGATATGATTAAGAATCTGAGGGAAGAATTGAATCTTCCGGTGGCAATGCTTCTTGATACAAAAGGACCTGAAATCCGTACAAAGCTTCTGAAAGACCATAAGAAGGTTAAGCTGGAAACCGGCAGTCAGTTTACGCTTACTACAGGGGATATTGAAGGTGATGAAACAAAGGTGTCCATCACATATGAGAATCTTTACAAAGATGTGAAAAAAGGCGGCAGGATTCTGATCGATGACGGTCTGATCGAACTGGAAATCGAGAATATAAAAGATGGGGATATTGTCTGTCGTGTCTTAAACGGCGGCGAGCTTGGGGAGCGCAAGGGAATCAATGTACCTTATGTAAAAGTGAAACTTCCCGGAATCACAGAGCAGGACAAAGCGGATATCCTGTTTGGTATTTCCCAGGAATTTGATTTTATTGCAGCTTCTTTTGTCAGGGATGCCAAGGCAATCAAAGAAATCCGTCAGCTTCTGGATGAAAATGGCGGCCATGATATAGGTATCATTGCCAAGATTGAAAATGCAGAAGGTGTTGAGAATATTGATTCGATCATTAAAGCAGCAGACGGAATTATGGTGGCCAGAGGAGATCTTGGCGTAGAGATCCCTCCAAGTGAAGTACCTTACATTCAGAAGATGATCATTCGCAAATGCAACGAGAACTATGTACCGGTTATTACCGCTACCCAGATGCTGGATTCTATGATCCGTAATCCACGTCCTACCAGAGCAGAGGTGGCAGATGTTGCCAATGCAATCTATGATGGTACAGATGCGATCATGCTTTCCGGCGAGACTGCAGCTGGTAAATATCCATTAGAGGCATTGAAAATGATGGTGGAAATTGCACAGACTACGGAGCCTCATCTGAACTATGAGAATTATACTCATAACCGGAATATGTGCGGTGAGAGCAGGGTGTCCAGTGCAGTAGGTCTTGCAGCTGTACAGACTGCACGGGATCTTCAGGTGAAGGCAATTGTGACACCTACTTTCGGTGGAAGAACAGCCAGACTGATCTCTAGCTTCCGTCCGGATGTTCCGATTTATGCAGTTACACCCAATGATACGATTCTACACAGATTGCAGCTGGTATGGGGCGTTACGCCGTTGAAGGGATACGAGAAAGATTCCACCGAGTATATTATCTCACAGGCCATGAGTGTTGTCCGCAGGAAACGGTTGGCGAAGAAGGGAGATCTGATCGTATTTACGGTTGGGGATCCTGCTACTAATATGACACGGGAAGGCGCTGTGACCAATATGCTTCATGTGGTTGAAGCCAAATAAATACGCGATATATAAGGTAATGTATTTACAACGAGGAGAAATTATTATGAAAAAAACACCTTTTGTGACACTGGAGAAGGTACAGGAAATTGCCCAAAAATATCCTACTCCATTTCACCTTTATGATGAGAAGGGAATTCGGGAAAATGCGCAGGCTTTGAAAGAAGCTTTTGCATGGAACAAGGGATTTAAAGAGTTTTTTGCTGTCAAAGCAACTCCCAATCCATTTTTAATTAAAATTCTGCAGGAGTACGGCTGCGGATGCGACTGTTCTTCTATGACAGAGCTTATGCTTTCCAAGGCAATCGGATGCGGCAAGGGAGATATTATGTTTTCCTCAAATGATACTCCGGACAAGGAGTTCAAGTATGCAGACGAGATTGGTGGAATTATTAATCTTGATGATATTACCCACATTGAGAGTGTAGAGAATGCGCTGGGAAGGATCCCGGATATCATCAGCTGTCGTTACAATCCAGGTGGAGTGTTTAAGATCAGCAATGATATTATGGATAATCCCGGAGATGCCAAATATGGTATGACTACAGAACAGATTTTTGATGCATTCCGTATTTTGAAGAGCAAAGGTGCAAAAGAATTCGGTATCCACGCATTTCTCGCCAGCAATACGGTAACCAATGAGTATTATCCAATGCTTGCAAAGGTTATGTTTGAGCTTGCAGTGAAGCTTCAGAAGGAGACCGGGGCTCATATTAAGTTCATCAATCTTTCCGGTGGTATCGGTATTCCCTATCGTCCGGAGCAGACTCCAAACGATATTCGTGTAATCGGAGAGGGCGTCCGTAAGGTTTATGAAGAGGTTCTGATCCCGGAAGGAATGGGAGATGTAGCGATTTATACGGAACTTGGACGTTTTATGATGGGACCTTATGGATGTCTGGTAACAAAGGCAATTCATGAGAAACATACGCATAAGGAGTATATTGGCGTGGATTCCTGTGCGGTAAATCTTATGCGCCCGGCTATGTATGGCGCATATCATCATATTACAGTCCTTGGCAAAGAGAATCAGGTATGTGACCATCTGTATGATATTACAGGATCTCTTTGCGAAAATAATGATAAGTTTGCGATCGACCGCTATCTTCCGAAAATTGACATGGGAGATTATCTTGTTATTCACGATACCGGAGCACATGGATTCTCCATGGGCTACAATTATAATGGTAAGCTGAAGTCCTCAGAAATCCTTCTTCATGAAGATGGAACTTTTGAAATGATCCGCCGTGCAGAGACTCCAAGAGATTACTTTGCCACTTTTGACTGCTTCCCGATTTTTGAGAAGCTTCTGGAGGATGAAAATCAGGCATAATAGATAGAAATATAAGCAAGCAGCAAAGCGGACCTGGAATGTCCGCTTTACTAATATTGAAATAAAAAAAGGCTGTCGGGGATTTCCCAACAGCTTCTTTCTTAACGTTATTAATTATAAAAAATGCCGGCAGTGGGACTTGAACCCACACGTAGTTGCCTACAACAGATTTTGAGTCTGCCTCGTCTGCCATTCCGACATGCCGGCGATTGAACAATTGATATAATATCACAGTTTTAAAATAATGTAAAGAAAAAAATGAAAACTTTATAAAATTTTATGACAGAATATTGATATTCAGATTCAGAAATGCTAAAGTAATTAATAGTTGACAGAAAATGGAGGAAATGCCAATGAATATTGACCATAAAAAACCAGAGAACCGGCCATTGTATATTTTTATACTGGTAGCGGTAGTGGTAATCCTTTTCCTGAACCTGTTTGCCATTCCGGCCATGCAGGAGCGTTCTGTGGAAAAGACCGATTACAGTACATTTCTTAGCAATGTAGAGCGGGGAAATGTGTCTAAGGCAGAAGTGCAGGATGCTTATATCTATTATGTTGTGAGAAAAAATGGTGAGGACGTAGTATGCAAGACGGTGCGTATGGACGATCCGGACCTGGTCAGCCGTTTGTATGAAGCTGGTACCAGTATGGAGGCAGTGGAACCGCAGAAACAGTCTATTTTTCTCAGTCTGATCCTTGGCTATGTGCTCCCGATCGTTATTTTTATTTTCCTTGGAAGATGGCTGAGCAAGAAGATGATGAGTTCTATGGGGGGCGGCCCTGGCGGAGCAATGTCTTTTGGAAAGAGTAATGCCAAGGTATATGTAAAGTCATCTACTGGAATTAAATTTTCAGATGTTGCAGGTGAAGATGAAGCGAAAGAGCTTCTTACGGAAATTGTAGATTATCTTCACAATCCACAGAAATATACGGAGATTGGAGCCTCCATGCCAAAGGGCGCTCTTCTTGTAGGTCCTCCTGGTACAGGTAAGACCCTGCTTGCAAAGGCAGTTGCAGGAGAGGCAGAGGTGCCATTTTTCTCGATTTCCGGTTCTGAATTTGTAGAAATGTTTGTAGGTATGGGTGCGGCCAAGGTTCGAGACCTGTTTAAGCAGGCTAATGAGAAAGCTCCCTGCATTGTATTTATTGATGAGATCGATACTATTGGTAAGAAGCGTGACAGCGGCAGCTTTACCGGTGGAAATGATGAACGGGAGCAGACCTTGAACCAGCTGCTTACAGAAATGGACGGATTTGACGGCTCTAAGGGTGTTGTTATTCTGGCTGCGACCAACCGTCCGGATTCTCTTGACCCGGCGCTTCTTCGTCCGGGACGTTTTGACAGACGTATCCCAGTAGAACTTCCGGATTTGAAAGGCCGTGAGGAGATTCTTAAAGTCCATGCAAAGAAAATCAAGATTGCAGATAGTGTAAGATTTGAAGAGATTGCAAAGGCAGCAGCAGGAGCATCCGGAGCAGAGCTTGCCAATATTGTAAATGAAGCTGCCCTGAGGGCAGTACGGGATGGCAGAAAATTTGCAACTCAGGCAGATTTTGAAGAGAGTATTGAAGTGGTTATTGCCGGTTATCAGAAGAAGAATCGGGTACTTTCTAACAAAGAGAAACTGATCGTATCTTATCATGAGGTAGGACATGCCCTTGTTGCAGCCAAGCAGACAGATTCAGCCCCGGTTCATAAGATCACGATTATTCCCCGTACGTCAGGTGCTCTTGGATATACCATGCAGGTAGATGAGAAGGAGCATTTCCTGATGTCAAAAGAAGAACTGGAGAATAAAATTGCAACCTTTACAGGAGGACGTGCAGCAGAGGAACTTATTTTCCACAGTATTACAACCGGTGCTTCCAATGATATTGAGCAGGCTACCAAGATTGCCAGAGGAATGATTTCCCGGTATGGTATGAGCGATGAGTTTGATATGGTTGCGATGGAGAGCATGAGCAACCAGTATCTGGGTGGTGATGCAAGTCTGAGCTGTTCTTTTGAGACACAGACACTTCTAGATAAGAAGGTTGTAGAGCTTGTGCGCAGACAGCATGAAAAAGCGTACAAGATTCTGGAAGACAACATAGACAAGCTTCATGAGCTTGCTAAGTATCTGTATGAGCATGAGACCATTACCGGTGAGGAATTTATGAAGATCCTGAACAATCCGCAGGTGTCATAGTCGGGGACTTTTGCCCCCCCTTTGATACCAGATTGCTACGTGCTTTGCATTCTCGCAATCTTCATTATAACGTAAGACAATAAGGGACAGCAGAATCAACTGCTGTCTCTTGTGTTTTTCTCAGGATTCAGCTATAATAGGCACCATGGGGCTGTATAAGAGAGGAGTGATTCCATGAATTGCCAGACAGCAGAGAGTATGGTGAACCGGTATATTGAGCATGATTTATCTGTAGATGAGTTGGAAGAATTCCTGAAACATGTGGAGAATTGTCCATCCTGCTACGATGAACTGGAGACTTATTTTATTGTTCATGCTGCTATGCAGCAGCTTGATGAGGAAAGCGGGGATTCCACACTGAATTTTCGTGAACGTCTGGAGGAAGATATCCGCAGATCCAGACTTTATATATTGAGAATGAAATTTCGCCGCGCATTAAGCGGAGTAGGTTTTTGTGCGCTGATTGCCGGGCTTGGGGGATTTCTGATCTATGTTATTATGCAGATATTATGAGAAAAGACACGGCCATACAGGAGGCATATATGTGTGAAAAATTATTATTAATAGATGGTCACAGTATTTTAAACAGGGCATTTTACGGCCTTCCGGATCTGACGAATTCAGAAGGGGTGCACACAGGTGCAGTTTATGGATTTTTAAATATCCTGTTTAAAGTGCTGGGAGAAGAAGAACCGGAATATCTGGCAGTTGCTTTTGACAGAAGTGAACCAACCTTTCGTCATGAGAAATATCCGGAATACAAAGGCACACGCAAGCCGATGCCGGAGGAGCTGAAGGCACAGATTCCAATCCTTAAGGAAATGCTGGAAAAAATGGGAATTGCCACAGTCTCTATAGCCGGCTATGAAGCAGATGATATTTTGGGCACACTGGCTAAGAAAGCAGAGCAGAAGAACCTGAACGTTACCATTCTTTCCGGAGACAGAGATCTGCTGCAGCTTATTACAAGTAAAATCCGGATCCGTCTGCCGAGAACGGTAAAGGGGCAGACTCTTATAGAAGACTATAAGGAAGAAGTGGTGAAAGAACACTTCCAGATTACTCCTTCTCAGATCATAGAATTAAAGGCTCTTATGGGGGACGCTTCAGATAATATTCCGGGAATCCCAGGTGTTGGTGAGAAGACTGCTGCAAAGCTGATCGCAGAGTACGGCTCTATAGAGAATGCTTTTGCCCACGTAGATGAAATTCCCATGAGACGTGCAAGAGAGTCCCTGAAAGAAAACTATCCTATGGCACAGCTTAGTAAAGAATTGGCAACAATTCATACAGATGCACCTGTGGAATTTGTTCAGGAGAAATTTAGAACAGGAGATTTTTATACAAAGGAAGCCTATGAGCTTTGCAAAAAACTGGATTTTAAAAATTTTCTGACCCGATTTGATCCGTCACAAATGAATGAAAATACCATGGAACAGGACTTTTTTACCTGCAATGATTTTGGAGGCTGCGAGTCGCTTTTTGAAAAGGCCGGACAGGCAGATAACGTGGGAGCAGCACTTCTCTGGGACAAAGAAGGCGTGTATGGTGCCGGTCTTGCTTTGAGCCTTGATGAAATGTATTATATTCCGGTGGGAGGAATGGTAACAGCTTCATATTTAAGTGATAAGCTTGGGCAACTGGGGGATAAGACAGTGGTTTGTTCCATGGATGTGAAAACCATGCTGAAGCACGCAGATTTAAGACCAGACGCGAAGGTATTTGACTGCGGAATTGCAGCTTATTTGTTAAATCCTCTGAAAAGCACTTATACTTATGAGGAGCTTGCCAGAGAGTATCTGGATGGAACGCTTCTTCCGGGAAGAGAAGAACTTTTGGGAAAAATATCTCTGAAAAAGGCCTGGGAAGAGGATTTGCCCCAGATGGAACAGCTGGCCTGCTATATGGCTTACACCGCATATGCTACCAGGAAACCATTAGAAGAGAAGCTTCAGGAAACAGATATGTGGAAGGTTTATACAGAAATTGAGCTTCCACTGGTATTTACTTTGGATTCTATGGAGAAATGGGGAATTCAGGTAAAGGGCGAAGAACTGAAAAAATACGGTGAAGAATTGACGGTACGTATTCAGGAACTGGAAAAGCTGATCTGGGAGCAGGCCGGGGAAGAGTTTAATATTAATTCTCCGAAGCAGCTTGGCGTGATCCTTTTTGAAAAAATGTCCATTCCGGGAGGGAAGAAGACGAAAACCGGTTATTCCACATCGGCGGATATACTTGAGAAACTGGCGGCGGAGTATCCGATCGTAAATCATATTCTGGAATATCGTCAGCTTACAAAGCTGAAATCCACCTATGCAGATGGTCTTGGCGCAGTGATCGAAGCGGATGGAAGAATTCATTCTACCTTTAACCAGACCATTACGGCCACAGGCCGGATCAGCAGCACCGAGCCTAATCTTCAGAACATTCCAGTCCGCATGGAACTGGGAAGATTGATCCGAAAGGTGTTTGTACCGGAACCTGGATTTGTGTTTCTGGATGCGGATTATTCTCAGATTGAACTTCGTGTGCTGGCACATATGTCAGGGGATGAGAAATTGATCGAGGCATACAAAGAGGCAGAGGATATTCACCGGCTAACTGCTTCACAGGTTTTCCATATTCCGCTTGATGAGGTTACTCCGCTGCAAAGACGAAATGCGAAAGCAGTAAATTTTGGAATTGTTTATGGCATCAGTTCCTTTGGCCTTAGTCAGGATCTTAGTATTACCAGAAAAGAGGCAGCTGCTTATATTCAGAAATATTTTGAGACTTACCCAAGCATCAAAGGATTTCTGGATGGACTTGTGGCGCAGGGAAAAGAAAAAGGCTATGTTACGACCATGTTTGGAAGGAGACGGCCGGTTCCGGAATTGAAGTCTTCTAATTTTATGCAAAGGTCTTTTGGTGAGCGTGTAGCTATGAATTCTCCTATTCAGGGAACGGCTGCAGATATTATCAAAATTGCCATGAATCGTGTATACAAGAGACTTTTGGATGAAAAACTGAGATCCAGATTGGTGCTTCAGGTACACGATGAATTGTTGATCGAGACCTGGAAGGATGAAATTCCGCAGGTTTCCAGAATCCTGGAAGAGGAAATGAAGGGTGCGGCCAAGTTGTCCGTGGAACTGGAAGTAGATATGCATCAGGGAAACAACTGGTACGAAGCAAAGTAAGGAACAAGAAAATGAAAATAATTGGAATTACGGGGGGAGTAGGCGCCGGAAAGAGTACGGTGCTTGCTTACCTTGAGCAAAAATATGGCGCTTTTGTTATACAGGCAGATGAAGTGGGGCATATTGTAATGGAACCGGGGCAGGAATGTTACAGACCGGTAATTCAGCTGTTTGGAGAAGAAGTAATAAAAAGTGATAAAACTATTGACCGGAAGCTGGTTTCTGATGTAGTATTTGGGCAACCTGAATTTTTGACCCACTTGAATGAAATCATTCATCCTGCTGTAAAACGCTATATTTTAAAAAAACTGGAAGAACAGAGAGAGAAGGGCTGTAAGCTTTGCGTGGTAGAGGCTGCTCTTTTTCTGGAAGAACATTACCAGGATTTTTGTGATGAAGTGTGGTATATTTATACAGATGAGGAAATCCGAATTCGGAGATTGATGGAGAAACGAGGATATTCCAGAGAGAAATCTCTTGGAATCATCAGAAATCAGGCGTCAGAAGAATATTTCCGTGCGCATACGGATTACGTGATAGAGAATAACGGTGATCTGGAAATAACGTGGAAGCAGATAGACGAAGGAGTAAGAAGAAATGAGACTTTGTAGCATTGCCAGTGGAAGCAGCGGAAACTGTATTTACGTGGGGTCTGAAGAAACCCATGTTCTGGTAGATACAGGAATCAGCGGCAAAAGGATCGAGCAGGGACTGAACCAGCTGGAGCTTACTGGCGGGGACATTGATGCGATTCTGGTTACCCATGAACACTCGGATCATATTAGTGGTCTTGGAGTGATGGCACGCAGGTATCACATTCCGGTGTATACAACAGGAGGCACTGCAGATGCGATCAGCAGAATGAAGAATATGCAGAACCTTCCGGAAAATACCTTTCATGAAATTGTGGAAGATCAGGATTTCTCTATTAAGGATCTGACGATCCATCCTTTTTCCATCCCGCATGATGCGGCTCAGCCTGTGGGCTACCGGGTGGAATGTGGAGACAAGGCTGTTGGGATCGCAACAGATCTTGGGAAATATAATGATTACATAGTTGAGAATTTACAGGATCTGGATGCTCTTTTGCTGGAAGCAAACCATGATATCCGCATGCTGCAGGTAGGAAAATATCCCTACTATCTGAAGCAGCGTATTTTAGGTGACAGGGGGCATCTTTCTAATGAAAATGCAGGAAGACTGCTTTGCAGACTTTTACACGACGATATGAAGGCAATTTTTCTTGGCCACCTAAGCAAGGAAAATAATTATGAGGCACTGGCGTATGAAACCGTGTGCTCAGAGGTAACACTTGGAGATAATCCATACAAGTCAAAGGATTTTAAAATACAGGTTGCGAAACGGGACGGTATTTCTGGTGTAGTTATGTTGTAGCATAATTGCTCGAAACAATAAGAGGAACTGGCAGCTATGCCATTTGATAAGTGTCCGGTTTTTATATACAGATCATGGGGATTTTTCCCCTGAGATTATCAAATATGGGCAGAAACCCAAAATACAGGAGGAGAATCATGAAGAAAACAATTATCACAGTAGTAGGAAATGACAAAGTTGGTATTATCGCAAAGGTATGTACCTATCTTGCCGAGAATCAGGTTAATATTCTGGATATTACCCAGACAATCGTACAGGGTTACTTTAATATGATGATGGTTACAGATACCAGTGCATCTGTGAAAGAGGTTTCGACGCTTTCTAATGAACTGGCTGCTCTTGGGGATGAAATCGGTGTAGTGATTCATTGCCAGCATGAGGATATTTTTAACGTCATGCATCGAATCTGAGAGAGAAGTCCCAATCAGACAGTACATCTATAGAAAGGAACACGAATTGCGATGATTAATATATTTGAGGTAAATGAGACTAATAAAATGATCGAGCAGGAGAATCTGGATGTTCGTACCATCACTCTTGGAATCAGCCTGCTGGATTGTATTGACACAGATCTTGATAAATTAAATGAGAAAATTTATAACAAAATTACCACATATGCCAAGGAATTGGTAGCAACCGGTGAGAAAATATCAGCTCAGTATGGAATTCCTATTGTAAACAAGAGAATTTCCGTAACACCGATCGGACTGGTTGGTGGTGCTGCATGTAAGAAAACAGAAGATTTTGTAACAATTGCAAAAACTCTTGATAAGGCTGCAAAGCAGGTTGGAGTGAACTTTATCGGAGGATACAGTGCTCTTGTAAGTAAAGGAATGACTCCTGCCGAGGAGCTTCTGATCCGTTCTATTCCACAGGCACTTGCAAGTACAGAGCGTGTATGCAGCTCCGTAAACATCGGTTCTACGAAGACAGGAATCAACATGGATGCCGTTAAGCTTATGGGAGAGATCATTCTTGAAACAGCCCAGGCTACAAAGGAACAGGATTCTCTTGGCTGTGCGAAGCTGGTAGTTTTCTGTAATGCGCCGGATGACAATCCATTTATGGCGGGCGCTTTCCATGGCGTAACAGAAGCAGACAGCATTATTAATGTAGGTGTCAGCGGACCTGGTGTTGTAAAAACAGCTCTTGAAAAAGTAAGAGGAGAGGATTTTGAAACTCTTTGTGAGATGATCAAACGTACTGCATTTAAGGTAACACGTGTAGGTCAGCTGGTTGCACGTGAGGCATCCAAGATGCTTGGTGTTCCATTTGGTATTGTGGATCTTTCCCTTGCACCTACTCCTGCAATCGGTGACAGTGTGGCTGAGATCCTGGAAGAAATCGGTCTTGAGAGAGCGGGTGCTCCGGGAACCACAGCAGCGCTTGCCTTGTTAAATGACCAGGTGAAAAAAGGCGGTGTAATGGCATCTACAGCAGTCGGAGGACTGAGCGGTGCATTTATTCCGGTCAGTGAGGATCAGGGAATGATCGATGCTGTAACCGCAGGGGCACTTACTCTTGAAAAATTAGAGGCTATGACCTGTGTCTGCTCGGTAGGCCTTGATATGATCGCAGTTCCAGGAGATACCAAAGCCTCTACGATTTCCGGTATCATTGCAGATGAAGCTGCCATCGGAATGGTGAACCAGAAGACAACAGCAGTCCGTCTGATTCCGGTTATTGGAAAAGGAGTAGGAGAGACCGTCGAATTCGGTGGCCTTCTTGGTTATGCACCGATCATGCCGGTTAATAATTTCTCCTGTGAAGCATTTGTAGCAAGAGGCGGACGTATTCCGGCACCAATCCATAGCTTCAAAAATTAAAAATCCACTTGACATTTCTACATCACTGTGCTAAAGTATAAACCAGTAAAACCGATGAGAAAGAGTAGTAAATCAGATGTGACATTTGATCATTATGAATGGACTGAGTAATGATCTGGCAGAGAGCGAAGGATGGTGGGAGCTTCGTATGGAATGGCTGATGGAATGGACTTTCGAGGGCGGTCCGAAATTATATATTTTGAGAGTAGGCACCGACGGGAACCGAACCCGTTACCAATCAGGAGTGTATGTTTGTACATGAGAAAGTGGACGATTTGTCAATTTGAGTGGCACCGCGATAATAAGATTTTATTACCGTCTCAAAGAACAACAGAAAATGTTGTTTTTTGAAGACGGTATTTTTAATACCCTGGAATGTTCACAGTAATTGCTGATGGATATGGGAAGGGCAAAACAGACACCACTCATTCTTTCTCGCAGACAAGATGCAGGGAAATCGGCTTAGTTATTTTCCAGCCAATTTTAAGAGAGAGAGGAAAAATACTATGAAAAAAAGAATGATCGCAATCGCAGCAGCAACAATGGCAACTATGATGATGGCAACACCTGTTCTTGCAGAGGACTACAAGATTGGTATCTGCAACTATGTGGATGACGCTTCTTTGAACCAGATCGTAGATAATCTGGAAAACCGTCTGAAAGAAATCGGCGACGAGAAGGGTGTTAATTTTGAAATATCTTATGATAACTGTAATGCGGATGCTAACGTTATGGAGCAGATCATATCTGATTTCCAGGCAGATGGAGTGGACCTTATGGTTGGAGTTGCCACACCTGTAGCCATGCGTATGCAGGCAAGCACAGAAGGAACCGATACACCGGTAGTATTTTCCGCAGTATCCGATCCCGTTGGAGCAGGACTTGTAGAATCCATGGATGCACCTGGCGCGAACCTTACCGGAACAAGCGATTATCTGGATACGGCTTCCATTATGAAACTGATTCAGGCTGTGAATCCGGATACAAAGAAGATCGGACTTTTATATGATATCGGACAGGATTCCTCTACCGCAGCAATTGAAGCTGCAAAGGCTTACATGGATGAAAATGAAATTGAATATGTAGAGCGTACCGGAACGACTACAGATGAGGTTCAGCTTGCAGCAGATGCACTTGTGGCAGATGGTGTTGATGCCGTATTTACCCCGACGGACAATACGATCATGACAGCAGAGCTTTCTATCTATGAGAAATTCATTGATGCAGGAATTCCACACTATACAGGAGCTGATTCCTTTGCATTAAACGGAGCATTTGCAGGATACGGTGTTGACTATGCAAACCTTGGTGCAAAGACAGCCGACATGGTTGCAGACATTCTCTTAAATGGTGCAGATCCGGCAACAACTCCTGTAGAAACCTTTGATAATGGTACTGCAACTGTAAATACAGAAACCTGCGAAGGCCTTGGCCTTGATTTTGAAACTGTGAAAGCTGCTATGGAGCCGCTTTGCACACAGGTAAATGAAATCGTTACAGCAGAGAGCTTTGACGACCTGGAAAATAATTAACCGGAGGAAAAAATTGTGACACTGGCTACTGCACTCTCCTTAGGAGAAACTGCCCTGAAACTGGGACTGATCTGTTCTTTGACTGTCCTTGCATTATTTCTAAGTTATTCCATGCTGAATGTCTGTGACCTTTCTACAGATGGCTGCTTTACACTGGGAGCCGCTGTAGGAGCAGCTGTTGCAGTCAGCGGACATCCTTTTTTATCTATTTTGGCGGCAATGCTTGCTGGAATCTGTTCCGGCTTTATAACCGGATTTTTGCAGACGAAAATGGGCGTAGACAGTCTGCTTGCCGGAATTATTGTGAATACAGGTCTGTATTCGATCAATATTGCGGTGATGGGGGGGTCCTCCCTGATCAATATGAACCGTACAGATACCGTATTTTCCATGATGAAGGATGCTTTGGCAGAGACTCCTCTGAAAGGAAGGTCAGATATTATTGTTGCTCTGATCGCAGTAGCAGCAGTGGTTGTATTTCTTGTAGTATTTTTAAAAACAAGACTTGGTCTTGCAATCCGGGCAACCGGAAATAATGCGGATATGGTGAAGTCATCCTCCATCAATCCGGTATTTACCACGATCATCGGACTTTGCATTGCCAACTCTTTTACGGCATTGTCCGGCTGCCTTCTTTCTCAGTCTCAGAAGTCTGTTGATATTAACATCGGACAGGGAATGGTTACCATTGCCCTGGCCTCGTTGCTGATTGGAGGAACGATTCTTGGAAAAGGCGGAATTTTTGTAAGAGCCGTGGGAATGGTACTTGGTTCTTTTATTTTCCGTCTGGTTTACACAGTGGCATTAAGATTTAATATGCCGGCCTTTATGCTGAAGCTTGTATCCTCTGTAATCGTCATTCTGGCAATTTCCGGACCATATCTGAAACGACAGTGGCCACAGTTAAAACGAAGAATGACTCATAAGAAGGGAGGAATGTAAGCGATGCTGAAGCTTTCCCATATTTCCAAAACCTTTAATCCGGGAACCGTAAATGAAAAGGTGGCGATCAGAGATCTTTCCCTAACTCTTGAAAAAGGAGATTTCGCAACGATCATTGGCTCTAACGGCGCCGGCAAATCTACAATGTTCAATGCTATCTGTGGCGATTTTCTTACAGATTCCGGTTCTATTATTCTGGATGGGGAGGATATTACATTTACTCCCCAGCATGCCAGAGCAAAAAATATCGGACGTTTGTATCAGGATCCTATGAGAGGAACGGCTCCGGGAATGACGATTCTGGAGAATCTGGCTCTTGCAGCAGGCAGAGGCGGCTGGCTTTCCAGGATTTCCAAAAGTGATAAACAGCGTTTCCGCCAGCAACTGGCACTTCTGGATATTGGTCTTGAGAATCGCATGAACCATCCGGTAGGACTGCTTTCCGGAGGGCAGAGACAGGCACTTACTCTTTTAATGGCAACCATGAATCCACCCAAGCTTCTTCTTTTGGATGAGCATACAGCGGCGCTTGATCCGGGAACAGCCGAGAAGGTGCTGAATCTGACCAAAAGAATCGTGGAGGAACATCAGCTGACATGTCTGATGATCACGCATAATATGCAGTCTGCACTGGAACTTGGAAACCGTATTTTAATGATGGATTCTGGTGATATTGTGCTGGATATTAAGGAAGAAGAAAAGAAGGGCTTAACTGTGGAAGGACTTCTTGATAAGTTCAAGGTTGGCGCAGGAAAGAAGCTGGATAATGACCGTATTCTTCTTTCAAACGAAAAATAGAACAGAGATGAAAAGGCCCTGATTGCGGAAAAGAATGACTGCAGTCAGGGCCTTTTGCATGATGAGTGGTTGCTGACAGGTACTTTCTATATAATTATGATTTGCTGCTGATATTCATGAATGAAGGGGGCGTTCTTTTTTTGAGCCAGAATATTCTCGTAAAGATTAGAGGAAAAGGTGGTCTCATTTAACAGCCGCAAGGCATTTGAATCGTGTTCCAGATTTTTTTCTGCATCTGACAGCTTGGTAAGAAGAGGAATGCGGCTGTTTTTTTTGATTTCTCCAAGAAGGGAGGCGCTGCTTTTTTTGAAACCAAGAACCCGTGCATAGGGCATCTGCTCTGGCACATCTTGAATATGAAGAAGCATGTGGAGAAGGGTACGCTGGATCCTGGTATGGGTAATCTCCTTTGTTTTTAGCAGGCTTGCAAATTGAGAAAAGGTTTCGTACTGATTTCTGCAGGACAGGATCCTTCTGGCAAGAGCATGGGACATATCCAGGCAGGAACATAATTGTTCCTCCGTTTGCTGGAGAAGACAGTAACGATAGATTAAGTCCAGATCGTTTTCCAGAAGAAAATGCCGGCTGGAAATTGTATGAAGAAATAATTCCCGGCATGATTGCGGAAAAAAGCGTTCAAGGGTTGGTACATGATCGGCATTCCTTATAGCACTTCGGATTGCAGAAGCAGACGGTAAAAGGGTTTCGGATAAAGTGCTTTCGTGATAATCGTTCCCTTTACGCTTAATTGCTGCAGGCAGAACAGAACTGTTTTCACGAAGAATGGCTTTACAATATTCAATTCCAAGAATGTTATTAGGAGAAGAAAGAACCTGTTGATATTTCTCGGGATCAGGCAGGATTTCCATAAGGGCAAGGCTTCTTGCTTTGGGAAAGGTCATTCCTTCCTTCAGATGCAGACGAAGCGCATCTTGAAATCTGGCTGGCTCATCTGCCAGAATCCCTGCAAGCTTCATGAGAATGTCCGTATCGCCACATTCACTTCCGAAACAAAGAATATCCGTGACACCAATACGATCAAGAAGCTGCACACCTCCTCTGGCAAAAAGCTCTGCACTTGCAGTGGAAATGGAAACGGGCAGCTCCAGAACTAGGTCGGCTCCGCTTCTTAAAGCCATTTCTGTGCGCACATACTTGGAAAAAAGCGCAGGAGTGCCACGCTGTACAAAGTCGCCGCTCATGGCAATGACCACAAAGTCTGCTCCAAGCTTTTCTCTCACATAGTTGATCTGATATTCATGTCCTGTATGGAATGGATTATATTCGGCAATGATTCCGGCTGTTTTCATAAAATTGCACCTCAAAAAATACGTTGTTCTTCCATATTCTAACATTGAAAAGCTTGAAATACAAGGCGGGGTGGCGTATAATAAAAACAAGTTACTAAAAGGGAAGGGCATATTTATGCTCACATTCCCGAAGGATTATTGTAACAAATGAAAGGAGCCATTTAATCATGGGATTTATTGATGTAATCAAAGAAAGAGCAAAATCCAACATTAAAACAATTGTACTGCCAGAGACAGAGGATATGAGAACTCTTGAAGCAGCAGACAAGATTTTGAAAGAGGGAATTGCTAAGCTTGTACTTGTAGGTAATGAGGAAGCAGTAAAGAAGAGCGCAGCTGAAGGCGGCTTCGACATTTCCGGCGCACAGATCGTAGATCCTGCAACATCTGAGAAAACTCAGGGATATATTGACAAATTAGTAGAATTAAGACAGAAGAAGGGCATGACACCAGAGCAGGCTAAGGAGATCCTTCTGAATCAGTATCTGTACTATGGTGTTATGATGGTTAAGATGGGCGATGCAGACGGTATGGTTTCCGGTGCTTGCCATTCTACAGCTGATACTTTAAGACCATGCCTTCAGATCCTGAAGACCAAACCAGGAACCAAGCTTGTTTCCGCATTCTTCCTGATCGTTGTTCCGGATTGCGAGTATGGTGCTAATGGAGCATTTGTATTTGGTGATTCTGGTCTGAATCAGAACCCGAATCCAGAAGAGCTTGCAGCAATTGCAGCTTCTTCAGCAGAATCCTTCAAGCTTCTTGTTCAGGAAGAGCCGATCGTTGCAATGCTTTCCCATTCTACTAAGGGAAGTGCAAAGCATGCAGATGTTGATAAAGTTGTGGAAGCTACCAGAATTGCGAAAGAGCAGAATCCAGATCTTGCACTTGACGGAGAGTTCCAGCTTGATGCAGCTATCGTTCCAAGCGTAGGCGCTTCTAAAGCTCCGGGAAGCCCGGTTGCAGGTAAGGCTAACGTTCTTATCTTCCCAGACCTTGATGCAGGAAATATCGGATACAAGCTTGCTCAGCGTCTTGCAAAGGCAGAAGCATACGGACCTATTACCCAGGGTATTGCGAAACCTGTAAACGATCTGTCTCGTGGATGCTCTGCTGACGATATCGTTGGTGTTGTAGCGATCACATCTGTACAGTGCCAGGCTCAGGACTAATTAAGAATAGTATATAAAGCTACATATTAATCAAAACAGGAGAGTAGAAAAATGAATGTATTGGTAATTAACTGTGGTAGTTCTTCTTTAAAATATCAGCTGATCGATTCTGAATCAGAGTCAGTTCTTGCAAAAGGACTTTGCGAGAGAATCGGAATTGACGGAAGACTGGTTTATCAGAAGGCCGGACTGGATAAAGAGATTACAGAGTGTGCAATGCCTACACATAAAGAGGCAATCCAGTTTGTACTTGATGCTCTTACAAATGATAAAACAGGTGCCATCAAGAGCCTGAAGGAAGTAGATGCGATCGGTCATCGTGTAGTACATGGTGGTGAGAAATTTGCCAGCTCTGCAGTGATCACAGATGAAATGATCGCAGCAGTAAAAGAGTGCAACGATCTTGCACCGCTTCATAACCCGGCAAACCTGATCGGTATCGATGTTTGCACAGAGCTTATGCCAGGTGTACCGCAGGTAGGTGTATTTGATACAGCTTTCCATCAGACGATGCCTGCAAAAGCATATCTGTACGGACTTCCCATCGAATACTACAAGAACTACAAAGTAAGAAGATATGGTTTCCACGGAACCTCTCACAGCTTTGTATCCAAACGTGCTGTTGAATTCCTTGGCCTTGACAAAGAGAACTCCAAGGTTATCGTATGCCACCTTGGAAACGGCTCTTCCATCAGTGCTGTTAAGAATGGCGAATGTGTAGACACAACTATGGGTCTTACACCACTTGAAGGTCTTGTTATGGGAACACGTTCCGGTAACATTGATCCGGCAATCATCGAGTTTATTGCGAAGAAAGAGAACCTTGACATTGCAGGTGTTATGAATATCCTGAATAAGAAATCCGGTCTTCAGGGTATGTCCGGAGTTGGAAGTGATATGCGTGACATCAGAGCTGCAATTGCAGAAGGAAACGAAGATGCAAAAAATGCATATGATGTACTTTGCTATGGCATTGCCAAATTTGTAGGCGGCTATGTAGCAGCTATGAATGGTGTGGATGCGATCGTATTTACAGCAGGTATTGGTGAGAATGTTGGTCAGCTTCGTAAAGATGTTTGCAGCTATTTCGGATACCTCGGTGTTGAGATCGATGATAACGCAAATAATACATTTGGCGAAGAAATCGTTATTTCTACTGCTGACTCCAAGGTTAAGGTTGCTGTTATCCCTACAAATGAGGAGCTTGCAATCTGCCGTGATACTGTAGCACTTGTAAAATAATTACAGGGAAGCGTTGTTTTATAAGAATGTACAGATCCTGCCGGAGTATAGAATCCTTCGGCAGGATTTTATATGAACGAATATTTTTATTTTTTTGAAAAATTGTTGATATACGAAAAAATAAAGTTGACAAATAATGACAGGGTATGTATAATTGATTAAGTGTGAATAGGGAGACGATTATGCAGATACATTTATCAGACATTTCATCAAGCGAAGGTAAGAGCCAGCATTATAGTGTTGCTTTTGAGATGGATAACATCACCTTCCGGCAGGGCAGCTTTCCAGTATTGGATAAGGAACCTGTAGAGCTAACTATTACAAATACCGGTGACAGAGTTCTGGAGTTGGAGGGAAGCGGTCTTGTGACTGTTGGGATTCCATGCGACAGATGCCTGGAAGAGGTTAAGACAGAGATTTCTTTTGAATTTAAGAGAAAGCTTGATATGAAGCTTACAGATGAAGAGCGGGTGAATGATCTGGATGAGAGTAGCTATCTCACTGGCTATGACCTGGATGTGGACCGTTTGGTCTATCTTGAGGTACTGATGAGCTGGCCCTTGAAGGTCTTATGTAAAGAGGACTGTAAAGGGATATGTAGCAGATGCGGGAAGAACCTAAATGATGGTCCCTGCGGATGTGCTGAGGAGCCTAAGGATCCCCGTATGGCAGCTATCAGTGATATATTCAGTAAATTTAAGGAGGTGTAACCGAAATGTCCATCTGCCCAAAGAATAAATCTTCCAAAGCAAGACGCGATAAGAGAAGAGCAAACTGGAAAATGAGCGCTCCGAACCTTGTAAAATGCAGCAAATGTGGCGCACTTATGATGCCGCACAGAGTTTGCAAGGCTTGTGGAAGCTATAACAAAAAAGAGATCATTAAAGTTGAAGACTAATGGCGAACTTTTAAAGAACATCTGAGTTGATCAGGTGTTCTTTTTTTCTTATACAAATCAGGACAAATCAGGCTATACAGGAAATGTTCTTGTTTTCTGTACATTTTTCATATATAATATATGCAGAATATAGCAAAATAATTACCTGGAGGAATCGAAATGTCTGAATTAAGCGATAGAATCAGAGCCGAATTTAAAAAAACAGATGATGAAAGAGACGCTCTTTTAAATACACCTGAAGATATTGATCGTTGGGATAATATTGTATATGGTCATGATAACAGAGAGATACAGAAATTGGATGTCTACAGACCGAAACAGGCACAGGGGGAGGACCTTCCTGTTATTATCAGTGTTCATGGCGGAGCCTGGATGTACGGGGATAAGGAAAGATATCAGTATTACTGTATGAGTCTTGCACAGAGAGGATTTGCTGTTGTGAACTTTACATATCGTCTTGCGCCTGAGAGTAAATTTCCGGCACAGCTTGAGGATTTAAACCTTGTTTGCAAGTGGGTGATGAAACGTGCCGGAAGATTTCATTTTGATACAGAACGCATTTTTGCAGTGGGGGATTCAGCAGGAGCTCATCTTCTGGGGCTTTATGCCGGTATTTGTACGAATCCGGTATCTGCTGCCAAATATGATTTTACAGTGCCGGAAGGATTTGCGCTTACTGCAATTGCGTTAAATTGCGGTGTTTACAGAATTACGAAGGAAGATGCAGATGAAATGACCATGCAGATCATGAAGGAACTTCTTCCGGAGGGCGGAACAGAGGAAGAATTGGAGCAGATCAATGTGTTAAATGGTATTACAGATGTTTACCCACCTGTATTTTGTATGACTTCTGTTGGTGATTTTCTGAAAGCACAGGCTCCGGCACTGGTGCAGAAGCTGATGGACAATAATGTGCCATTTGTATACCGTGTGTTTGGAGATAAGGTTAATAAGCTAGGCCATGTATTCCACTGCGATATTAAGACAATTGATGCAGCTCAGTGTAATGATGCTGAATGTGACTTCTTCAGAGAGTTCTGCTTCTGATATGCTGCTTTTCACGGAAACCTGCGGTTCGCCACAGGTTTCTTGTTTTATGTAAAAAAATCAATTATGCTTGGGACAGGAGAGAAAAACAAATGAATAATAAGATAATGAAATGGCTGGCTGTTTTTACATTTTGTTTTCTTCTGTTAAGCGGGACAGGTGAAAGAACGGTGCAGGCAGCGGATAATGTGATTAAGGATTTTTCAAGGCTCTTTTACATACCGGCAGGCGCAGTCCTGCGAGGTACAGATATGCAGAGACTGCGGGAAATTTATGATAACATAGGTTGTACCGCGTACACAGAAAGCGGAGAGGAGCTCTATTTGAATCTGATCTGGGACTATACGGCGGTGGATATACAAACTGCTGGAGCCTATAAGATCAAGGGTACCGTACAGCTTCCCGATGGGTATAGCAGCAAAGTAAAACTGCCAGAATGGACATCGGGGATTTCAGTGCAGAATCCAGGTCAGCTGGAAATTCAGGTATATTCCAGAATGGTATCCGCAGGTATTTATTACTTTCCGTGGATCACAGATGAAGATCCGGATACCATGACGATCTGGTTGAAAAAAGAGGGAGAAGACTGGGTAAATGTAAGTGAAGAGGGATATGGTTTCTGCGATACGGATGGAATGTATCTTTCCTGTCAGAGTATGGTGCCTGGAAATGTGTATACGTTGACGGTGACCTATAAAGAAGGGAAAACCAAAAACCTTACTTACCGTTACGGATCTGACGGAGTATTGGATGTGCTTAGCTATCAGCAGGATGTTCTTGGCGGGGTTTTACAGAAAGACACGATCATCCGCTCTATAGAAAGTGTAGACGAAAAAAATCTGCAGCGCTGTATGGTTTATGCAGTGCCGGTCGGACAAAGCCTGATGAAAGTGAGAACAAGTCTGGAAGCGGATTTTTATATTTTGGGAAGCACCTGTGAGAGCTATGAGGATACAGCGGCGCATCCTTCTGTGGTGATGCCCTCTGTATGGGACTTTAGTCAGGTTAATACTGCGATTCCAGGAGTTTATAAGGTGACAGGTACTTTTGTTGCTCCAACTGGATATCAGACAGAAGCTTCCGTTTGTATTCCGGAGGCAACTGCCTATATTACTGTACAGCGTCCTGGTAAGCCCGAGGCGCAGGTCTGCTGCAGTACAGGAAATACCCTGTATTTTCCCATGGTGCTCGATGCTTTTACAGATAGTCAGTTAAGTGAATTTCAGATATATATAAAGAATTCAGAAGGCGAAAAAAAGGCAAAGTCAGAGGATTTTTATGTTTGCAGAAATGGTCTGTATCTGAAAGAAAGCTGTCTGGAGCAGGAACAGGAATATGGTGTCTACGTCACTTATCCAGGTGGCAGCACCGGTATGTATATGTTTCAGTATGGAAAAGAATTGATTACAAATGAGCGCTGGTACGAGAGAAATTATGCGGACAGAGATGGAAAGGAATTTCCGGATATTGAGAATGGATTGGAGAAGGTGACAGATACATCTACGGTTATAGTGGGAAATCGTCTTTCTGATCTTATGAGCACCGGGGTAAAGGAGATTCCTTTTGAAAAAAACGGTGTGCTGGTAGAAGTGCCGACGGATGTGTTAAAAAACTGGAATGTGAAAGAAGATGATCAGCTTCAGGTTGATATTTCCAGGGAAGATAATGAGATTACCATTAAAATTTTTAAAAACGGAGATGAAATTACAGATATTCCAGGGGCAACTGTAGAGATACCATATGCAGAAAATGATTCTCAGACTGTACTTACAGATAAAGAGAGAAATGCTTATACCGGTACTATAAATAAGATACAGAATGTTGCTGTGATTCCTATTGAGAAGACCGGGGAATATACGGTGGAAGAGAAGCCGGAAAAGGAGCAGGATGAGCAGCAAGAAGAGTCAGAAGAGCAATCTGAAGAGAAAGAAGAGCAGATAGAAGAACAGCAGGGAGAGCCTGCACAGGAAGAACATAAAAAAACTGCTGCTATCGCTTGGATAATTGTAATTATGCTAATATTGTTATGGTATTTGCCGACGAAAAAAGGCAGTACTCTCCGAAAGGGGGATCGGAGTGAAGGAGAACAACGCAGATAAGAAAAATAGAAAAATATTATGGGGAACGGTGCTTATAACCATGCTCCTGTCCCTAATGTTTTTTAATGTGTTGTATTATTCAAATAACAAATATATGACAAAAGAGGAAAAGGCCATACACGGGCTTCTGTATACAGATGACTCCTATGAAGATTTTCCTGTTTATTATCTGTCCAGAGAGTGGGAGTATTATCCTGACGTACTGCTTACGCCAGAGGATGATCTGGAGAAATATTATTTTCGCTATATTTCCATTGGAGAATACGGAGGAATGGAACTGAATGACCGGGAAGGAAATCCGTACGGAAGCGCTACTTATCGTCTGAGAATTATGATTCCCTCTGAAGAACATACATATGGGTTATACCTTCCGGAAATTTTTTCTGCATATAATCTTTATGTGGATGGTGTTCTGATGGAACAGGTGGGAAATCCGGATCCGGAGCATTATGTAGAGAGACTTCAGCATAGAATGTTTACATTTAAGGCGCATACTTCTGTGGAAATTATGCTCGCAGTGACGGATAAGAATTCTGCCTCTCCGGGAATCCAGTATGTGCCGGCCTTTGGAGATCCATTGAAGGTAAATACACAAAGAGGAATTCTTGTATTTATAAATTCTTCGTTATTTACATTAATTCTCCTGACACTGATATTTTCCTTATGGGCATTTTTCAGAACCAGATGCAGAGCGTATATATTGTTTGCAGGAGTGTGCGTTTGTGTACTGGGGTATACTTGTTATCCTCTTTTTTACACCTATACAGCGCTTTCTGTGCAGCCCTGGTTTTCTCTTGAGATGCTGTTCTGTTTTCTGGCTTTTCCTGCAATGCTGCTTCTGGAATATGAGACTACGGGAAGAAAGTACAAATGGATCAGATGGACTGCCATTTTTACTGCAGTTGCTGGAATCGTCATTACCTTGCTTGGTATTTTCGCCATGGGAAAAGATACTGCCGCTTTGGCTTATGGCGTTTCCTGGGCGACAGAAGGTCTGAAATGGTTTGCTGCGTCATGCCTGTTCATAACAGCCTTTTTTTATACCAGAGAATCTGGTGAGGGCGTTTTGCTCCTTTTTGGAACGGTGATCTATGCTGCTTCTCTGGCTGCTGACCGGATCTGGCCCCTGTATGATCCGATTATCGGAGGCTGGTTTCCGGAATGGGGCGGTACAATTCTGGCAGGAATCTTCGGGATGATTCTTTGTAAGGAATTGACAGAAGGATATCGGATGAAACTGATTTATGAGGAGCAATCCAGGCAGATGGAGCTGCGTCTGATGATGCAACAGGAACATTATGAGAAACTGACAGAAGCGTTGGAGGAAGCAGGACATACAAGACATGACCTACGTCAATATATCCGAACGGCTTCTATGCTGTTGGAACAGGGGCACTATGAGGAGCTAAAGGAGTATTTTCATCAATTTGCAGAGGAAAGCAATACGAAAATGCAGATGCCTGTATGTTACAGCAAAAATATGTCAGTGGATGCAATTTTGTATTACTATGCATTGCAACTGGAAATGCTGGGAGTGGAATTTCGCAATTCAGTGGAAATTCCTTCACAGATGAAAATTTCAGATCTGGATATTTGCCGGATGTTCGGTAATCTATTGGAAAATGCAGTAAAAGCAGTTGAAAGAGACGGGGCAACCCAAAAAGCATATGTAAGCTGTAGCTGTAAGGTGAGAATGGGAAAACTGCTGATAAGCCTTGAGAATACATACAGTACAGAGGTGCAAAGAACTGGAAATGTTTTTTATTCTACCAGTCACAGCGGAATGGGAATTGGAACAGCTTCTGTTTGCAAAACAGCAAAAAAATATGGCGGATATGCAGACTTTTCAGAAGAAAATGGTATATTCCGGGCAAATGTGTTTATACCTCTGGATGATATAAATTCTCAGTCTTCATGAAAAGCATTTGAAAAAAGATAATTCAGATATTCTTTTTTGATAGCATTGGCTCCGCGCTTGCGAATCTGGACAATTTCCTGATTGTCAAGAAGAAAGCCTTCTTCAAGTGCTTTGTGGATACGGTCCATATTTACAAGACAGCCACGGTAGCAGGAGAGAAAGCACGGCAGATTCTCAATCAGTTCTTCGAATTTCTGAAAGGTAAGGTAGGTGCGCAGTACTCCGGCGTCTGTATGGAGATGGACAGCATTGTGAAAGGTGTCTGCATATAAAATGGTTTTAACAGGAACACGCACAGGTGTACGGTCACAGATTACTTCGATGTACCGTGCATCCTGTGCATTTTTAATCTGAATGGAAGAAAGTACTTTTTTAAGTCTGGATACATCAAGGGGTTTAAGAAGATAATATGCAGCCTGCACATCATAGCTTGCAACGGCAAAGGAATCGCTGCTGGTAACAAAGATCAGGGAACAGGAGTCCCCTTTTTCGCGAAGCCTGATAGCGATATCCATTCCATTGTCATGCTCCATATAGATATCAAGAAAAATCAGGTCATATTTGCCGGTTGTGTAGTCCTTCCAGAATGCAGTTGGAGAAGAAAAACTGTGTAACTGCACTGCAAACTGTCTGTCAGCATAGTATTCCTCCACGGCAGCAGCAAGCAGATTTAAATCCTGCAGTTCATCATCAATAATTGCAATGTTCAATGTCAAAATCCTCCCTGGAAATAATAACAAGTAATGTGTGGCAATAATGACAAATATCACTAAAAGTGTCATCTTATCCCATGTATCTTGCTTTTGAAATAAATTTAAGATATAGTAACTATATCATAAAAAACAGTAAAAGTGAGGTATAAAAATGAAAAACTGGAAAAAAATTATGGCTATGTTATGCACAGCAGCAATGGTTACCGGATTTTCTGCTCCTGTATGGGCAGAAGCAGATGCAGCTGAAGATACTGAGACAGCAGCAGAAGCCACTGAGATCACAGAACTGACAATCGATATGCTGGAGAAAGCTGCATATGAAGGAACATGGTTATCCTTTGAACCTGGTTTTGATCTTTATGTGCCAAGTGAATGGGATGTTCTGGAAGTTACAGATGAAGACCAGAAAGATGGTGTTATGTTCCAGGCTATTGATCCGGAATCTGAAGAAGGCGTAAATATGGTTGTAACTGCTACAGATGTGGGAACAGAATATGATCTTGATTCCATGGCACAGGAGCTTATCGATGCAGAGTATATCGATGTTGAGAAGGTTTCCGTTAATGGAATCTATGGCGTTTCTTTCGAAACAGATTCTACATACGGAATTGCATTCCTGGATGATGGCGGAATTATGTACAATGTTCAGATTGGACCGAAATCTGAGGATATCCAGCCTATCGCTGAAACACTTTTCATTTCTCTGACAAAGACAGAAGAGAATACAGCAAATACAGATGCTGATGCAGCAGAAGAAGCAACAGAAGAGGAAGCTGCAAACTAATATATTGTTTTCATATTGTAGAAAATGGAACAGGAGTTATACTATGATCTGCTTTGACAGAGATGGTATAACTCCTGTTTTTATGCATGGTTGTTAGATCTTCAGCTTTGAATTCCATTTCTGGACGATCAGAGGATTCATTTTAATTTTTTTGCGGTCGTAGGTAAGAAGTCCGTTTGTCTCCTCTTCAATATCAGAAAGCTGGGTATAAACAGTTGCGGAATATCCTTTATTTACAGAAGGAATGATGGTGTCTTCCATTAACCTGGAAAAGCCGTCAGTGAGTGCTTCGCTGGTAGTGAATTTCTTATATCCGTATATATGTTTACAGGCACTGTGCTCCGGTATGCGAAGAGAATAGCCTCCAAATTCGGAAAGAGCAAGCACACGGTCTGATTTTGGAACAGGAAGTCCCAGGAAATAATAGTGAAGGCTGTTAATATCTCCGCATCCCTGATCGAACCATCCGCTTGCAGAATCTATCAGGCGGGTGGAATCCAGACGACGAATGAAATCTGTAATCTTTTTGGTGGAAAACTGTCCCCAGCCTTCATTAAATGGCACCCAGGTGACAATGGATGGGTGGTTATAAAGGGTCTTTATGGTATCCCGGATATCGTCTATGTATTCCTGACGCCCGTTTTCGTCTGTTCTGGAAAGAAGACGTGTGTGGCTGTCTTTTATGGGGATGCGCATCCAGTTCAGAAGAGTGGCCAGGTAAGTGACAAACCAGTGGTGGTAGTCAGAACCACCATTTGGCATATCCTGCCATACCAGCATACCCATGCGGTCGCAGTGAAAATACCAGCGGTCAGTTTCAATCTTGCCATGCTTGCGGAGCATGTTAAAACCAAGATCCTTCATAGTGCGGATGTCGTAGATCAGAGCTTCGTCAGAAGGTGCCGTGTAAAGTCCGTCTGGCCAGTATCCCTGATCAAGAACACCGTTCTGGAAATAAGGCTGATTATTCAGGAAAAAGCGTGGGTATCCATCTGCTGTCTGTACATCACATTTTCGAAGGGCGAAATAGCCAAGAATCCGGTCTTTGCCATATTCCAGGGCATAGGGATAAAGCCAGGGCTCTTTCGGGGTCCAGGGCGTGTGTTCCTTTTCCGGGATGGAGAGGATGGCTTCTTTTCCAGACTGGAGTACTGCGGTCACAATTTCATTCTTACACAGTTTCTCGTTCAGTCCATCTTCATCAAGGATAACAGGTGGATAAATCCTACAGGTGACTGGATTTGAGGCAGTGGTGGTACGGACTCTTAATCGAATCTGACTGTTATCAAAATCAGGGACAGAACGCACATCCCGTATGTAATCTTCGGGAACAATTTCCATCCATACTGTCTGCCAGATACCACTTTGTGCGGTATAAAACATTCCGCCACGTTTCAGTTTCTGTTTTCCTCTTGCATGATAGGAGGTGTCGCTGAAGTCATGGACACTGATTAAAATAGAAACAGAAAGATCTTCTGCAATAAGGTCTGTAATATCCGCAGTAAATGGAAGATAGCCTCCTTTGTGATAGGCTGCGAATTTTCCATTAATATATACACTGCAGATCTGGTCTACAGCCCCGAAATGGAGAAGAAGACGCTGACTGCTTTTGTCCAGACATTCTTCGGGAAGCTGAATATGGCGGGAATACCATAGTGTTTCATAGGGGAGTACCTGTCGGTTTACCTGGGAAAGGGGTGCTTCCGGTGAAAAAGGTACCAGGATCTGTCCATCATATGGAAAATAATCCTGTTCATAAAATTGCCACGGCAGAATACGGCTGTCTGTAATGAGATAATCCCACATCCCATTCAGATTGATCCAGTTGTGCCGGACCATACTTGGACGCGGATATTCTTTTAAAGTCTGTCCCTGGGCCGCTGCTTCGCTCCAGATGGTTTTCAGATTTTTCAAATATAGACCCTCCTTTTTCAAACATCTAGACTACGATTATTTACGAAAAGTATGAAAAAATAATTATAATGATATCTTTTATTATACACGAAATAAAGAGCTTTGCAATTGGAATTGTTAAGAACAGAATGTAACTTACAATTGAAAAAGCAGGTGGGGTATGTTAGGATAGAGGTGATTAATGGAGGGGGAAAAATGAATAATTCACAAAACAAAAACCTGCTGACAGAGGGTTCTATCTGGAAAAAACTGATGGGCTTTGCATTCCCGCTTTTTCTGGGAAATCTGTTTCAGCAGCTGTATAATACGGCAGATTCTCTGATCGTAGGAAACTTTCTGGGAAGTGATGCACTGGCTGCGGTAAGCTCATCCGGCAGCCTTACTTTTTTGCTGGTGGGATTTTTCCAGGGACTGGCAATGGGGGCCGGCGTTATTATTGCCAGATATTTTGGAGCGAGACAGAAGAAAGAGCTTCACAAGGCTATTCATACCACAGTGGCATTTGGTGTTCTGTGCGGCATACTTCTTACAATTGGCGGTGTTGTACTGGCGCCAAAGATACTGATACTTATGAAGACACCGGCAGATATTTTGCCGAAATCAACCCTGTATTTCCAGGTATATGCACTGGGATCACTGGGACTGGTTCTTTATAATAATTTTGTAGGTATTATGCAGGCAGTGGGAGACAGCCGTCATCCCTTATATTACCTTATTTTTTCATCTGTCTTGAATGTTACCCTTGACATAATTTTCGTAGGCGGACTTGGAATGGGCGTGGAGGGTGCAGCTCTTGCAACAATTATTTCCCAGTTTGTGAGCGCATATTTATGTCTGTACCGTCTGATGAAAAAAAGTCCGGAGGAATATACCGTTACGTTGAGGGAAATCTGTCTGGATCCTTATATGCTGAAGCAGATCGTGTCCAATGGTCTTCCGGCAGGAATTCAGAATTCTGTAATTGCCATTGCGAATGTGGTGGTGCAATCCAATATTAACAGTTTTGGTAAGCTGGCGGTAGCCGGCTGCGGTGCATATTCCAAGATCGAAGGCTTTGGATTTTTACCGATCACCTGTTTTTCCATGGGTCTGACAACTTTTATCAGCCAGAACCTTGGAGCCAAGAAATATGACCGTGCGAAAAAGGGTGCGCGTATTGGTATCCTTTGCAGTATTTCCATGGCTGAAATAGTTGGAATTATTGTTTATATTGCAAGCCCGGTTCTTATCGCAGCCTTTAATAATGATCCGGGAGTTGTGGAATATGGGGTAAAACAGGCACATATCATTACCCTGTTTTACTTTCTTCTGGCTTTTTCCCATTGTATTGCAGGGCTTATGCGAGGTGCAGGAAGAGCCACAGTCCCTATGTTTGTTATGCTGGCATGTTGGTGTGTGATCCGTGTGACCTATATTACCATTGCAGTAAAGCTGCATCCGGTGATCCAGACTGTATTCTGGGCATACCCGCTGACATGGTCTCTGAGTTCCATTCTGTTTCTGATCTTCTATTTGAAATCAGACTGGATCCATGGATTTGAGAGGAGAAGATAGGGGAGATACAAATGCCTTTGCAGGGCGAAAAAAGGAGTTACTATTTTCATGAATGTACTGAATATTGAACACATAAGTAAAATTTTCGGAGATAAAAAGATTTTTGACGATATTTCCTGTGGAATCCATAATGGAGATAAAATTGGAATTATTGGAATCAATGGAACTGGAAAAAGTACTTTGCTGAAGATTATTGCAGGAGAAGAAGAGGCAGATGAGGGGCAGGTGATTTCCCAGAATGGACTTCGGATCACGTATCTTCCCCAAATGCCGGATTTTCCCGGAAACGCCATTGTGCAGGATTATGTTGCTGATGGCAAATGGCAAATGGACTGGAGTTCCCAGAGTGAAGCCCGTAATATTCTAAACAAGCTTGGAATCACAGAGCATGATGCTCCTGTAGAACAGCTTTCGGGCGGTCAGAAGAAACGAGTGGCGCTTGCCAGAACACTGATAAATCCTTCTGATGTACTGATTCTGGACGAGCCTACCAACCATCTGGATAATGAGATGGTAACATGGCTGGAGGATTATCTGAACCGATTTAAAGGTGTGGTGATCATGGTCACCCATGACCGTTATTTTCTTGACAAGGTGACAAATAAGATTCTGGAAATCAGTCATGGAAAATTATATTCTTATGATGCCAATTATTCAGGCTTCCTGGAATTAAAAGCACAAAGGGAAGAGATGGAACTTGCATCTGAGAGGAAGAGACAGAGCATTCTTCGCATGGAAATGGAATGGGCGAAGCGTGGATGCCGTGCCAGAAGTACAAAGCAGCGTGCGCGTCTGGAAAGATTAGAGGCTTTAAAAAACGGCAAAGCGCCAACTCAGGATCTGGATGTGCAGATGGATTCTGTGGAAACCAGAATGGGAAAGAAAACAGTGGAGCTTCATCATGTTTCCAAGAAGTATGGGGATAAGGTGATTCTGGATGATTTTGACTATATTGTTCTGAGAAATCAGAGACTGGGAATTATCGGGCCAAATGGCTGCGGTAAGTCTACACTGATTCGCATTATTGACGGAATGGTGGAACCGGATTCTGGTACTGTAGAGATTGGAGAGACCATTAAGATTGGATATTTTGCCCAGGAAGTGCCGGATATGGATGGAAATCAGAGAGTGATCGACTATATCCGGGATGTGGCGGAGTTTATTCCTACGCGAGAAGGCAGAATCAGTGCGTCTATGATGCTGGAGCGTTTTCTTTTTGATTCAGCCATGCAGTATACGCCTGTTGCCAAGCTTTCGGGAGGGGAGAAGAGACGTCTGTATCTTCTTAAGGTTTTGATGGAAGCACCGAATGTACTTCTTCTGGATGAGCCTAGCAATGATCTGGATATTCCCACGCTGACCATACTGGAGGATTATCTTTCCACTTTTTCGGGAATTGTGATCACAGTATCACACGACCGTTATTTTCTGGATGATGTAGTTGACCGTATTTTTGCTTTTGAGGGAGATGGCAGATTAACCCAGTATGAGGGCGGATATACAGATTATGCAGAAGCAAAAGCACGAAAATCCGGAGCCGAAAGCGGAGTATCAGGAGGCTCTGGAAGTGAAACTTCCACTGAAGAAAAAAAATCTTCAAGGAAAGACTGGAAACAGGGACAGAAATCTGAAAAGCTTAAGTTTTCTTATAAAGAAGAACGGGAATACGAGACGATAGATGACGATATAGCAGCACTGGAGGAGAAAATTGCAGATCTGGAAAAGAGTATGATGGCCAATGCAACGAATTCAGTGAAGCTTCGTGAGATCATGGGAGAAAAAGAAGCCGCAGAACAGCAGCTGGAAGAAAAAATGGATCGCTGGGTATACCTGAATGATCTGGCGGATAGAATTGAGGCCCAGAAGAATAATGGATAAAAGTGACAGAGGACAGTCTGCTTTTAATGAGCTGTTTCGCAAAATTCCCAAAATAGATAAAATCATGGAAACAGAAGTGGTGAAAGAGCTGGAAAAACAGTATGGACATGAAACTGTACTGGAAGCAGTGAGGGAGTCTGCCCAGCTGCTTCGGGAAGAGATCTTTGGAAAAGAAATTAATAATTATGAAGAATTTATTTTGCATAAAACCAAAGAAAAAATACATTCTTTAGATCAGAAACAAATGGGAAAAGTGATCAATGCAACCGGTGTGATTCTTCATACAAACCTGGGGAGAGCGCCGCTTGGGGAAAGGCTGATGTCGGAACTTGTTCCCCTGATGACAGGATATACCAATCTGGAGCTGAATCTTAAGGATGGTAAAAGAGGCAGCAGGAATGATCATTTTGAGGAAAAACTGTGTAAGCTTACAGGCGCAGAAGCTGCCATTGCAGTAAATAACAATGCAGCTGCTGTTCTTATTATGCTGACGGCGCTGGCTTTTGGAGGCGAAACCATCGTTTCAAGAGGAGAGCTTGTGGAAATTGGAGGAAGGTTTCGAATCCCGGATGTGTGCAGTCAGAGCGGAACCAGGCTTGTGGAGACGGGAACTACAAACAGAACCTATCTGGAAGACTATGAAAAGGCAGTGACGGAGAGCACAGCGGCTTTTTTGAAGGTGCATACCAGTAATTATCAGATTTCCGGTTTTACTCATGAGCCGGATATTACAGAGCTTGCAAAGATGGCACACAGACACGGAATTCCTCTTCTGGTGGATTTTGGGAGTGGAAGTATTGCAGATCTGACACCCTACGAAATATCTGCAGAAAAGACTGTTCAGGCGTTTTTGAAGAAGGGGGCGGATATAGTGACGTTCAGTGGAGATAAGCTGCTGGGAGGCCCTCAGGCAGGAATTCTGGCAGGACGCAGGGATTTGATCAATAAGATTGCCGTCCATCCTCTTATGCGGGCGCTGCGCATTGATAAATTTACGGCTGCTGCACTGGAAAAAACCCTGAGTATTTACATGGAAGGTCAGAAGGTGGAAGTGGAAATTCCTGTCTATAAAATGATAGCGCGAGGTGAGGAAGAGCTTCAAAAAGATGCACAATGGCTTGCAAAAGAATTGGCTGATAATCCTGAATATGAATTTACAGTAACGTCGACCCGAAATCCTGTTGGCGGCGGGACTACGCCGGGGAAAACTTTGCCTGGCGTGGCTTTGCAGATAAGAAAAAAAGACAGGAAAAATTCTTTCGCTCAGGAAATCTGCGATTCTTTGCGTAAAATGGATGTTCCGGTCATCGGGCATATTACGGATAACCAGGTTTGTCTGGAAATGCGGACAATATTGCCTGGGGAGCTTGAAATTCTGAAAGAAGAATTAAAAAAATTATAGAGAAATAAAAAAGTCCCTCATTGCTGAGGAGCTTTTTCGCATAAGTGAAACTAATGAAACACAGAATCTATTTACCTGTATGCCATGCCAGTCTTATACTTGCAGAATGAATTTCGCCTGTAAGCCAGTCACAGTCATTGGTGATCCAGTCCATAATGCCAAGCTGGCGGGTCTCCCAGGCTACTGTAGCTTCGTGGGCTTCTGGTGTTTCTTCTGTTTCCATGGTAGTGTCAATTTCATCATAACCGAAAATATATCCGCCTGCACTCCAGATGCTGAAGTTACTGTCCGGGCCCGGATCGATTTTTCCCTCTCTTGCAGCAATCAGCCCATCGTGTCTTGCTTTATATTCTTCTTCACAGCCCGGTTTCAGTCTGGTCATAAACATTCTGTGACGGATCAGCTCTTTGTTTTCACGGACAATGCCGAAATTGTGATACATCAGGCGCATATTTTCGCCTGGTGTGGAGATCCATGTGAAGGTATCATCAATTCTGGAAGTAAGAGCCTGGATTGCAGCCTTTTTTTCTTCCGAAAACACGGTGTTTTCGTCTGTTTCGTAATATCCGAAAATCAGGGACTCGCAGTTCCAGATGCTGAAATTATGTACGTTTTCCTGATCCAGAAATGCAGTAAGCTCCGGCCAGAGCTCTCCTAATTTCTTGCGGTAGTCATTCTTTTTTCCTTCTTTGATTTCCATGGCAAAACTATGTCTTTCCATAAATAATTCCTCCATTTAAAGATTTGGTAAAGGTTTTCTGAAAAAAAGAATACCACAGTTTTTCATTGAAATCCACTATAATATTGACATTTGCCATGTACTTATATACAATAAGAGGACTGGCCTTTTCTGAAACGAAAGGCTTGAGGATAGGAGAGAGGGGATTGTTTTGGAAAAAGAAATAAAAACTCAGGAAAATAAAATGGGTGTTATGCCGATAGCAAAGCTTTTGCTTACCATGTCAGTGCCGATGATGATTTCTATGCTTGTTCAGGCACTTTATAACATTGTGGATAGTATGTTTGTGGCAAAATTAAGTGAGAATGCGCTTACGGCAGTTTCACTTGCCTTTCCGGTGCAGAACCTTATGATCGCAGTGGGAACCGGTACCGGAGTTGGTATCAATGCGCTTGTGTCCCGTTCTTTGGGCGAGAAGAATGAGGAATATGCCAACAGCGCGGCAAACAATGGCATTTATCTTGCAATTTTCAGCTTTATCGGTTTTGCAATTGTATGTGGTCTGTTTGCGCCGGTGTTTTTTCGGGTGCAGACTTCTGATCCGCAGATTTTGGAATACGGAGTGGATTATGTAAGAGTGATTGGAATCATGTCCTTTGGATTGTTTATCCAGCTGGTTTGTGAGAAATTACTCCAGTCTACAGGAAAGACGGTGTATTCCATGGCAACACAGCTTTTGGGTGCGGTCATTAATATCATCCTGGATCCGATCATGATCTTCGGACTGTTTGGATTTCCAAGATTAGAGGTAACAGGAGCTGCTCTTGCTACCGTAACGGGACAGGTGATCGCTGCATTTGCCGGTGTACTGGTGAATATCAAGCTGAATAAGGAACTGCATATTTCTCTTACGAAATATAGAATTTCCGGTGAGGTTATCCGTAGTATTTACAGTGTAGGCTTTCCATCCATCATTATGGCTTCCGTAGGCTCTGTCATGACCTTTGGAATGAATAAGATCCTTATGGGATTTACTTCTACTGCAACTGCTGTATTTGGGGTGTATTTTAAGCTGCAGAGCTTTATTTTTATGCCTGTGTTCGGACTGAATAACGGAATGGTTCCAATTGTCGCCTATAATTATGGTGCCAGAAAGCCGAAACGTATTACGAAGGCTATTAAGCTAAGCATTACCTATGGAGTGTGTATTATGCTGGCAGGCTTTATTGTTTTTCAGCTGTTTCCTGGAAAGCTTCTTGGAATCTTCAGTGCTTCTGAGGATATGCTGTTAATTGGAATTCCTGCCCTTAGGATCATCAGCATCAGTTTCCTGGTCGCAGGATTTGGCGTGGTGGCATCTTCTGTATTCCAGGCATTGGGACATGGATTTCTCAGCCTTGCAGTATCGGTTCTCCGTCAGCTGGTGGTTTTGCTTCCGGCAGCCTCTATTCTTGCAAAGGTAGGAGGGCTTGCTGCCTGCTGGTGGGCATTTCCCATTGCAGAGATCTTCGCTGGAGTAATTTGTTTCATCTTTATTCGATATGCATATAAGAAAGAGGTTTCCCCTCTTTATAAGGAGTAAAAGATTCATTCAGATCAGTCAAAAGCCTCCGGAGCAGTTGCTTCGGAGGCTTTTTATTATGCCATGTGTACAGTTACATGATACGCTGTTTTTCCATTCTCAACAGGAACTACATTTCCTTCTATGCGTTTGCCATCTACCTCCAGGTAAGAAACTCCTTTCTGTACATTGCCAGGGTCCTTTATGTCAATGTAATAGGTGGCACCACGGAAGCGGCGGGTGAGGGTGAAGTCACCGAAGTCTTCCGGAATACAAGGATCAATGGAAAGTCCGTCATAGGATGGCTGCACACCTAGGATTGCCTGGGAAAGATTTACGAAGGTCCATGCAGCAGTTCCGGTCAGCCAGCTGTTTTTCGCTTCTCCATGACGTGCTGCATCCCGTCCGGCAATCATCTGAGAATACACATAAGGCTCTGTGCGATGGATTTCGCTGATGTTCTCAATGTAGGACGGACAGGTTTTTTGGTAAATTTCAAATGCACGATTTCCTCTTCCGATTACGGTTTCGGCAATGGAAATCCAAGGATTATTGTGGCAGAAGATTCCGGCATTTTCTTTGTATCCCGGGGGATAGGAAGATATTTCACCAAGATTCAGGTAATATCTGGTATATGCCGGCTGGTGAAGCATAATGCCATACCTGGTATCCAGACGCTCCTTTACAGAATCCAGAGCTTTCTTCGCCAGACCTTCTTTTACGCCGATTCCGGCCATGACACAGAAGCCCTGTGGCTCAATGAAAATCTGTCCTTCTTCGCATTCATGGGAGCCCACCTTTTGCGAAGCAGCGTCATAAGCACGGAGGAACCATTCTCCATCCCAGCCGGCATCAAGAACCGCCTGATACATTTCGTCCACTGCTTTCTGTACGGTTTCTGCTTCTCCCTCTTTTCCGGCACGTTTACATATTTCTGCAAACTCATTGCCGTATTTTACATACATACCTGCAATAAATACAGATTCTGCAACTGGTCCTTCAGAGGAACCTGTGGTCTGGAAAGATTCTCCAGGTTCATTGGAGAAACAGTTCAGGTTCAGACAGTCATTCCAGTCGGCGCGTCCAATGAGAGGAAGCTTGTGCGGTCCCAGATGGGTACGGCTGTATTCGAAGGAACGACGAAGGTGTTCAAACAGAGGCGCAGCTTTTTCCATATGGCAGTCGAAGGCAACCATTTCATCAAGAATAGAATAATCGCCGGTCTCTTTCAGGTAAGCTGCCACAGCGGCAATCAGCCATAATGGGTCATCATTGAAGCCGCTTCCAATATCCAGGTTTCCCTGTTTGGTAAGTGGCTGATACTGATGATAAGCGCTTCCGTCTTCAAACTGTGTGGCAGCAATGTCCAGGATTCTCTCTCTTGCACGCTCCGGAATCAGGTGTACAAAGCCCAGAAGATCCTGACAGGAATCGCGGAAGCCCATTCCACGTCCGGTTCCGGTTTCATAGTAAGAAGCGGAGCGGGACATATTAAAGGTTACCATACACTGGTATTGATTCCAGATGTTTGCCATACGGTTAATATGAGGGTTCCGGCTTTCTACGTGATAGCGGGAGAGAAGATCATCCCAGTATGCATTTAAGGCGGCAAATGCTGCGTTTACCTGTTCAGAGGTGGAGAACTTCTCCATGATTCTTTTGGCAGGCTCCTTTTTGATCACGTTTAATGCTTCCCATTTGTCATCCTTCGGATTTTCGCAGTAGCCAAGAAGGAAAACGAACTCTTTTTCCTCACCGGGAGCCAGGGAAAGACAGATCTGCTGGCTGGCAATGGGATACCAGCCACTGGCAACGGAATTATGACTCTTTCCTTCTTCTACAACAACAGGAGCGTTGTTGCCTCGCCCAAGTCCTAAGAATTCATCACGGCTGGTGTCAAATCCGTCTATCGGTGTATTTACAGTAAAGAAACTGTAATGGTTACGGCGTTCCCGGTATTCCGTTTTGTGGTAAATAGTACTGCCAATGATCTCAACCTCTCCGATACTTAAGTTTCGCTGGTAATTTGTCATATCATCAACGGCATTCCAGAGACAAAACTCTACATAGGAAAATAACGAAATCTTTTTCTCTTGATCGGAATTGTTTTTCAGAGTCAGCTTGTTGATTTCGCATGGCGTGTCAATGGGGACAAATGCAAGAAGATCCGCTGCCAGACCATTTTTTTCACCATGGAAATGGCTGTAGCCAAGTCCGTGACGGCATTCGTAAACATCAAGCGGTGTGCGGGTGGGCATTGCGCCCGGATTCCAGATGGTGTCACCGTCTTTGATATAGTAGTATTTTCCGTTGGAATCTGCAGGAATGTTATTGTAACGATACCGGGTGATGCGCAGCAGCTTCGCATCTTTATAGAAACTGTAGCCACCGCAGGTGTTGGAAACCAGTGAGAAGAAATCCTGGGAGCCAAGATAGTTGATCCATGGCAGCGGGGTATCTGGTGTAGTAATGACATATTCTTTCTTAATGTCATCAAAATGTCCGAAATTCATAGTGGACCTCCTTAAAATTAAATGTATTATTTTTAGTCATGTGGAATTGTGAGATAATTAACACACGAAAACGAATAAGTAAAGGCAATAAGAATAAAAGTAAAGAATAATGGTATATATTTGCTCTTAGTATAATGGAAAGACTGATTAAAAGCAACATAAAAATTACAGTAATAATTAAATCTACTTTATATTACAAATTAAAGGTTTTGGAAACGAAAAGTTTCGCGAAAAATTTCGCAAAACTAGTTGGATGAATATTAAGTTGTTGAAAATGATAATATTCAAATTGTGCAATAAGTAGAATGATGTTAAAACGCACAAAAACAAGCAAAAAACACTTGATTTCTTGTGCATATGGGATTACTATAAGCTTACGAAAACGATTTAGAGATGACAGGAAGAAAAACAGGAAAAGTGAGGCAGGCATATGGTTTCCATGAAAGAAATCGCAAAACAATGTAATGTCTCAGTTGCCACTGTCAGTAAAGCATTAAATGGTTACTCCGACATTGGAGAAGAAACAAAAAACTACATAATAAGAACGGCTTCAGAGATGGGATATCTTCCCAACTCATCGGCAAGAGCTTTGAAGACGAAGCGGACCTTTAATCTGGGAGTTTTATTTGTGGATGAGGCCAGAAGCGGCCTTACACATGATTATTTCAACCGGGTGTTGGAAAGCTTCAAGAACACAGCAGAGGCGAAAGGTTATGACATTACTTTTACAAGCGGAAATGTTTCCGGTAAGAGGATGACATATCTGGAGCATTGCAGATACCGGGGCGTGGACGGAGTGGTAATGGCCTGTGTGGATTTTAACACAGAAGAGGTTCAGGAGCTTCTCCTTTCGGATATTCCGGTGGTGACCATTGACCATATCTGTGACGGAAGGATTTCGGTAGTATCCAACAACATTCAGGGAATGGAAGAGCTTGTTACTTATGTATATAAGAAGGGACACCGCAAAATCGCCTACATTCACGGAGATGATACATCCGTTACCAAAAACCGCCTTGGAAGCTTTTACCGTACCTTGCAAAGACTGGGTATTGAAGAACCGGACGAATATGTAAAACCATCTTTTTACAGAGATGCTGATCTGGCAGGTGAGAGAACGGGTGAACTCCTGGATCTTAAGAATCCACCAACCTGTATTCTCTATCCTGATGATTATGCAGCGATGGGAGGGATTAATGAGATACGGGAAAGAGGACTTCGGATACCGGAAGACATTTCAGTAGCGGGTTATGATGGAATCAACATAGCCCAGGTCCTTGAACCCAAGCTGACAACCCTTTGCCAGGATACAGCGGCAATCGGAAGGATAGCAGCGGAAAGGCTGATTGAGCTGATTGAGCACCCGAAGACAACCGTGATTGAGAAATACACAGTAGATGGAACTCTATTTAAAGGAGCTTCCGTGAAGACTGTGAACGTACCGAAAGGTTTCAAGTAGTTTTTAATTAAAAGATATCATTTAAAGGAGGAAGTAACATGAAGAAAAAAATGGTGAGCGTATTAGTAACAGCTTCTATGTTGGCAGGAATGACCATGTGTGCAGTCCCGGTTATGGCAGAAGATGCAGAAACACCGGAGAACGAAATTACCGGTGACGCTTCCGCAGAAGATTCCTTTGTTGTATGGGGCTGGAATGATGATATTAAGAAAATTCTTGATGGACCGTTCAAAGAGGCTTATCCAGATGATTACGAAAGAATCGTCTTCGTAAATACAGGCGGATCTGATTACTATCAGAGCAAGCTGGATCCTGTTCTTGATGATCCTTCAAATGAGTTATATCCGGATATGATGGGCCTGGAAGTTGACTATGTTCAGAAATATGTTAACAGTGACTGGGTACAGAATGTAGCGGATCTTGGCATTACAGCAGATGATTATGCAAACAGTTATCAGTACAATCTGGATCTTGGATCAGATATAGATGGTAATGTAAGAGCACTGTTCTGGCAGGCAACACCGGGCTGTTATGCAATCCGTGCAGACCTGGCTGAGAAATATCTTGGAACAACGGATCCGGCAGAATTAGCTGAGAAATTCAAAGATCTGGATACGATCGTTGCCACAGCGAAAGAGGTGAACGATGCTTCCGGCGGAAAATGCAAATTGTTCTCCGGTTATGATGAGATTAAACGTAGCCTGACCGGTTCCAGAACCCAGGGCTTCTACGATGAGAATGATAAGATCACAATTGATGACAACATCAAGACATATATGGAAACCGCTAAGAAGCTTTATGACGAAGACCTTACCTTTAATACAGATCAGTGGAGCGCTGACTGGAGTGCAAATATGAGCGGTGATGGGGAAACCTCTAATGCAGCAGTTGCATATATGGGATGCCCATGGTTCGTATATTGGTGCTTAACCGATGAGTGGAAAGCGAACACCATCCTTATTCCTACCCAGACAAAATGCTATTGGGGCGGCACAGGCCTTGCTGCTACAACAGATTGTGCAGATACGGAGCTTGCAGCAAAAATCATGAAGTTCTTCACCTGTGATGAGGATGGAATGGTTGCGATCAATGCACTGAACTCTGACTATGTTAACAATACAGCAGCTGTTAATAAGATCATTGAGGCTGGTACATCAGCTGACGGTAACGGATATCTGTATCCGGATGCCGGACAGAACTTCATGGAGTTCTTCCTTCCATTGGCAGACGGACTGGATGCTTCTATGGTAACAGCAGAAGACCAGCAGATCCTTTCTCTTATGGATACGCAAACCAAGGCTTATGCTACAGGCGAAAAAGACCTTGATACAGCAATCGCAGATCTGACTGCATCGATTCATGATACATTCTCTTATCTGAGCGCAGAATGATCCGGCTTAACAGATAAGTTGAGAAAATCCGTGAATAAGTAAGTAGTGAATGTGCTGCTTCTTCCCAAAAGAAGGAGCGGCACATTCTTATATCGGACAGGCGGACAGCTGCTTTTGCTATAGCAGGCAAACTTCAGACAGGAGGCTGTTATGAATAAGAAAAAGAAAAAAATGATTGATTATGGAAGGTATGGTTACTTTTTTATCGCACCGTTTTTTATTACCTATCTGGTATTCCAGTTATGGCCGCTTCTCAATACCTTCTATTATAGTACTTTATCCTATTACAAACGTAACGGCCGGGAATTTATGGAATTTGCAGGCTTTCAGAATTTCCTCAATATTCTGGGCATGACAGCAGGAGAAAGAGGCTATGTTCTTAGTTATCTGAAAAATACACTGGTCATGTGGGGCTGTAACTTCGTTCCGCAGATTCTGGTATCCCTTCTTCTGGCTGTCTGGCTGACAGATGAGAAAGTTAAGGTAAAAGGAACGGGAGCCATGAAGGTTATTGTTTATCTTCCAAGCGTTATCACAGCAGCCTCTGTTTCTGTATTGTTCAAATCGCTGTTTTCTCAGTATGGTCCGATTACCCAGACATTAAAGGACTGGGGTGTTCTGAGCAGTAATTTTGATTTTATGTCCAGTGTGGCAGGAAGCCGTGGACTGATTTCTACAATTTTGTGGTGGATGTGGTTTGGCAACACAACTCTGCTTCTGATCTCAGGTGTTCTTGGCATTGATCCGGGACTATTTGAGGCGGCAGATATTGATGGTGCAACCGGATGGAAAAAATTCCGATACATAACCTTACCCCTTTTGAAACCGATCATGCTGTATACATTGGTTACTTCCGCGATCGGAGGTCTTCAGATGTATGATATTCCGGCCTTGTTCAATGTTCCGGAGACTGGACTTGTAGGACTTCCGGATGATAAGACCACCACTATGGCCATGTACATTATGCGTCTGTATAACAGCGATGTTGGAAAAGCAGCAGCCGTTTCTGTAGTATTGTTTGTGATCACACTGGTTGTCAGCCTGATCCTTTTTGGGACTATGAGCGACAGTGAAGACAGACGAATGAAGAAAGAGCAGAAACAGCGTAGAAAGGCAGGTGGAAGATCATGAGTAAAACTGCAATACAAGACAGCTATAGCAAAAATTTGCTGCATCAGAAAATCTTCCGTATGGTTATCTGCGTTTTGTTCTGTATCATTGCACTGTTACCATTTGTACTTCTGGTTATGAATGCTACAAGAGATTCTGAGTCTATTAAGGCCGGTGTTTCTCTGATTCCATCCACACACTTGATTGAGAACTGGAAAAATCTGATGGTGAAACAGAATGGTATGCAGATCACTTTGCAGAAGGCCATTAGAAACTCTGCAGCCATTACCATTCCTGGAACCTTTTTGTCAGTTTATTTTTCATCTCTGACAGCATATGGCATCCATGTCTATGATTTCAAATTCAAAAAATTTGCATGGGCATTTATTATGGCGGTTATGATGGTGCCAAGTCAGATTTCCATTATTGGTTTCTATCGTTTCATGCTGGATCTGAAGCTGATCGATACTTATATTCCGCTGATCATTCCAACAATTGCAACGCCAACCGTTGTTTTCTTTATGAAACAGTATATGGAGAGTACACTTTCCATGGAGATGATCGAGGCAGCCAGAATCGATGGCTCTAAAGAGTGGCATACCTTTAATAGGATTATTCTGCCGATCATGAAACCGGCAGTTGCCACACAGGCAATTTTCCAGTTTATTGCACAGTGGAACAACCTGTTTACCCCTACTATTTTGCTGACAACAGATTCTAAGAAAACACTTCCTATGTTTGTACAGCTTCTAAGCTCAAACCAGTTCCGTACAGATTATGGTGTGGTTTATGTAGGACTGTTTGTTACCATTATCCCATTGGTTGTTGTATACCTGGTACTTTCCAAATATATTGTTGCAGGTGTTGCACTTGGCGGTGTGAAGGGATGATAGAAGAATGAAAGGATGGCCGGAGGAGAAATCTTCCGGTTATTTTTTGCGTAATTTCAGTATTTTCAGGTGGCAAATGGAAAATTATATGTTATACTGATTTGGCGATAAAAATTGGGAAAGGTTTTATTTTTTATGGGTTATCAGGAAACAATCACATTTATTTTGGAAATGATCGGAACGATCGCATTTGCTGCGTCAGGTGCGTTGGTAGGGTCCGAGCAGAAGATGGACATTTTCGGAGTTTCGGTGCTGGGCGTGATTACTGCAGTTGGTGGCGGTATGATACGTGACGTAACTCTTGGAATCATTCCACCGGGAGTGTTTCAGAAGCCGGTTTATGCAGCTGTAGCAGTGTTTACCTCAGTTCTGGTGTTTTTCCTTCTCTATTTTAAAAGAGAATTTCTGGAAGGAAATGTTGCGTATGATAAAGTGATGCTTCTCATGGACTCTGTTGGGCTTGGAATTTTTACGGTAGTCGGTGTGAATACCGGAATCCGTCAGGGATTTGCAGATAACACCTTCCTGCTGGTATTTGTAGGGACCATTACAGGTGTTGGAGGCGGACTGCTTCGTGACATGATGGCAGAGGTGCCGCCTTATATTTTTGTAAAGCATATTTATGCATGTGCGTCCATTGTGGGAGCAATTGTGTGTGTATACACGTACCGTCTGTTTGGCGTAATAGCGTCCTTGATTTTTGGATCTTTGACGGTGATCCTGATGCGGTATCTGGCAGCTCATTACAGATGGAATCTGCCGAAGCTGAAATAGGAATAAGAAAAGGAGTACTTATGATTAAAGCAGAAAATTTGTCCTACTCTTTTCCACATAAAGAGTTATATAATAAAGTTTCTTTTACCCTGGAGGATGATGTGCACTGTGCTTTTATTGGTACTAACGGCACTGGTAAAAGTACCCTGGTGAATATGATCCTTCATCCTGAGGATTATTTATATGATGGGAAGCTGATGATAGATGTGCCTGGCAGAATCGGGTATGTCAGCCAGTTTTATACAATGGATAAGGAGAAGGAGCTTACCGTATTTGATTATATCAGTGAAGAGTTTGTGAGACTTCAGAATAGGATCAACAAGATCTGTGAAGATATGGCAGCGACCGATCAGCTGGAGGAGCTGATGGAAGAGTATCAGCAGACCCTGGATGAGTTTCATGCCATTGATGGGGATTTCTATGAAAGCAATATCCGCAAGCAGCTGAAGCTGGCTGGGCTGGCTGGATACGAGAATCAGTCTCTTACCAGTTTAAGCGGAGGTGAGTTTAAGCTGGTGCAGGCAATCCGTGAAATGATGATCAGTCCGAAATTTATTATCATGGATGAACCAGATGTTTTCCTGGATTTTCAGCATCTGAATGCACTTCGGAATCTGATCAATTCTCATAAGGGCACCCTGCTTGTAATTACGCACAACCGTTATCTTCTGAACCATTGCTTTAATAAAATCCTTCATCTGGAGAATACAGAGATACAGGAATTTGACGGCAATTACGTGGATTATAATTTTGCACTTCTTCAGATGAAAATAGAGCAGCAGGAGCTGGCGGCAGCAGACATGGAGGAAATTGAGCGAAATCGTAAGATTGTGGAACGTCTGCGGAACAGTGCCACGGCTATTGACAGTGCTACGAGGGGAAGATGCCTTCATGCAAGGGTTTCTCTGCTGGAGCGTCTGGAGGCAAGAAAGACGAAATCACCATTTGTAGACATTAAGCAGCCAGAGATTCACCTTCCTGCAGAGGAAGCTTTGAAGGAAGAGACAGTGCTTACAGTAGATGACTACAATGTGGCTTTTGACCGTGAGATCATGGAGCATGTTTCCTTTACCCTTCAGGCAGGGGAGAAGGTGGCCATTGTAGGCCCGAATGGTACCGGCAAGACAACTCTCCTCCGGGATATCATCAAGGGTGAGAATCCGGCGATCAGCCTTGGGGAAAATGTAAAAATGGCATATCTTTCCCAGATGCATGGGGAAGTATTTGATGAGAAAGAGACGGTTCTAAAGAACTTTGAGAATGCAGGCTTTGATACAGATGCACAGGTGATCGATTATCTGAAAACATATGGATTTGAGGAAGAACTGATCTACAGTCCTGTGGGAGAGTTGTCAGGTGGAGAGAAGAATCTTCTCCAGCTGGCGAGGATTTCCAGAACAGAAGCGAACCTTCTTCTTCTGGATGAGCCAACCAGCCATCTGGATACGTATTCTCAATTGGCATTGGAGCAGGCCTTGGAAGTGTATCCTGGAACTGTGCTGATGGTTTCCCATGATTTTTATACGGTGGCAAATTGTATGGATTATGTGCTTCTTACAGAAGACAAAGGACTTCGAAAAGTGAGCATGCGAAAATTCCGTAAAATGATTTATGCCGATCATTTTGATAAGGATTATCTGGAATACGAACAGCAGAAAAAAGAAATGGAGAACCGGATCGCATTTGCCCTTCAGTCGGGTAAGTATGAAGAAGCGAAAAAGATTTCACAGAATCTGGAGACACTATTACAGAAATACAATTCATAACGAGTATGAAAAAACAGCTCCCGGATTTTTTTCCGGGAGCTGTTTTCAAGATAAGGGAAACAAAAATGTAGTAAGATGTCAATCTTTCAAATTACTCTTCATGAGTATCCTGTAATGCCAGGTAACCTTCCTCGCCGGTTCTGATTTTGACAACGTTTTCGATATCATATACGAAAACTTTTCCATCACCGATCTGACCGGTATGAAGAACTTTCTTAGCTGTTTCGATAACCTTCTGTACCGGAACGAGGCTGACAACAATTTCAATTTTAACCTTTGGAAGAAGGTTCATATCCATCTCAACACCACGGTAATAAGCAGGAGCACCTTTTTGTACACCACATCCAAGTACATTTGTGATCGTAATACCGGTTACTCCGATTTCATTCATGGCCTGCATGAATTCCTCAAGCTTGTTCTGGCGGGTAATGATCACAACCTTTGTAAGCTTGTGAACGCCTTCTGCCGGAATTTCAGGAACAAATTCTGCAGGAGCGGATGGTCTCTTAACAGCTGTATATCCTTTGGAGGTTCCCATTGGAGTAGGTACAGAACTAATTGCATCATGAATGGTAAATCCATCGTAAGCACTTGCAAGTCCGTGTTCCTTCACATCAAGACCCTGAATCTCCTCTTCAGCAGATACCCGAAGCCCCATTGTGTGTTTGATGATCTGGAAAATAATGGTCATGGTTACTGCAACCCAGGCAATGGTAATGATCATTCCAAGAAGCTGTACGCCGAATCCGTGGAAACCACCGCCTACAAGAAGACCCTTCCATTCGGTACCTGCGCCATCAGAGAAAAGACCAACCGCAAGAGTACCAAATGCACCGTTCAGACCGTGTACACCAACGGCACCTACAGGATCGTCGATCTTAAGTGTTTTGTCAATAAATTCAATACCAAATACAACGATGAAGCCAGCTAAAATACCAATGATAGCAGCGGATGTTGGGGATACGGTATCGCATCCGGCTGTAATTGCCACAAGACCTGCAAGAGATCCGTTCAGAGACATAGATACATCTGGTTTTTTGTAGCGGACCCAGGTGATCAGCATAACGGTTACCGTTGCCACAGCTGCTGCAAGGTTGGTAGTAACAAAAATCTTTCCTGCACTTACGATTGCGTCACCTTCCATAGAAACTGTGGAAGCACCATTGAAACCAAACCAGCAGAACCAGAGAATAAATACGCCAAGGGCACCAACGGTCAGGTTATGGCCCGGAATTGCTTTTGACTTACCGTCTTTGGAATATTTTCCGATACGAGGTCCAAGAATGATGGCACCGATAAAGGCTGCAACACCACCTACCATATGTACGGCACAGGAGCCTGCGAAATCGTGGAAGCCCATCTGGCTGATAAAGCCGCCGCCCCAGATCCAGTGACCGGAGATGGGATATACGATCAGACTGATCAAAAGACTGTATACACAGTAAGCGGAAAATTTAGTTCTTTCTGCCATGGCACCGGAAACAATCGTAGCAGAGGTAGCACAGAAAACTGTCTGGAAAATCAGGAATGCCCAGAATGGAACGCCATCGGGAAGCATTGCGCTTCCGTAGTTAGCTTCTGAAGCAAGTCCTCCGATTTTTCCGAAGAAGCCGTTTCCTGCTCCAAACATAATGCCGAAGCCTACCAGCCAGAAGGCCGGAGTACCGATACAGAAATCCATCAGGTTTTTCATGATAATATTACCTGCGTTTTTTGCTCTGGTGAAACCTGTTTCAACCATTGCGAATCCGGCCTGCATAAAGAAGACCAGCGCGGCACCTACAAGTACCCAAATTGTGTTTACTGCTGAATAAGTCATAGTGATTTCCTCCCTCATTTCCCGTTTTTCGAAAATTACGAAAAACTATTTTGTAAATATGAAAAGGCGCAAAAGAAACGTATTTGTTTCTTTTCGCGCCTTTACGAACATAATAGAAATAAAACAATATATGTAAAAACAGGGGATATCCATATCGTGTGATTAATGGATGAGGAAATCGATAATGAATTATGAAGTAGAGTTTCATAATAGATATCCCCTGTGATTACCAGTACAAAAAATCAATCAGATGTAGAAGAGGAGCTTTCCATATGTAGGATATGGAAGCAGGTCATCCGGAATCAGTGTTTCTGCTTCGTCTGCTGATTTTCTTAATTCCTCCATATCTTCAAGAACCAGAGACTGATAAAGCTTTGCATTTTCCAGAACATCTTCGGTTGCTTTCGCTTTCGCTGTATCTGCTTTTAACTTTTCAAGTCCCTTTGTCATAGCATCCTGAAGAGTGGAAAGCTTTGTGATCAGAGCGGTTTCACTTTCACAGGAAAGACCGGGAACAACGGAAACCTTCAGGCTTGCTGTACTTGCAACTTCTTCAATATAAGACATAACAGATGGAAGAAAATCCTTCTGAACCATTTCTGCCATTGTGTTGGACTCAATATTGATGGTCTTAGAGTAGTTCTCAAGCCAGATTTCATAACGGGAATGAAGCTCCTGGCTGGTAAAAATACTGTGCTTTGTGAACAGGTCAATATTCTTCTGTGCAATCCACATTGGAAGGGCATCAGGAGTAGATTTCAGATTGTAAAGTCCTCGTTTTTCGGCTTCTTCAATCCACTCATCTGTATAGCCATTGCCGTTGAAAATAACACGTTTATGCTTTTTGATGGCTCTCTTGATCAGTTCATGGACTGCATGCTCCATATCCTCAGGAGCAACCCCATCCAGCTCTTTTGCAAACTGATCCAGTGCTTCCGCAACAGCTGTGTTTAAAACAATATTCGGGTTCGCAACAGAAGCGGCAGAACCAAGCATACGGAATTCAAATTTATTTCCTGTAAATGCAAATGGTGAAGTACGGTTTCTGTCTGTATTATCTTTTACAAAGTGCGGCAGAACGGTTGCACCGATATCCATCTGTACGGCACCATGAGAAGTAAAGTAGGTATCATTTTCAATAGATTTCAGAACTTCTGTCAGCTCATCGCCAAGGAAAATGGATACAACTGCAGGCGGTGCTTCGTTTGCGCCAAGTCGGTGATCGTTTCCGGCACTTGCAACGGAAATACGAAGAAGATCCGCATATTCGTCAACTGCCTTAATAACTGACATAAGGAATACCAGGAACTGAATATTATCAGCCGGAGTTTTTCCAGGATCCAGAAGGTTGACACCGTCATCTGTGATCATAGACCAGTTGTTGTGCTTACCACTTCCGTTGATTCCTTCAAATGGTTTCTCGTGAAGAAGGCATACAAGATCATGCTTGTCAGCAACCTTTTTCATAATTTCCATAGTTAACTGATTGTGGTCAACGGCAACGTTTGTTGTATCAAATACAGGAGCCAGCTCATGCTGTGCAGGAGCAACCTCATTATGTTTTGTTTTTGCAGGAATGCCGAGCTTCCAGAGCTCAACATCAAGATCGTGCATGTAAGCAGCAACCTTTGGTTTCAGAGTTCCGAAATAGTGGTCTTCCATTTCCTGACCCTTAGGAGCAGGAGCACCAAGTAAGGTACGTCCGCAGAATACAAGGTCTTTTCTTTCTTTATAAAGCTCCTTTGGAATGAGGAAGTATTCCTGCTCAGGTCCTACGGTAGTAGAAACGTGTCTGGCATCTTTCTTTCCAAGAACGTGAAGCATGTTTACCGCTGCTTTATTTAAGGTATCCATGGAGCGAAGAAGAGGAGTCTTTTTATCAAGAGCCTCGCCGCTGTAAGAACAGAAAGCAGTTGGAATATAAAGGGTTCCATCTTTGATAAATGCAGGTGAGGTTGGATCCCATGCTGTATAGCCTCTGGCTTCGAAGGTAGCACGAAGACCGCCAGACGGAAAACTGGATGCATCAGGCTCACCCTTTACAAGCTCTTTTCCGGAAAAATCCATGATCACCTGTCCGTCACCTGTAGGAGAAATGAAGCTGTCATGTTTCTCGGCAGTTACATTTGTCATAGGCTGGAACCAATGTGTATAATGGGTAGC
>CAKRRG010000013.1 GCA_934394545.1 uncultured Blautia sp.
GTCCCATTCGAAAGAAGTAAACCCCCTTGAAGACGACGAGGTAGATAGGGCAGGGGTGGAAGTGCAGCAATGTACGCAGCTGACTGCTACTAATCGGGTGAGGGCTTGACCAACTAGTGAGAAAGCGGTCAAGACAGTATGGGAACTGACCGGAGCAAGTTTACTTGCAGAGGGAAGTTCACAGGCTGGATTGAACATTTGCGAGCAAATGACACTGAGCAACGAAGTTGCGAAGTGACCGCGTTCGAACGATCGCAAGGTTATAAACTGATTCCATTAGGATGTAACATGTATGTAGTTTTGAAGGTACGGAACAGAAACGGTAGCCGATTGGTTATCGTTTTTTTTGTTACATAAAAGATAAATAATAACATATTATTTGTTCCGTAGCTTGTCACTAATCCAGAAGAATGTTAAGATAAATAAAAATAACTTCTGAAAGGGGCGAGAATATGGCATACAGAAAAAAACTCCCTATTGGTATAGACAATTTTGAAAAGCTGATCCAGGAAGATTTTTACTACGTAGATAAAACGGGAATGATTGCAGAACTGTTAAAGAACTGGAGCGAGGTAAACCTCTTTACCCGTCCGCGCCGCTTTGGAAAAAGTCTGAATATGAGCATGCTCAAGACATTTTTTGAAATAGGCTGTGATAAAACCCTGTTTCAGGGATTGAAAATTTCAGAAGAAAAAGAAATGTGTAAAGAATATATGGGGCAATTCCCCGTAATTTCTATTAGCTTGAAAGGAGTAGAGGGACTGAACTTTGAATCTGCCAAGGAGGGGCTTGCCTATATAATTGGCAAGGAGGCAATGAGGTTCTATTTTCTCAAGACCAGCCCCAAATTAACAGAAGAGGAAAAGAAGATATATCAGGGATATATAAACACTGCAAAAAGTGGTTTTACAATTGCTTCTGATATGGAAAATCTGGTAACAGCAATTAATGGTCTTTCTAGTATGTTAGAAAAGCATTATGGAAAAAAAGTTATTCTTTTGATAGACGAATATGATGTCCCTTTGGACAAAGCCTTTCAGTATGGGTATTATGAGGAAATGGTTTCCCTTATTCGAAATCTTCTTGGAAACGCTTTGAAAACCAACTCAAGCCTGTATTTTGCTGTACTTACAGGTTGCTTACGAGTTTCAAAAGAGAGCATTTTCACGGGACTTAATAACCTGAGGGTAATGTCCATTACCAACGTCCGGTTCGAAGAATACTTCGGTTTCACAGATTCTGAGGTAAAAGAAATGCTGAACTATTACGGTCTTATGGATCACTTTGATACCATAAAAGCCTGGTATGACGGCTATCGCTTCGGAAATAAGGATGTGTACTGTCCCTGGGATGTGCTGAGCCATTGCGATAATCTTCGCGCAGATCCTGACGCCAGACCGGAGGATTACTGGTCCAATACCAGTGGAAATGCCATTGTGCGCCGCTTTATCGATTTGGCGAACGGTAAAACAAAGGACGAGATTGAGCGTTTGATCGGCGGTGAAATGATCCTGAAAGAAATTAATCAGGAGCTGACCTACGGTGAATTGGACAATTCCATAGAAAATCTGTGGAGTGTGCTTTTTACAACGGGTTATCTGACTCAGAGAGGAAGGGCTGATGGAGACAAATACTATCTTGTAATTCCAAACTACGAGATTAAGAAGCTATTTATCCGGCAGATCCGTGAGTGGTTTCGTTATCAGGCTGGGAGTGACCGAAAAACACTGGATAAATTCTGCAATGCATTTTCAGATGGTGATGGAGCATTAATTGAAGAGCTTTTCAATGATTATTTGTGGAATACCATCAGCATTCGGGATACTGCTGTCTCTAATGAAAAGAAAGAAAACTTTTATCACGGAATTCTTCTTGGAATCCTTGGATTTCAGGATGACTGGATTGTGAAATCCAATGCAGAATCGGGGATTGGCTATAGTGATATTCTCATAGAGACACGCAGAAATCGAATTGGAATCGTGGTTGAAATAAAATATGCGGAAGATGGCAATCTGGAGGATGCATGCCAGAGGGCACTGCAGCAGATCGAGGATAAAAAATACGAGGCCAAATTAAAAGAAGATGGCATGCGAAGTATTATAAAATATGGAATTGCCTGCTATAAAAAGGAGTGCAAAGTGAAAATGGGAGACGCGTAAGCGTCTCCCATTTTGAGAGGTATGATATTTATTTATATAGAAGTCTTAATTGGAGATGTTTATATGGGAAGCTGTTGCAAATATAAGAAAGTCCTTATCCATGTATAAAAAAGTTAAATTTGTGCACAAAAACAACAAAAGCTGTTATTCGATTGCTGGAAAAATATGATTATGCTAGTATAGATATTGACAAGGTATATAAAGCCTGAAAATAAAGGAAGGAGCATGCTATGAAAAAGCAAAGAATAGCAAAGCAATTAGTGGCGTTATGCACTGTTTTTGCGATGGTATTTTTGATGTCTATATCAGTGATTGCAGCAGACGGTACAGAACTGGTATATGGACAAAAAGGAACCATCACCCGTGCACAATGGCTGCATAATCTGGTGACAGTATTTGACATGTCAGTAGAAGATGAGGAATTACCAGATTTTTATTATCAAGATCTGACTTCAGAAAAAGAATATTACCGTGATATGATGACTGCGGTAGAATTTGGAATTATTGATATCCTCTCTGGAGAATATGTATATCCGGAAAATCCAGTGACAAGAGAATTTGCAGTGAGTACACTCAATTATTGTCTGGGAATTAAATATGAAGGGGAAAATCCGGCAAAGTCTTTCCGTGATTATGGAGATATTCCAGAAGACCTTCGGGAAGATGCACAGATTGCGGTTGACCGTGGTTGGCTGGCTTTGCAAAATGGAGCATTCAAGCCCAATGTGAATGTAACATCAGCAGAAGTAAAAACAATGCTGGATGATGCAAAGGTTATCTGGAATTCTACAGATGTGGATGAAAATTATGATAATGCATTCACATTTGCAGATGGAGTTATTGTGGTACCGGAAACATCTTCTGTTGAAGTAGGAGAAAATCAGGTTACGATTTATGATCCGGATGTGACCATAAAACAAGATGATGTTTTTGCAGTATATATCAATGGATTGCCACAGGTTTATAAGGCATTGGCTGTTGAAAAAACAGATGAAGGTCTGGTGATTACCACAGAAATACCGGAAAATGCCGATGCTCTGCAAACTGTTGATGCCGAGGGCGTACAGGCGGCAGATCTTGCTACAGCTACGGCTGCAGATGGATTTGATGTTACTTATTTTACCGGTGGTACAGAAGCAAAAGGTTTTACAGATGGAGTCCCGTATAAAGATGCTCGTCTGGCTGACAAGAAGGACATCAGAGCAGTTACATTCAGTGGAGATATTTCCATTGGAAAAGGGGTAAAGGTTAAGACCAGTTGTACTCTTTATAATACGCAACTGGAGTATAAGGTAAAGACATTAAACCATGAAGCTTTTGCAACAATAACTGGTGATGTAAAAGTCAGTGGTACGGTAGTTGGAGATTTAAATGAAATAACCGGTATTCCAACAAAAATCAGTTTAGGTGGTATTAACGTTGGTGGTGTCGGCTATATCGGAATCTATGGAAAAGCGACGGCATCCGGAAAGATAACTGTAACTTACCAGGCAGAATATATGGCTGGTATACAACATTCTGACCGTACCGGTACACGATACATTAAATACTTTAAGAAAACAAATACCGGTTCAGAAGCAGATGCAGAACTTGGTATTGGCGTAGGAATAGAAGCAAGATTTGATCTTGCATGTGTCAGCGGCCGTGTGTATGCCGAAACTGGTATGAAGGCAAGTTATAAGGATAAAGTCTACAATGATGGAAAGACTCCTAATTGGTGTGCTACCTTTAAGGCCTGGATGTATGCAGAAGCAGGTGCTTCTCTGAAAATAGATTTTGGAATCAGTAAAAAATCCTTTGAAAAGAAAATTGTAGTATATGATATTAATAACAGCCCGGTAAGAATAATTTCGCATAAAGAAGACGGGCATCGTGTAGCAACTTGTTCGCGTGATCCCAGGGATACCGGATTCTGGACAAATGGATGGTACCGCGGAATTTACGGCGGATGCGGCGGTGGATATGGTCTGAATGATGCGGGTGAAGTTGTACCGGTATTTACATATACGACTTACAAAAATGGCAACAATGAAACCGTTGCAAAAATCACAGGATATACTGGCAGAACGCATGTGTTGGTTATCCCGGATACTGTAGAAGCGGATACAGGAGAAACTTATAAGGTAGAAACTATTGGCACCGGTGCTTTTGCAAAAAGAGCAGATATCAGTACGGTTGTGATTCCTGATACCGTGAAAAAAATAGAGGGAAATGCATTTGGCAATTGTCCGAATATCCAGTCAGTAAAGCTGTCTTCAAATTTACAGCAGATAGATGCCCATGCTTTTTATAATTGTGATAATCTGACCAGCATAGAAATACCGAAGAGCCTGACGACAACAGCGCAAACATATATTTATCAATATGCGTATGGATATGTATGGGGACCATTTTTTGGCTGCGATAATTTAAGACATGTGTCTTTTGAAGATGGAACCTCAAAAGTGGCGAAAGGTCTGTTTGCCAACTGTCCTGGATTGGAATCGATTACTATACCGGATTCTGTCAAAGAGATAGAAGAAAGCGCATTTTATCAATGTTCTTCTTTGAACAATATAGTGCTTGGCAGTGGAGTGACAACACTTGGGTATACTTCCTTTGCAAAATGTGATATTAAGGAACTGGTAATTCCAGATAGCGTTGTGACAATAAAGGGAGGATGTTTTGCAAATAATCAGAATTTATCCATGGTAAAATTGTCAGAAAATCTGAATACAATGGATGCCCATGCATTTTACAATTGTGACAGTCTGACATCTGTTAAAATTCCAAAATCATTAAAAACAGTAAATACAACATATATTGCTGAATATGCATATGGTTATGTTTATGGACCATTTTATGGATGTGACGGATTAAAAGATGTAACGTTTGAAGAAGGAATGATCAGAATTCCGCAGGGCCTGTTTGCCAACTGTCCTGGACTGGAAGAAATATCTATGCCAGACAGTGTGCAGAAAATTGGAAATCAAGCATTTGATTCTTGTATATCCTTAAAAAATGTTTCGATTGGAAAAGGCGTAACAATATTAGAAACAAAGGCATTTGCAGAGTGTGAATCTATCGAAAAAATAGAAATACCGGATAACGTTCTAACTATTGAGGCAGGATGTTTTGCTAATTGTACAAAGCTGTCAGAAGTAAGATTATCAGAAAATCTGGATACAATGAATACCCATGCTTTTTACAATTGTGATAAACTGACATCCATCAAAATACCGAAGTCATTAAAAACAGGAGAAAACGCATATTTAAATGAATATGCATATGGTTATGTTTATGGACCATTTTATGGGTGTGATGGATTAAAGACGGTTGCTTTTGAAACCGGCTGTCAGAGAATTGTACAGGGTCTGTTTGCTAATTGTCCGGGACTGAATGAAATCACAATTCCAGATACAGTAACACAAATTGATAATTATGCATTTGAGCATTCTCCAAATTTGAAAAAAGTAATACTTCCAAAGGGAATGAAAACGATTGGAATGCATGCATTTAATGCTTGTAGTGCTTTGACAGAAATAGACTTTTCAAATACAGATGTTTCTGAAATCGGAATGTATTGCTTTAATAACTGTACCAGCCTTCAGACTGTAAAGCTGCCAAAGAACTATAAAATTATCAGAGCAAATTTATTTGATCATTGTAGCAAACTGGAAAGCATAGAATTATCAGAGAGCATAGAAAGAATAGAATCTTCTGCTTTTGCAAGAAGTGGACTGAAAAACATTGTGATTCCTGCAAATGTAAAAAACATTGATCAGCAGGCTTTTCAACAGTCAAAACTGGAAAACGTAACCATAAAAGATGCAGTAGTTTCAATTGGAAACAGAGCATTTGACGAGTGTGTGGATCTGGTACAGGTTGAACTTGGAAAGAATGTTACCAGTATTGAATATAATGCATTTAGAAACTGTGATCGTTTGGAATCTATTACTATTCCAGGCAGTGTTACCAGTCTTAATACAGGTATTTTTGAAAGCTGTGATCTCCTGAAGGAAATTAAGCTTGGCACGGGTATTACGGTAATTCCAGAAAAAATGTGCTATGAATGTGGAAACCTGGAAAAAATAGTTCTGCCTTATGGTATAACCAAGATAAGAAAACTGGCTTTTGCAAATTGTGCGAAACTATCTGAAGTTACGATTCCAAGAAATACAACAGCTATTGAGGATGATGCATTCAGCTATCCATCTAAGATGACAATCTATGGAGTGGCAGGATCTTTTGCAGAAACCTATGCAAATCAGAAAGGAATAAGATTTGTAAGAAACAGTGCAACAGCAACTGAGGTGAAACTTGATGATACGGAACTGTCACTCAAGAACGGGGAAAGCAGGAAACTAGCGTTTAGTGCAACACCGGAAAACTTTAGTGATGATGTTATATGGAGAACCACAGATGCAAAAGTTGTTTCTGTTGATAAAAATGGAGTAATAAAGGCCTTATCAGTAGGAAATGCAATAGTTCAGGTAAATGTGGGAAATGTAAGTGCCAAATGTAAGATTACAGTTGTACAGCCGGTTACTCGTATTTATTTGAACAAAACAAATGCTGAATTAGAGGCAACCAAAACACTTCAGTTAACTGCCGATGTCAGACCAGATATGGCTGATAATAAAGAAGTAACCTGGACAAGTTCAGTACCGGAAGTTGCAACTGTCAGTGAAACAGGACTTGTGACTGCACTGAAAAAAGGCAAGACGACGATTACAGCTGCATCGCAGGACGGAAGTAATATAACAGCAACCTGTCAGATTACGGTAAAGAATAATGTGTATATTGTAACGGATCCAATGCAGATGGAAAGTGCACATCCGTACGAAAATAATTGCAAGGATATATGGATATATACGTTACCGTCAGAGACAGACAATCTGTTGGTAACCTTTGATGGTCAAACCAGTATAGAAGAAGATTTTGATGATGTGCTGTATATTTATGACGAAAATGATAATCAGATCGGTCAATATAAGGGGGCACAATTAGCTGGAAAGACGATTATTGTTCCTGGAAAAACAGTGAAGATCAAGCTGGATACAGATGCAACCGGAACTGATTGGGGATTTAAAGTAACCAGTATCAAGGGTGATGACGATATAGTAGAAAAAGAAGACCAGATACTGGAAGGTACATACAGCTATGCAAAAGCATTTGGCAATGCTGATTTTGCACTGGATATGCATCTGACGAAAGGTGATGGAACACTGTCTTATTCTTCTGATAATGGAAACGTAGCAACCGTTTCTGATAAAGGTGTAGTAAGCATTAAGGGTGTGGGAACAGCAAATCTTACGATAACAGCGGCTGGAACAAGATATTATAATGAAGCAGTGGCTGAGGTAGAGCTTACGGTGGAAAAAGGAACACGTAACTTCAACCCATCTGTAACAAGAACCCTTCAGGTCGGAAAAACTGCACAGATTCAGGCAGAAACAGACGGAAAGGTTACCTATCATACAGAGGATACTGAGGTGATTTCAGTATCTGATATGGGAATTGTTACAGCTCTCGCAGAAGGAGAGGCTATGATCACGGTTTCTCTGGAAGAAGATGAGCACTATTTCGGAGCAGATATAGAACTTCAGATTACTGTAGTAGGAGAAGAGGTGAAAGCTGCGACAGAACTTTCTGCATGTACGATTACAGTGCTGGATGCAGAAAATCTTTATGCAGATGGAAGTTCCAAACAACCAAAGGTTGAAGTAAGCTATGAAGATAATATCTTTATAGAAGGAAATGATTATGCACTGTCTTATAAAAACAATGTACAGGCTGGAACTGCAGTAATTGTAGTATCTGCTTTGCCGGAAGGTTCATTGGCTGGAAGCGTAGAGGTATCATTTACGATTAAAGCTAATATTGCAGGCAATGAAGTTGAAATCAAAGACAATGCGTTTGAAGGCAGTCATAATCTGAAAGTGACATTTGGAAATAATCTGACTAAAATTGGAAAACAGGCATTTAAAAATGCAGAAGTAAAAGAGATTTACTTCAAGGGAAATGCACCAGATATATCTGCGGACGCATTTGAAAATGTTATTGCAACTGTTTATGTTCCAAGAGATAATCAGAGCTGGACAGAAACAAAAAGACAGAATTATGGCGGAGCATTGACCTGGAAGTTCTGGAATCCATCAACTGGAGTAACATGTGAAAATCTTGAGGATGGCGATGCAGTTGTAAATGATCTCTGTGTCTATGATGGAATAGCGAAGACCCCTTATGTAACTGTTCGTTTTGGAAATGCAACATTAACGCAGGGTGTGGACTTTACGGTCGAATACAGCAACAATGTGAATGCGGGAACTGCAACAGCAGTTATTACGGGTATCGGACGCTATGCAGGAACTCTGACCTGTACATTTATTATTGATAAAGCACAGGCAGATCTGGAATTTGCTAATATCTGGCAGTATTGCAAGGTAGGAGACCAGTTTACGAATCCTTTGAATATTCGAAGAACTGGAAGTGAAATCACGTATCGTTCCTCTGATGACAGTATTGCATCGGTAGATCCATCCACAGGACTTGTAACTGCAAAACGAGTGGGTACGGTAGAGATAACTGCCAGTGCAGCAGAAGGCAGCAATGTATATGGTGGAGAAGACTTCTTCATGCTAGAGGTGTCTTATACGCAGAATAACATTCAGGCATCTGATGTGGAAAAATCCTATTCCAAGAAGGCGCAGTCCTTTAATCTTTCTGTTTCTGCAAACGGCGCACCATTATCCTTTACGTCTAATAATAAAAAAATCAGTGTGGATAAAAAGGGCCGTGTGACAGTAGCAAAGGGCTATACTGGAAAAGCTGTGATTACAATTAAAAGTAGTGCAACAGAGAAATATGAAGCTGCATCGAAATCAATTACAGTATCAGTGAATCCGACTGGCACATCTATCAGCTCCTGCAAAAATATCAAAGGCAAAAAAGCACAGATCAGCTGGAAGAAAAATAAACTGGCTACAGGCTATGAAATTCAGTATTCCACAGATAAGAATTTTGCAAAAGGCGTAAAGAAAAAAACAGTAAAGAAAGCATCCGTAACCAAGATAACTCTTACAAAACTGAAAAAGAAACAGACTTATTATGTGCGGATCCGTACTTACAGAAAGAATGGCGGAACAACTTATTCTTCGTGGAGTAAAGTGAAAAAAGTTGTTATTAAGAAATGATGGAGGAAAAAATGAAGAATTATAAAATTGCAGCAGCAGTTGTTCTGAGTGCTGTGCTGACTGTCACCATGGGTGGCAGCAGCCTTCTGTCAAATGAAGTATTCGGAGCGGAAGAATCGATTCAGCAGGATGGGTTCATGTCAGCCGGGGATATGATTCCAGATAGCGAAACAGAAACAGATGTAATTCAGAATGAGATAATTCCAGATGCAGGGACAGAAGAGAATGTAATTCAGGACGAGGCAATTCCGAACGACAAAACAGAAGAAGATGCAGCTTGGGAAGCAGAAATTCTGGATAAAGAGAATCAACATGAAGCAGAAGAATTTACTTCGGATCTGGAGGCGTCATCCAATGAGATGGAAACAGATGAAGAGATTGAAGCAAATTCAGAAGCCAGTCTTCGAGAGGGAATTTGTAATGAAGAAGGCACTGTTACCTGGAAGATAGAAGATGGAAAAATGGTAATAGAAGGAAACGGTCGTATGACAGACTGGAATAAACCAGAAGAAGTGCCGTGGCATTCTTTACGTAATGAGATTAAAGCTGTAGATGTCAGAGAAGGGATTGAGAATGTAGGAAGCTACGCATTTGCAAACTGTGAAGCTTTGACAGACATTCAGATGGCAGGCAGTGTACATGAAATTGGCAGTTATTCATTTTATGGAAGCACCGGATCAGAGGAACTGGAGATTGGCTGATAAAGCCAGATAAATGATATTTTCCTATTGAAATAATAGGAATTAAAAGGTATAATCTTCTGTATAGTGATTTTGTAGTTTCGCAGAATCAAAGAGCAGGAGGAATTGAAATGAGAATATCTACGAAGGGCAGATATGCAATAAAGTTAATGCTTGATTTGGCAACCAATGACAACGGGGTACCGATCAGACTGAAGGATGTAGCGCGTAGACAGGATATTTCAGAGAAATATCTGGAGCAGATTATTTCGGTATTGAATAAAGCGGGATATGTGAAGAGTGTCCGGGGACCTCAGGGAGGCTATTCCCTGCAGCGCAGGCCAGAGGAATATACAGTTGGTATGATACTCAGACTTACAGAAGGCTGCCTGTCTCCGGTAGATTGTGTGGCACCGGATGGAGGGGGCTGTGAGAAAGGGGACGCCTGTGTGACACGTATCCTCTGGAAGAAAATCGATGACGCGATTAATGAGGTTGTGGATAATATTACCCTGGGAGATCTTTTGGAGTGGCAGGCATCCAGTGCAGATGACTATGTGATCTGATAATCTGAACGCAGAATAGAAGATGATCAGTATATAGGGAACCATATCAAAGTATTTCTTCTGAGAAAGCAGGATGACATAATAATGTAAATGCAGGGGCATGCTGCCCTTGCATTTTAAATTGGTTTGTGGCATAATCTTTGATAATAGCTTAACAAGCAATAACAGGTGAGAATATGTCTGGTTTTACGAAAGAAATTATTATTAAAACATTGTTTGAACTGCTGAACGAAAGACCTTTGGCGAAGATTACAGTGAAGGATATTGTAGAGCGTTGCGGTGTGAACCGGAATACTTTCTATTATCATTTCCGCGATATTTCTGATGTTGTGGAATCAGCTCTTCTTCGGGAAGTGGACAATGCTTTTGAACATCCGGTGGAAGTGGATTCTATGCTGGAATGCCTTGAGGTACTGGTGAATCTGATCGGAGAGAACAAGAAGGCCATGCTCCATATTTACTGTTCCGTGCAGAGAGAAACGTTTACCAGTGCACTGGATAAAATGTGCCAGTATGTTATAAAGCAGTATATCGTACATAATTTTGAAGAAGAAATTATGGAAAAAGAAGATATGAAGGTGCTCATGCATTTTTATAAATGCGTGATGATCGGGGTGACCCTGGACTGGATGGATCACAGGATGTCTTATGATCTGACAGAATATGCAGAGAAACTGCGTGAACTCTATGAAAATACGTTCGAGAAAACATTGGAAAAGGCGGCAGGAACCAAACCTGCTTATCTGAAAATCATATAGAGAATTTGTAAATCTGCTTTTTTCCTCGGAGAATGGAAATGCGGCAAGCTTTTAGGCAAATATGGGATTGTGTCTGAATTTTGGACACAGTCCTTTTTTTGTCCGTTTCTTTTTGAAATTTATCTTACTATAATGAATCCATGAAAAGCAGAAAGGAGAATCAGAATGAATTCGTCAGGAACTTTGAAAATAGCACGAAATGGATATATAGTGATGGCAGTTGTTTTCTGTGCTTTGGGGATTTTTTTGATGGCTGTTCCGGAAAAAGCCGTGAAAATAATTTGTGTTCTTGCAGGAATTCTGTTCATTGCAGATGGAATCATAAAAATAATCGGATATTTTTCCAGAGATTTTTACTGTCTGGCTTTTCAATTTGACCTTGGCTTCGGAATTCTCATGATTGCAGTTGGAATTCTGATTCTGGTGAGAAGAGAAGCCATACTAAGACTGATTTTCGTGATTTTTGGTCTTGTGATTCTGACCGACGCATTGCTTCGGATCCAGATGTCAGTGGAAGCGAAGAAATTCGGTTTGAAGCTCTGGTGGGCAGTTTTGCTTATCGCGTTAGCAACCGGAATATTTGGAATGCTTCTTCTTGTTGACCCGGCAGGAGGTGCAAAGCTGACTGTGATTTTCACAGGCGTGGCATTTCTGCTGGAGGGAATACTGAAGCTTTGTGTGGTGATATACACTGTGAAAATCCGTGAGAATGAAAATGTAGTCTGGGAAGATGAATTTAGAGAAATTTAAAGGAGGAGCATTATGAAACTGATTGATAAAGCAAAACAGGCTGCCATGGAAGGTGCAGTAACAAAGGCGTTAGAATATCTGGAAAAGGATCCCGAGACAAATATTCCGAAGCTGATGGAGCTGGTAGATAAATTCACTCCGCAGGACTGGTATAAAAGTCAGAGAGACGCTATTCGTAATGCAATCCAGGACACAGACAGCAACTGGTATAAGCTGATCATGAATCTGTATCAGCTGGATCCGGGTGTTCGAAAAGTGTTTTTCCAGAATTTTATTGTAAATGCCAGCTTAAAAGGAAGTGCAAGACAGGAAGAGGTTGCAGCACAGAATAACTGTAATGTTCCGTGGGCAATCCTTCTGGATCCTACAAGTGCCTGTAATCTGCATTGCACAGGATGCTGGGCAGCAGAGTATGGTCACAAGCTGAACCTGGATCTGGAGACCATTGATTCCATTATCAGACAGGGTAAAGAGCTTGGTGTTTACATGTATATTTATACAGGCGGTGAACCTACTGTACGAAAGAAAGATCTGATCAGAATTTGTGAAATGCATCCGGATTGTGAGTTCCTTTCCTTCTCAAACGGAACCCTTTTCGATGAGGAATTCTGTGATGAAATCTTAAGAGTAAAGAACTTCGTTCCGGCATTTAGTCTGGAAGGTTCCGAGGAAGCCAACGACGGACGCCGTGGAGAGGGAATCTATCAGAAGGTTATGCATGCCATGAAGCTGTTGAAGGACAGAGGACTTCCATTTGGAGTTTCTACTTGTTATACAGGTATGAACGTAGACAGTGTAAGCAGCGAGGAATATTTTGACAAGCTGATTGACTGTGGTGCATTATTTGCATGGTTTTTCCATTATATGCCAGTTGGAAATGACGCTTCACCGGAGCTTCTTCTTACACCTGACCAGCGAGAAGAAATGTATCGTGCAATCCGTAAATTCAGAAGCACAAAAGCAATCTTTACACTGGATTTCCAGAATGATGCTGAATTTGTACATGGATGTATTGCAGGCGGAAGACATTATCTGCATATTAATGCAAACGGTGATGTGGAACCGTGTGTATTTATCCATTATTCAAACTGCAATATCAAAGATACCTCTCTTCTGGATGCACTGAAGAGCCCGATTTTCCAGGCTTATCATGATAACCAGCCTTTCAACGAGAACATGCTTCGTCCATGTCCAATGCTGGAGAATCCGGAAATCCTGCGTAAATTAGTTGCAGAGACTGGCGCAAAATCCACAGATCTTCAGTCTCCGGAGAGCGCAGAGCACCTTTGCGGCAAATGCGATAAATATGCAGCATGCTGGAAAGAGAGAGCAGATCAGCTGTGGGATGAGAGACAGAAGGAAAAAGCAGAAAAAGCCAGATGCTGATAGATTGCTGCAGGAATATGCAGGAAGAATGATTTCATAATAAAGTCTGAGTATAGTATGTCGCTTGCAACGGCATCTGTACTCAGACTTTTTGTGTATGAGGTGCAAAAAACAGAGGACTAATAATTGTATGCACCCTCATACGCATTGCAGCGCTCCTTGCGCTTCGACTGATTTTCGCAGCTGCTGCACCTGTCGCAGAATTCCTGTTCATAGCAGGTGGAACAGACACAGCCCTTGCAGGCGTTACGGTCGTAGGCGGAGGTACAGGTGTAAGGAAGTTTATTATCGGTAGTCTTTTCTGACATTTGAATCACGCTCCTTTTTAATGTGATTATAGTGCGAAAAAATATGTGGTTCAATGGGAAAAATCCGAAAAAAGTGAGGCGGATTTTTGGGCACTTTTTTGTATAAGTAGGGGAACGAAATTGACGTGAGTAGGGTTTTCTGCTATCATAAAATCATTATGGGCATCAGCATAAATGAAAATCAATGACATGAGCCTGTCAGGGATTTTCGTGGTAAATAATAGAAAATGAGGTAAAAATAAAATGTGGATAGCAAATGGCTGGAAAGAATATGAAGTAATTGATACTTCCTGCGGTGAGAAGCTGGAGAGATGGGGAAAATATCTCCTTGTCCGTCCGGATCCGCAGGTAATCTGGGATACACCGAAGACTGAGCCGGGATGGCGCAAGATGAACGCACACTATCACCGCAGCTCCAAGGGAGGCGGTGAATGGGAGTTCTTTGATCTTCCACAGCAGTGGGATCTTCATTACAAGGATCTTACTTTCCATCTGAAACCATTCAGCTTCAAGCACACCGGTCTTTTCCCGGAGCAGGCAGTGAACTGGGACTGGTTCGGAGATAAGATCCGTAAGGCAGGAAGACCGCTCAAGGTGCTGAATCTGTTTGCCTATACAGGGGGAGCCACACTTGCAGCGGCAGCAGCAGGCGCATCTGTTACACACGTAGATGCATCCAAGGGAATGGTTACCTGGGCGAAGGAGAATGCAGCGGCAAGTGGTCTTGCAGATGCACCGATCCGCTGGCTTGTGGATGACTGTGTGAAGTTTGTAGAGCGTGAGATCCGCCGTGGCAATCATTATGACGCCATCATCATGGATCCTCCTTCTTATGGAAGAGGCCCGAAAGGCGAGATCTGGAAAATTGAGGATGCCATTCATCCACTTGTGAAGCTTTGCACAAAGATTCTCAGTGATGATCCCCTGTTTTTCCTGATCAATTCATACACTACCGGACTTGCGCCGGCTGTGCTTACGTACATGCTTTCAATTGAGATGAAGAAATACAAAGGACATGTGGATTCCCAGGAAATCGGGCTTCCGGTGAAGTCCAACGGACTGGTACTGCCTTGCGGTGCTTCAGGAAGATGGGAAGCAGAATAAGGGGGATTTTATATAAAATAGAGTCAAACACTTGACAACAGTGACTTTAGCATACTAAAATGGACGAGATATACGAGGAGGAAATACCAATCAGGCATATGCCGAAGGAGGAATTTATGAAAAAATATACCGAAATGAATCATGAGGAGCTTCTGGCACTGAAAAAAGAGCTGGACAAAGAATTTGAAGAGATCAAGGCACAGGGACTTGCCCTTGATATGTCAAGAGGAAAGCCAAGTAATGCACAGCTGGAGCTCTCTATGGAAATGATGGATGTTCTGAAAGGAAATTCCAATCTGAAGTGTGAGACCGGAGTAGATTGCCGTAACTACGGTGTAATTGACGGTATCCCGGAAGCCAAGCGTCTTCTTGGAGAAATGTCTGAGGTAGATCCGGAACACATTATTATTTATGGAAACTCAAGTCTGAACGTTATGTTTGACAGTATTGCACGTTCCATGACTCAGGGTGTAATGGGAAATACTCCATGGTGCAAGCTTGACAAGGTGAAATTCCTCTGTCCGGTACCAGGATATGATCGTCACTTTAAAATCACTGAATTCTTTGGCATTGAGATGATCAATGTGCCAATGACTCCTCAGGGACCGGATATGGACATGGTGGAGAAGCTGGTAAGTGAAGATGCAGCCATCAAGGGAATCTGGTGTGTTCCGAAATACTCCAACCCACAGGGTTACACTTACTCTAAAGAAACCGTAGAGCGTTTTGCAAGACTGAAACCGGCAGCACCTGATTTCCGTATTTACTGGGATAATGCATACAGCATTCATCATCTGTATGATGATAATCAGGATTTCCTGGAGGAGATCCTTGGCGAGTGTGCGAAGGCTGGCAACCCGGATCTTGTTTATAAATTTACATCCACTTCCAAGGTAAGCTTCCCAGGCTCAGGAATCGCAGCTGTTGCAGCTTCCAAGGCAAACCTGGATGATTTCCGCAAGTATATGCAGGTTCAGACAATCGGACACGATAAGCTGAATCAGCTCCGTCACGTAAGATTTTTCAAGAATCTTGAAGGTCTTCATGCACACATGAGAAAGCATGCAGATATCCTTCGTCCGAAGTTCGAACTGGTGCTGGATACTCTGGATAAAGAGCTTTCCGGACTTGGAATCGGAGAGTGGACGACACCACACGGTGGATATTTTATTTCCTTTGATTCCATGGATGGCTGTGCAAAGGCAATTGTAGCCAGAGCAAAAGAGGCAGGCGTTGTCCTTACCGGTGCAGGTGCAACTTACCCATATGGCAAGGATCCGAAAGACTCCAACATCCGTATTGCACCATCCTTCCCAACCCTTGAGGATCTTGGTAAAGCAGCACAGGTATTCGTACTTTGTGTGAAACTTGTCAGCGTAGAAAAACTTCTCGGGTAAACTCTAAAAGCGGCAATAACCGCATAGAATGTAATTATGCCAGGTCAGGAAGTTCCCTGATCTGGTATATAAAAAGAGGCAGAGTATATCTGCTTTTTATTGTCTTTACCCGGCTGCATTTGTAAGATGCCGTCGGGTAAAGACAATATAAGAGAAGAATAGGCAAGGAGGATTTATGGCAAAAAAAGAGGAAAAAGCAGGCGCAGGAAGAATCATTGTTATTTTATTGGTCATTTTGTTGCTGCTGCTTACTGCAGGGGCCTATGGATATGGCGTTTACTATTTTTCCAGCCATTTTCTTCCTGGCTCTATGTTGAATGGGTTTAACTGTTCCTACATGACCTCTGAGGATACGGAGGATTTACTGAATCAGCGTGTAGGAGCATATGTCCTGGCAGTAGAAACAATGAAAAACGGACAGGAAGCTATTTCTGCCCAGGATGTTGGGCTTTCTTACGTATCCACTGGTATTGTGAAGCAGCTGATCAAGGATCAGGAGCGTTTTACCTGGTTCCTTGCGTTTAATCAGAATAAAGACTATGATATATCCGAATCCCTCAGCTATCATGTTAAAATGCTGGAGCAGGCAGTAGACAATCTGAAATGTATGCAGGCAGAGAATATAGTCCAGCCTGTGGATGCACAGATCCAGGATACCGGAGATGCCTTTGAAATCGTTCCGGAGGTGATGGGAAATGCTTTGGACCGCACTAAGACAGAGGAAGTGATTTCAGCCGCCATGCTTAGGGGAAAGACGGTTGTGAATCTGGAGAATGAGAGCTGTTACCGGAAGCCGTCTGTATACAGTACAGATCAGCAGCTGCAGGATAATTGCGAAAAAATGAACAAGCTTGTGAAGGTAATCATAACCTATGATTTTGCTGATCGTACAGAGACAGTAGATCGTACCTTGATAAAGAACTGGTTCGGTTATGATGAGAATGGAAATATGATCCTGGATGAGAATCTGGTGCGGCAGTATGTGGCAGAGCTTGGCATGAAATATGATACCATGGGACAGAACCGGACTTTTCTGACTTACGATAATCGCCAGGTGGAAATTAAAGGCGGCGATTACGGCTGGGTAATTGATCAGGAAGCAGAAATAAAAGCGTTGATCAGTGCTGTTGAAAGCGGTGTTACCCAGGTTCGAGAGCCTGTTTATCTGTATTCTGGCTACAGTCGTGGCACCAATGATATTGGCTCTACCTATGTAGAAATAGATCTGACAAACCAGCGCCTTGTTTTTTATCAGAAAGGGACTCCTATTGTGGATACCCCGATCGTAAGCGGAAATCCGGATATAGAAGGCTGTGGTACGCCGACAGGCTGTTATGCATTGGATGCCAAGGAATCACCTGCGGTGCTTACCGGAGAGGATTATGAGGCCAATGTAACCTACTGGATGCCGTTTGCCGGAAATGTTGGAATCCATGACGCTTCCTGGCGTTCTGAGTTTGGAGGAAATTTATATTTGTGGGAAGGCTCCCATGGATGTGTAAATGTTCCATATGACAAGGCAGCTGCCATTTATGCAAATATTGAAATTGGCATGCCTGTTGTTGTATATGAATAAATAGTACGATGTAGACAAGGAGAAGGAAAATCATGAAGATAGTAGTTTTGGCAGGGGGAACCAGTACGGAGAGAGAGATTTCCATTGTATCCGGTACCGGAATCTGTGGTGCACTGCGCCAGAAAGGCCATGAGGCAATACTTGTAGATATTTTTTGCGGTGTGGAGAATGTGGACTGGGAGAATCCTTTCCCGGCTGCGTATGATGTGGAGAAAGCGGCAGAATACATGAAGAGCTTTAATCCTCAGATCAAAGAGATGGAGAAGACTCGCAGAAGCTTTTTCGGACCAAATGTGCTGGAGCTTTGTGAAAAATGTGACATTGTATTCCTGGGACTTCACGGTGCAAATGGGGAAGACGGTAAGGTACAGGCTGCATTTGATCTGCTGGGAATCCGCTATACAGGCACAGGCTATCTGAGCAGTGCCATGGCTATGGATAAACGCATTACCAAAGAAGTATTTCTGATGAATCATGTGCCTACACCAGGTGGCTTTACTATGACCAGAGACGATCTGGAGAAAGACATAACCAGGCATGACCTTCAGTTCCCGGTGGTTGTAAAGACCAGCTGCGGAGGTTCCAGTGTTGGCGTTTATATTGTAAAGGATCAGAAGGAATATGAGGATGCTCTTGCTGATGCAAGCCAGTATGGTGCGGATATTGTAGTTGAGGAGTATATCAAGGGGCGTGAGTTCTCTGTGGCAGTTGTAGATGATCAGGCTTATCCGATTATTGAGATCGCACCTCTTCAGGGCTTTTATGACTATAAGAATAAATATCAGGCTGGTTCTACAGTAGAAACCTGTCCGGCTGAGATTTCACCAGAGCTTACTGCAAAAATGCAGGAAAATGCAGTGAAGGCAGCACGTGCACTTGGTCTTACCGGTTACAGCCGCCTTGATTTCATGATGAAAGAGAATGGAGATATGTACTGTCTGGAGGCAAATACCCTTCCGGGAATGACACCTACCAGTCTGATTCCTCAAGAAGCTAAGGTTCTGGGAATGGATTATCCTACACTTTGTGAGGAATTGATCCGTATTTCCTTAAAGAAGTACGAATAAATATGAAAAATCAGTATAAGGATCAAAGAATATGAAAAATCTTACTTTGGAAAACCTGACCAGGGTTTGCGGTGGTGTTTACTTCGGACCTGCCGATTCCCTTAAGCAGGAGGTTTCTTCTATTACAACGGACAGCCGTAAAGCAGAATCAGGAACACTATTTGTGCCAATTGTAGGGGAGCGGGTGGATGCCCATAAGTTTATTCCTCAGGTAATGGAAGCTGGTGCACTGGCGACCTTATCAGAGAGGACACTGGAGCATGCAGATTTTCCATATATTAAGGTGGAATCTTCTCTACAGGCGGTAAAGGACATTGCAGAATTTTATCTGCAGCAGCTTCAGATTCCAGTTGTGGGAATTACCGGAAGTGTTGGAAAAACAAGCACAAAAGAGGTAATAGCTTCTGTACTGAAGGAGAAATACCGTACCCTGAAAACCCAGGGAAACTTTAACAATGAGCTGGGACTTCCCCTTACTGTTTTTCGTCTTCGCGATGAGGATCAGATTGCAGTTCTGGAAATGGGAATCAGTGATTTTGGCGAGATGACACGCTTAGGGAAAATTGCAAGACCGGATACCTGTGTGATCACCAATATCGGCACCTGCCATCTGGAGAATCTGGGAGACCGGGATGGAGTGCTGAAGGCAAAAACCGAGATATTTAAATACCTGAAAAAAGATGGTCATATTGTATTAAACGGTGACGACGACAAGCTTTGCACGATAAAAGATTACCAGGGCATTAAGCCGGTATTCTTTGGCATGGAGTCTGATAAGGATGTTTATGCAGATGAAATTGTAAGCAGAGGTTTAAAGGGCATGACCTGCCGTATTCATATAGGAGGAGAATCCTTTACAGCAGATATTCCTATGCCTGGAATCCATATGGTATATAACGCTCTGGCAGCTACAGCGGTAGGACGTATTTACGGACTTACCCTGGAGCAGATCCGTCATGGAATTGAGACTCTGGAAGCTATCAGCGGAAGATTTCACATGATTGAGACAGACCGTTTCCTTATTGTAGATGACTGCTACAATGCCAATCCAATGTCCATGAAGGCATCTCTGGATGTGCTGAAGGATGGTTCCGGAAGAAAGGTGGCTATTTTGGGTGACATGGGCGAGCTGGGAGAGAACGAGGCGCAGCTTCACGCAGAAGTAGGCGAGCATGCAGCAAAATGTGGAATTGACGTATGCATCTGCACAGGGCCTCTTTCAGCGAACATTGCCAGAATGGCAAAAGAAAATCCTGACCTTACGGTTATAGAAGAACCAGACAGAGAAAGTCTTTTGTCACACCTAGATTCCTATGTACAGACCGGAGATACCATTTTGGTGAAGGCATCTCATTTCATGCAGTTTGAAAAGGTAGTCGCAGCGCTGCAGGAACTGTGATAAACATGACGACGCCATGTGAAAAATGCAGAGAAACCGCAGAATGGGAAGCTTTTGCCGGTAATTTGACGAACGATTTCTGTTTCCTATAAGGTGCAGCCGCAGTATAATGTTCTTAAAAGTTAAGAATATGGGAGGACATTATGCTGGAGAAAATTATGGATCTGCATATATTGCTCTATAGTATGGCGGGCCTTGGTGCTCTGGGAGCAATTGGAATGTTAGCCACACACCTTACCTACAGAAGAATGCTGATAAGTAACGGAAGTAAGATAACAGGTACCGGAAAAAATACAGGAACAGGCAGTGGTACAAGGGTGAATCTGAAGGAGAAATGGCTGAAGCTGTGGAAAATGCGGGACAGGCTTCTTCACAGGATGAACAGGCTGGTGTGGTATCCGGCACTTTTGTCAACCGCCCTTCTTGGCTGTGCTATTTATTTTTCTACGATATTGCAAATACAGGAGGGACTTTCTTTAATGTATTTGTATGTGGGCGCGGCAATTCCCATTGCACTTCTGCTTCTGCGTCAGGGACTGGATTTTTCTTATAAAGAAGAATTGGTGATGAATACTCTTGTTGATTATGTGGAGCAGATAAAATCCTGGTCAGAAGAAGTTCCTGCGTCAAAAAGGGCAGACCCTGTTTTGCAGGAAGAAATCGTGGACAAGATTACCAGCAGTATCAGACAGACTGCGGCCTCCGGAAGCCATTTCAGCAAAATGCTGACTCCTGAGGAGGAGAAAATCATGCGTGACATCATTCGGGAATTTATGGCTTGAGAGAAAGCGGTAATGATATATGCTGTGAATATAGAAACTTATAAATCGGGGCACAGGAGCTATCTTCTTGTGCTCTTTTCTATTACAAAGGAGATGTTTATTATGAAAATTGTAATTCTTGAGGCAGACAGCCTTGGACAGGATATGGTATTTACGCCATTTGAGGACTTTGGAGAGGTGGTTATTTACCCAACAACAACTGCCGATGAGATGGAAGAGAAGACGAAGGATGCAGATGTGATCGTAGCCAACAAGGTCCCTATTTGTGAAGCCACTATTGGGAAAGCGCAGAAACTGAAACTGGTATGCCTGACTGCTACAGGCTTCAATAATCTGGATGGAGACTATCTGAAGAAACGGGGAATCGCTGCTTATAACGTTGCCGGATATTCCACAAACGGTGTAGCACAGCATACCTTTGCCCTCCTTTTTTATATTCTGGAAAAATTGAATTATTACGACAATTATGTAAAATCAGGCCAATACGCAAAAGGAACTTGTTTTTCCCACTTTGGACAGAGTTTCTTCGAACTGGATGGGAAAACCTGGGGAATCATTGGACTTGGGGCAATCGGAAGAAGGGTAGCACAGATCGCACAGGCCTTTGGCTGCCATATTATCTGTTATTCTGCTTCCGGAAGGACATATGACAGCGAATACCAGCAGGTAAGTCTGGATGAGCTTCTTTCACGTTCTGATATTTTGTCCGTACATGCACCACTGAACGCCTATACAGAGAATCTGATGACTCTGGATAAGTTTCGCAAGATGAAGAAATCTGCCATTTTCCTGAATCTTGCAAGAGGCGCAATTGTAAACGAAGAGGATTTGTATACTGCACTTACAGAAGGCTGCATTGCCGGTGCCGGTCTTGATGTTCTTTGTAAAGAGCCTATGGATCCGGAGAATCCATTGCTGAAAATCCAGGACAGCAACAAGCTGATTATTACCCCTCATATTGCCTGGGCTGCGAAAGAAACCAGATTCCGTGTGGTAGATGAGGTTGTAAAAAACATCCGACGTTTCCAGAACGGAGACAGGACAAACCGGGTGTATTAAATTAACCGCTTGATATATGGAGGATATATGGCAAAAAAATATTATGCAGTAAGAACTGGCAGAAAAACAGGTGTATTTATGACTTGGGCAGAGTGTCAGAAGCAGGTTACAGGATTTTCGGGAGCGGAATTTAAAAGCTTCCCGACTTTGGAAGAAGCACAGGCATTTGCAGGCACAGGAACTGAAACTGGGACAGAAGGAGCCGAGAAAAATGTAGCCCCGGAAACTGGAAAGAAAAATGCAGTCCCGGCAGCAGATCAGGTAATTGCCTATGTAGACGGAAGCTATCGTGCAGATACAGGAGAGTTTTCGTATGGAATGGTCATTCTGAAGGATGGGGAAGAATATTCCTTCTGTGAAAAAATAAGTGACAAAGAATTGGCCCAGATGCACAATGTAGCTGGTGAGATTAAAGGCTCGGAGGCGGCTATGCAGTATGCAATGGATCACAAAATTTCGGAAATCACGATTTACCATGATTACGAGGGAATTGCCAAATGGTGTACCGGTGCCTGGAAAGCGAACAAACCAGGAACTATAGCGTATCAGCGCTTTTATCAGGAAGCAGCCAAGAAGGTAATGGTACATTTCATAAAAGTTAAAGGTCACTCAAACGATAAATATAACGACATGGCAGACCAGCTGGCTAAGTCAGCTCTTGGGATTTAACCGAATCAAGTAGCGAAGAGGACTTGGAATATCCGCTTGACACAAGAGGCAGAGCCCGAAAATGATGGGTTCTGCCTCTTAGAGCGTGTTTGAAAAATCATTCCCGCAATCTTTACGCCCCACTTTGTGGTATCAAAACAGGATCAGGAAAGCTTATATTTCAAAATTGGGTAAAGTCCATAGCTTCCGTAGGTGCAGCCATAATATTTGCTGTAGCTTTTGGCTTCTGCGAAAAGCGGGTCGTAAACAAGCCCATTGACCTGGGTCCATGCATGTGCATTATTATTGCTTCTTACGGCATCAGCACATACATAAACATTCTTATAGCCGATCGCTTTGGCCAGATAACCAAATGCAGCGGCGTCGGAAATGCAGTCTCCGTTTCTGTGGAGAAAATGGTCATTTGCGAAGGTCGCCGGCCAGTTCTTACCACCCTGGTCAAAACGGCGCCAGATATTGTAATAGCCCTTGATTACCCAGTTAAAGCATACCTGAAGCTTCTCTGGCTTGGACATATTGGAATTGGTGATCTCGGCTACGATCTGCTTGGAACGAAGATCTGCAATCTGTGCCTGGTTCATTTTTTTACCACTTGCGGTATAGTAGGTGGAACCCTTCTGACGGCCGATCACATGGCTCTTATTGTCTATGAAATAAGTAAAGCCCTTATACCCCTTCTTAATAGTTTTATTCTTCAGAAGGGTTCCCTTGGCACTGAAATAGAAATAATTTTTGCCTATTTTCTGAAAACCGGTCAGATATTTGCCACCGCGGTAGTATCTTCTTTTACCACTTTTCAAGGTTACCCAGCCCTTTTTCTGAGATGCAGGAGCGGGGGTGATCGTAGGTGCAGCGGTAATCGTGGCAGTTGTCTGTGCTGGGATGTTCTCAGTGGCACTGGCTGTTACCGGGGGAAGGGAAAGGGCAGCACTGGTGAGAACAAGCATTAACATTTTTGCTTTTTTCATAATTTACCTCCAAAAATAAGTTTGTATATATTATATTTAATCCTCTTCAATTACCTGTATTTCCAGATAATCAAAGTCGATCTGCTCAATAAAATTATCCTGATAAAAACGTGTCTTGCTGTGTTTCTTAAAATCCCGAACCGTAGTGTCCAGCCAGATTGGATTGCCAAGATCAAGCTCATAGCAGATCTGCTCCAGACAGTGGAAAACCTTGTGTGTTCTGGTTTCCTTGCGGTCATCGCAGATTACAGTATCCTTCAGCATATGGTTATCTTTCCAGATTCGTCCCCAAAGACGGAACATAATGTGATTACCTCCCTATTAAAACTGCCACTGGTGGCAGAGGTATTTGAGTTTTAAGCGATTTCAAGTATAGCGGATTTAAAAGTGAAAGTAAAGACATGAAAAACCTTTTTAGCGCACTAAAGTGTTTTTACTTGATTCTTACGATGAAATCTACTATAATTAACGGTAATATTTGTCACTTATCAATACATCCAGATGAGGAGGATTTTTATTATGAAATTATACGATACTGGTGTGTATCTGCAGAATGGGCAGAACATTATCCCTGAGGGCAGTGCTGATTTTCCTGTTTCTAAGGAAGAAGCTGCAAGAAATACCATTGCCTATTCCATTTTGAACGCCCATAATACTTCTGGTAATATGGACAAGCTTCAGATTAAATTTGATAAACTTACATCTCATGATATTACCTTTGTAGGTATTATCCAGACGGCACGTGCTTCAGGACTGGAGCGTTTCCCGGTGCCATATGTGCTTACCAACTGTCATAACTCTCTTTGTGCAGTTGGCGGTACGATTAATGAGGATGACCACATGTTTGGTCTTACCTGTGCTAAGAAATACGGTGGTGTTTATGTTCCGCCTCATCAGGCTGTTATCCATCAGTTTGCCCGTGAAATGCTGGCAGAATGCGGAAAGATGATTCTTGGCTCAGACAGCCACACCCGTTATGGTGCTCTTGGAACCATGGCTATGGGAGAGGGCGGACCGGAGCTGGTGAAGCAGCTTCTTTCCCAGACCTATGATATTAATATGCCAGGTGTTGTTGCTATCTATCTGAAAGGCACTCCGCGCCCAGGTGTAGGTCCACAGGACGTTGCCCTTGCGATTATTGGTAAGGTATTTGCAAATGGCTATGTGAAGAATAAAGTAATGGAGTTTGTAGGACCTGGCGTTGGGAACTTAAGTGCTGATTTCCGTATCGGTATTGATGTTATGACAACGGAAACTACCTGTCTTTCCTCTATCTGGCAGACGGATGAGAAGATTCGGGAATTCTATGAGATCCATGGCAGAGAGCAGAGTTATAAGGAACTGAAGCCGGGAGCTGTAGCTTATTATGATGGATGTGTGGAAATTGATCTTGGTGAGATCAAGCCGATGATCGCTATGCCATTCCACCCCAGCAATACGTATACAATTGATGAATTGAATGCCAACCTGGACGACATTCTTGCAGATGTGGAGAAGAAGGCACAGATCAGCCTGGATGGTAAGATTCCATATACTCTTCGTAATAAAGTAGTAGATGGAAGACTTTATGTTGACCAGGGAATCATTGCAGGTTGTGCAGGCGGCGGCTTCGAAAATATCTGTGCTGCGGCAGATATTCTCCGTGGTACCAGCATTGGTGCAGATGCTTTTACCTTAAGCGTATATCCAGCAAGTACACCGATTTATATGGAACTGGCTAAGAATGGTGTGCTGGCAGATTTTCTTGAGACAGGTGCTGTTGTGAAGACTGCATTCTGCGGACCATGTTTTGGTGCCGGTGATACTCCGGCAAATAATGCATTCAGTATCCGCCATACTACCAGAAACTTCCCGAACCGTGAAGGTTCCAAGATCCAGAATGGCCAGATTTCCTCTGTTGCACTTATGGATGCCCGCTCTATTGCTGCTACAGCTGCCAATAAGGGCTTCCTTACATCTGCTGAGAATTTTACAGGAGAGTACAGAGGCCAAAAATATTTCTTTGATAAAACTATTTATGATAACCGTGTGTTTGACAGCAAGGGTGTAGCGGATCCGTCTGTTGAGATTCAGTTTGGCCCGAATATCAAGGACTGGCCGAAGATGCCTGCGCTTGCAGAGAATCTGGTACTGAAGGTGGTTTCTGAGATTCATGATCCGGTAACGACAACAGATGAGCTGATCCCATCCGGTGAGACTTCTTCTTATCGTTCCAATCCACTTGGACTGGCTGAGTTTACCCTTTCCAGAAAGGATCCGGCTTATGTAGGACGTGCCAAAGAAATCCAGAAGGCCGAGCATGCTATTGAGAACGGAGAATGTCCGGTAGAGGCAGTTCCGGAGCTGAAGCCGGTTATGGAGATTGTTCGTAAAGCTTATCCTGAGGTTGGCAAAGAGAACCTTGGTATTGGAAGCACTATTTTTGCAGTGAAGCCAGGTGACGGTTCTGCCCGTGAGCAGGCGGCTTCCTGTCAGAAGGTACTTGGCGGCTGGGCAAATGTTGCCAACGAATATGCTACCAAGCGTTATCGTTCCAATTTGATCAACTGGGGAATGCTTCCGTTCCTGATTCCGGTAGGAGAACTTCCATTTACCAATGGAGATTATCTGTTTTTCCCGGAAATCCGTGAAGCAGTGGAGAAGAAGACCGAGAGAATTACAGGTTATGTTGTGAAAGAGAGCGGATTAGTGCCGTTTACAGTAACGCTGGGTGAGCTGACAGATGATGAACGAGAGATCATTTTAAAAGGTTGTCTGATCAACTATAACAGAAAGTAAAATAGAGAAAGTGAAATAAGAAGGGGCAGTCCCGTTTCTCCTATAAAATCTGGGACTGCCTTTTTTTACCCAAATAAATATTCTGAATAATTAATAAAATTCAATTAAAACACAGAATTACAAAACATATAACAAAATAAAAACAGAAATAAATTAAAAAATATGCAAAAAAGTATTGACAAATCAAAAGCGAGATGTTATTATAAACCCATCAAAACAAAACAAGAAAACAAATTCATAAAGAAAGGAGCTTAGTGATTCCGATGGGAACATAAATTCTTCTTACTCAATATAAGAGAGACGGGAATCGCATTTCCTGCAAGAAGACCTGATACGAGATCCGTGTAAATAGAATAGATAGTATCATTTGATTCCATTGATACTTATAAGACGTATCGAAGGTAAATAGAAGCGATTTCTTATATTGAATAACTGTCCACAACTAATACAAAGATCTGGAACTTGTGTAAAGAAACATTTCTCCAGAGAATATAACCCTTATTTTAGATAAGAACGATATTTTGAGATCCATATTGATACTTTAGAATATGAATCGAAGCTTTGCATTAGATGAATATTACATTTGATATTCATAATCAGAAATATATCTGGAACTTCCGCTCAAACTTTTTTGTATAATACATATGAGAGAGCATATGAACCAGTAAGTGGTTTTGGATTTAATATCTTAAGTTTGAAATTGTTTATGAGAATGATTCAGAGCATAAGAAGTGTATCCGGTATTTCTGAAAAAGAAATTATAATCCGTGAAATTATAATTTCATTCTATCAACTTCTAAATAAACCGAGTGATAAACATCATATCGTTTATGAGCAGGAAATAAGATAAGATATTTTAAATAAAACAACGAAATATAGAACAACTGAATATAGAACAATTTAATAACTGTATGAATATTAAATTGAAAGAGGATTAGACCATTGAATATTGAAGAATTTTAGGACGGTCATCATTTGAAATCTAAGTAAAGTGATGACCGTCCTTCTTTGCTTGTAAAAATAGCTTACATCCGATATAATTGCTATAAAAATAATTGCTGTAAAAGTCAGAAATGTGAAAGGATGCAGAAATGTTCAGTGGGAAAATAGAAGATTATATTCTTTTTGAAGATAAAGATATTATTGTTTGCCGGAAACCAGCCGGAATCGCAGTACAGAATGCCAGGATCGGTGCTATGGATATGGAAAGCAGTCTGAAGAATTATCTGTCATTCAAATCTGGAAATGTGCGAAATGTACCGTATCTGGCAGTGGTTCACAGACTGGATCAGCCTGTAGAAGGGATTCTGGTTTTTGGAAAAACACCTAAGGCAGCTAAAGAACTGAGTGGGCAGATCACAGGAGGAAAAATGGAAAAAATCTACCTGGCAGTGACCTATGGACAGCCAGAGTGTACAGAAGTTTCCCGAAATCCTGTAATACTGGAGGATTATCTGAAGAAAGATGGAAAAACCAATTCTTCTTCTGTGGTTCCGGCGTCGACTCCGGGAGCGAAGAAAGCAAGGCTTTCTTATGAGGTGCTGGATGAGACCCTGGATAAAATTTCAGGAAAGAAGAAATGGCTGCTGCGAATTCATCTGGATACAGGACGGCATCATCAGATCAGGGTGCAGCTGGCACATGCCGGGATGCCTCTGGCAGGGGACCGGAAGTACGGGACAGGAGGAAACAGAATGGTTGTTTCAGGAGGGCTGGCGCTGTGTGCTGCCAGTCTGACTTTTGTCCATCCTGTTACAAAAAAAGCAATGAAATTTGAAACAAAACCGGAAACAGGGGCATTTGAAGGGTTCCAAAAATAAAAAAACTTTAAAAACTATGGACGCGGGACTGAAAATGTGTATAATGTAAAAGCAAGATTAAAAACAGATTAAAACTGCGAAAAATGGTGATAGGTCGCGAAGCGACTGCGTTCATGAGCAAGTAGCAAAGCGGATTGTGAATATCCGCTTTACGCAGGAAGGCTTTGAGCCCTTCAGATGAGGAGTGGATAAAATGAAAAAAGTAGCAGTGATACCTGCGGTTCTTCTGGCTGCATTATGCACATTAACAGGCTGTAAGAAGGAAGAAGTAGAGAAAGCAATTGCACCCTTGGTGGCAGATGAACAGACTACAGAATCTACAGAGGAGGCACAGGAAGAGAGAGATCCAATCATTCCTGAGATTGACACATCTGTACAGATTCAGCCAGGAGCCCGGGTTGCTGTTGTAAGTAAGAGTGTAAGCGGAGAGTTCTGGGGTCTGGTGAAGAAGGGAATGGAGCAGGCCATTGCCGATGTGAACGAAGCCTACGGCTTCGGAAAGGATGAACAGGTGACCATGACCTTTGAGGGCGCCAGCGACGAGAAGGATGTGGAGAGTCAGGTGAATACCTTGGATGCGGTAATTGCAGAGAATCCTGATGTATTGTGTGTTTCTGCCAGTGATATGGACTCCCTTCAGGCACAGCTTGAGGCGGCCAAGGAGAATGGGATTCCGGTTATCGCATTTGATTCCGGTGTTAATGACAGTAAGATGATCCGTGCATTTCGTGGAACAGATAATACGAGAGTAGGCGAGATCGCTGCATACAGGCTCGCAGTAGCGATTGGTAAGATGGGGAAGGTTGCAGTGTTCTCCGCACAAGAGAAGACCCAGAGCATTCAGGAGCGGGTAGAAGGCTTTACCAGATACATTGCCAATTATCCGGATATTGAGGTGGTAGAGATCGTTTACCAGGATCAGGTGGAGGATATGACGGCTGCCATGCAGCAGGTTCTGAATACGTATCCCCAGTTGGATGGCGTTTTCTGTGATAATGCTGATATTGCAGATATGTATCTGAATATGGAAAAGGATGAGACTCAGGATCCGGTTGTGATGGTGGGTGTGGATGCCACTGCTAAGCAGCAGGATGCTATCCGCAATAATAAAGAAGTTGGAGTGGTTTCCCAACAGCCTTATGCGATGGGATATCAGACTATCTGGACGGCACTTATGTCCACCGCACCGAAGAAGAGCGTGGAGATCAAGAGAACGGTAAAGCTTGATCCGGCGTGGATCGACAGTTCTAATATTGATGATCCTACATATAGTTCTTATCTGTACGCCAATTAAAACGAATAAAAGATCTAAGGGAAGCTGTTTTGTATAGCATGATTTACCAGAGAATGGGAATGCTGATACAAGGCAGCTTTGTTTTGTTTTAGGCATTGTTACCGGGAATGTCTGAATTTTAGTCAACCTTTAACATTTGTATAACGACAAACCAACAGAAATTTGTTAACATGGAACTGTTTTTGAAAGTGTGAAAAAATTGACGATATGTCATAAAATGACTGCCGCTTTTTAAACAATTTTCACAAAAAAGTTGCTATCCACCATGGATTGTGTTAAAATCTGTCTATAAAATGAGACTTAAGACAGGAGAGAATTATGAAAAAATGGGGAGATATTATTAAGAATCTGACTTTGCTCAGTCAATTTAGCCTATCATTTATTACTCCTCTTCTTCTGTGTCTGCTGATCTGCTGGTGGATGAGTACCAGACTGGGAATAGGAGAATGGATTTTTATTCCCGGCTTTTTTTTCGGGCTGGGAGGCTCCTTTATGGTGGCCTATAAGCTGTACCTTTCCGTAACCCGCCATCAGAAAAAGGAGAAAAAGAAGGATAAAGTTTCATTTAACCGACACCATTAGAGTAAACGAAAGGGAGTTTGATATGAGCAGGATGTTTGCAGATGTGCAGCCGGCAGTGAAGAAAGAGACAAGGAAGGTTGCCATTGGTACATTTGTATGCGTGGCTTTGATGTGGGCTGTATTTGGAATCGGGCATCTGGCAGTGCCAGAGCAGATTCCGTTTGATCATACAGTGCTTCTCGCCGGATTTATTGGCGGGATGGTGGCAGTACTGAACTTTTTCTTCATGGGACTGACTGTTCAGAAGGTAGTATCCATGGAGGATGACAAGCAGGCTGCAGCCAGGATGAAGACCAGTTATACCCAGCGGATGACGTTACAGATCCTTTGGGGGATTCTGGCCATTGCTGTTCCCTGTTTTCAGTTTGTAGCAGGACTTCTTCCATTGCTTTTTCCTAACATTGTGATCAAGACAGTGGGAATTCTTGGCAGAAAGAGGGCTGCATAAGGAGATATAATCTATAAGGACAGGAGGTGAGAGTACATGGACATAGAAATAACCGGTGGCAGGATATTCTATACGTTTCCATTTGAGATTCCCATTCTGGGAAAATTTCAGATTACGGAGACTCTGGTGGTAAGCTGGCTGGTCATGCTTCTGATCACAGGTCTTTGCATCTGGCTGACGCATGATCTGAAGGTGGAGAAGATATCCAGAAGGCAGGCAGTTGCTGAGCTTCTGGTAGAGAAAGCCAATAAGTTTGTCATTGGCAATATGGGTGAGAAATTCAGTTATATGATTCCGTTTGTGGCAGCATTGTTTGCCACAAGTGTGGTTTCTAACCTGATCAGCCTTGTGGGACTGCGAAGTCCTACAGCAGATCTTTCCACAGAGGCTGCCTGGGCGGTCGTGGTATTTACCATGATCACAGCGCAGAAGATCAAGACAAATGGTCTTGGCGGATATATGAAGGGATTTACAACGCCAATCCCTATTATGACACCGTTTAACATTCTTTCTGAGATTGCGACACCGATCAGTATGGCGTGTCGTCATTTCGGAAATATCCTTTCCGGTGTGGTTATTAATGGTCTGATCTATGCTGCACTGGCCTTGGCCAGTTCTAAGCTGTTCGGACTGATTCCGGGTATAGTGGGAGATGTATTATCGAAGATTCCATTCCTGGATGTTGGTATCCCGGCAATCATGTCAGTTTACTTTGACTGGTTCTCAGGAATCATGCAGGCATTTATTTTCTGTATGCTGACGGTAATGTATATAGCAAATGCCGCAGAAGAGTAATACGAAAGCAAATCAAGAGAAATCATGAATAACAGGAGGATTTGATTATGGATTTTACAGTATTGGCAAAAGGTATCGCACTGGCTGGTTGTGCAATTGGTGCAGGTCTTGCACTGATCGCAGGTATCGGACCTGGTATTGGAGAAGGTAACGCTGTTGCGAAGGCTCTGGAAGCTATTGGACGTCAGCCGGAGTGCAAGGGTGATGTAACATCTACCATGCTTCTTGGTTGTGCGATTGCAGAGACCACCGGTATTTACGGTTTCGTAACTGGTCTGCTTCTGATCTTCGTTGCACCTGGTACCTTCATGAAATTCCTTGGCTGATAGGAAATGAAAGGTGTGTCCGTTATATTCGGACAAGGTTACAACAGGAGGTTAGAGCATGCAGGTACAGGAACTTGTAGGAATTGTGCCGTGGACGTTTATTGCGCAGATCTGTAACCTTTTTCTTCAGATGTATCTGATAAAAAGATTTCTGTTTAAGCCTGTCAATGAAATGCTTCAGAAAAGAAGAGCTATGGCAGATGCCCAGATCCAGGATGCCACTAAGGCAAAGGAAGAGGCACTGGCGATGAAGACAGAGTATGAACAGAATATGCAGCAGGCTAAAGTGAAGGCCAGCGATATTGTCACAGAGGCACAGAAGACAGCGTCTCTCCAGAGTGAGGAAATCCTGAAGAACGCAGCACAGGAAGCCCGTGCTATGAAGGCCAAGGCTGAGAGTGATATTGCCCAGGAGAAGCGTAAAGCTGTCAATGAAGTGAAAAATGAGATCGGCGGCATGGCAATGGAGATTGCCGGCAAGGTGATTGAGCGTGAGATTAAGGAAGAGGATCACGCGAAACTGATAGACGAGTTTATTTCGAATGTAGGTGAGGCATCATGACGCAGATTGCCAGATTATATGGCGGCAGCATGTATGACCTTGCTGCCGAAGAACAGCTTACCGATACTGTGCTGGAGCAGATGCAGACCATCAGGCAGCTTTTCCGGGAGAATCCCGACTATGTGAAATTGTTATCAGAACCTTCTATTCCTAAGGAGGAGAGGACAAAGCTTCTTGATACTGCATTTGGAACAGAAGCAGAGAGGTATCTTGTGAATTTTCTGAAGCTGCTGTGTGAGCGCGGAATTCTGGGAGAGTATTCCGGATGCTGTGAAGAATTTACACGGCGGTACAATTTGGACCATAATATTGCTACTGCAGTAGTGACCAGTGCGGTTACACTGACAGATGAGCAGATGGCAGCACTTAAGGACAAGCTGGAGAAGATAAGCGGCAAGACCGTTGCCCTGACCCAGAAAACGGATCCGGGAGTGCTTGCAGGTCTGAAAGTGGAGCTGGAGGGCAAACAACTGGACGGTACAGTAAGAAGCCGCCTGGATGACCTTTCCAGGAAATTAAACGAGCTTATAGTATAAGGATGGATAGAGAAAATGCAGCTTAAACCTGAAGAAATTTCAAAAGTCATCCGCAGTCAGATCAAATATTACGATAACGCTATCAAGCAGGATGAGACCGGTACCGTTCTTATGGTTGGTGATGGTATTGCCAGAGCCAGCGGTCTTATTAATTGTATGGCAGGAGAGCTTCTTGAGTTTGAGGACGGAAGCTTCGGAATGGCACAGAACCTGGAAGAGAACAGTGTTTCTATCGTATTATTTGGTGATGATTCCGGCATTGGCGAAGGTCAGACCGTAAAGCGCACCGGAAAGGTGGTATCCGTTCCGGTTGGTGAGGCTATGATCGGGCGAGTTGTAAATGCCCTTGGACAGCCTATTGACGGTGCAGGACCTGTAGTGACAAGTGAATACAGGGCGATTGAGAGCCCGGCACCAGGTATCTGCGAGAGACAGGGCGTTAACCAGCCTCTGCAGACCGGTATTAAGGCAATTGACTCCATGGTACCCATTGGAAGAGGACAGCGTGAGCTGATTATTGGTGACCGTCAGACTGGTAAGACCACTCTGGCAGCAGATACCATCATCAATCAGAAAGGTAAGGACGTGATCTGTATCTATGTTGCAATCGGGCAGAAGCGTTCCACAGTATCTTCCCTGGTTGAGACTCTTACCAGAAACGGCGCTATGGATTACACCATCGTTGTAGCAGCAACTGCTTCAGAAGCCAGCCCGCTGCAATACATTGCACCATATTCCGGCTGTGCAATGGGTGAGTATTTTATGTATAAAGGCAAAGATGTGCTGATCATTTATGATGATTTAAGTAAGCATGCGGTTGCTTATCGTGCACTTTCCCTGCTGATCCGTCGTCCGCCGGGACGTGAGGCATATCCTGGAGATGTTTTCTATCTTCATTCCAGACTTTTGGAACGTGCTGCAAGACTGGACGAGGCACATGGCGGTGGATCGTTGACTGCGCTTCCGATTATCGAGACACAGGCAGGAGACGTTTCCGCGTATATTCCGACGAACGTTATTTCTATTACAGACGGACAGATTTTCCTGGAGACAGAGCTGTTCCATTCCGGTGTTATGCCGGCTGTAAACCCTGGTATTTCCGTATCACGAGTTGGAGGAAATGCACAGATTAAGGCAATGAAGAAGGTTGCCGGTACTTTGAAGCTGATTTACTCCCAGTATCGTGAACTGCAGAGCTTTGCACAGTTCGGCTCAGATCTGGATGCAGATACTAAGGCCAGACTGGAGCAGGGCGCCCGTATTGTGGAGGTGCTGAAGCAGAACCAGAATGCTCCGGTTCCTGTTGAGAAGCAGGTTGCGATTCTATATGCGGTAACGAAGGGAATCCTTTCCAAGGTTGCCACAGAGGATGTAAGAAGCTATGAAGCAGGGCTTTATACCTGGCTTGATGGCGATGCACAGGGAGCTTCCGCAATGCAGGAAATCCGCTCTACAGGCGCATTATCTGCAGAGACAGAAGAGAAGCTTAAGAGTGCGTTGGAACAGTATACTGAGAACTTTGTGAATACAAGACCTGAGAAGTAAATTGTGATAAGGAGGACCTTTTATGGCTGCAAACATGAAAGCGGTAAAACTGCGTATCAAAAGTGTGCAGAGCACCATGCAGATTACCAAAGCAATGGAACTTGTAGCATCCTCCAAACTGCGTAAAGCCAAAGAAAGGGCTGAAGTCTGCCGGCCATATTTTGAGACTATGCATCAGACTCTGGTGGATATTGCACAGGGAAATACGGATTTTTCCTCTGTATATGCCAGAGAGTCCGGAAATGAGAAGTGCTGTTATGTACTGATTGCCGGAGATCGTGGTCTGGCTGGCGGATATAACACGAACCTGTTTAAATGTCTGGAAGCAGCCTCTAAGGATCAGGATTTTATGGTTCTTCCCATTGGGAAAAAGGCTGTGGAGTATTCAAAACGAAATGGATTTGCCTGTGTTGCGGAGAATTTTGGTGAGATTGCTGACATTTCCGTAGCAGACTGTTTTGAAATGGCGAATCTGCTCTGTGGGGAATTTAAGAAGGGAGAATTTGGACACATGGATCTATGCTATACCAGATTTGTTTCCATGCTTTCCCAGCAGCCATCGGCAATTTCGGTGCTGCCTTTGAAAGATTTGACAGATAAGCAGGATACAAAGAGCATCCGGAATCTGATTCTGTATGAGCCGGATGCGTCAGAAGTATTTGATGCCATTGTTCCGGAATATCTGGCAGGGCTGATCTACGGTGCTGTATGTGAGAGTGTTGCCAGTGAGCTGGCGGCAAGACGTACTGCCATGGAGGCTGCCACTAATAATGCAGAGGAAATGATAGAAAAGCTGAATCTGCATTATAACCGGGCACGTCAGGCAAGCATCACGCAGGAAATCACAGAGATTGTTGGAGGTGCGGAGGGTGTATGACCCATCGCATAGTATGTTATAAGGAGACTGCTAAATGAGCGAAAAACACATTGGCGAGGTGGTGCAGGTAATCGGACCGGTACTGGATATCCGGTTTGGTCATGACGAACTGCCGGCACTTCTTAATGCCATCGAAATTGATCATGAAGGCACCAGGCTCACAGCAGAGGTTGCCCAGCAGATCGGGGATAATACGGTACGTTGTATTGCTATGAATTCCACTGACGGTCTGGTGAGAGGAACCAAGGCAGTGGATACAGGCGAACCGATTAAGGTTCCGGTTGGAGAAGAGTGCCTGGGAAGAGTATTTAACCTTCTCGGTGATCCGGTGGATAATCTTCCGGCACCAGAGACAAAGGAGCACTGGGCAATCCACCGTCCGGCACCATCCTATGAGGAGCAGATGCCCGCTACAGAAATTCTGGAAACGGGTATTAAGGTGGTTGACCTGATCTGCCCATATGCGAAGGGTGGTAAGATCGGTCTGTTCGGCGGTGCCGGTGTTGGAAAAACAGTTCTTATCATGGAGCTGATCCACAATGTTGCCACAGCACATGGCGGACTGTCCGTATTTACTGGTGTTGGCGAGCGTACCCGTGAGGGAAATGACCTTTACAATGAGATGAAGGAGAGCGGCGTTATCGACAAGACCGCATTGGTTTATGGCCAGATGAACGAGCCACCGGGAGCACGTATGCGAGTTGGTCTTTCCGGATTGACTATGGCGGAGTATTTCCGTGATGTTAAGAATCAGGATGTGCTTTTGTTTATTGATAATATTTTCCGTTTTACCCAGGCTGGTTCAGAGGTTTCTGCCCTTCTTGGACGTATGCCTTCTGCGGTAGGCTATCAGCCTACATTGGCAACTGAGATGGGCGCTCTTCAGGAGCGTATCACCTCTACCAGAAAGGGTTCCATCACATCGGTACAGGCTGTTTATGTGCCGGCCGATGACCTGACAGACCCGGCTCCGGCTACCACCTTTACCCATCTGGATGCTACCACGGTACTTTCCCGTGAGATTGCCAGCCAGGGTATTTATCCAGCAGTGGATCCTCTTGATTCCACCAGCCGTATCCTTTCCCCAGAGGTAGTTGGACAGGAGCATTATGAGATTGCCCGTGCAGTACAAAGAGTTCTGCAGCGTTATAAAGAACTGCAGGATATTATTGCCATTATGGGTATGGATGAGCTTTCAGAAGAGGATAAGCTGACAGTAAGCCGCGCACGTAAAGTACAGCGCTTCCTGTCACAGAGCTTCTCTGTTGCAGAGCAGTTTACCGGTATGCCTGGACAGTATGTTCCGCTGAAAGAGACGCTCCGTGGATTCAAGATGATCCTGGACGGCGAGTGCGACAGCATTCCTGAGAGCTGCTTCCTGTTTGCCGGAACTATTGACGATGTATTTGAGAAAGCAAAAAATAACCAGAATCAGTAAAGGAGGCTGCCTATGAGGACATTTCCCCTTAGAATCGGTACCCCCGACGGCCTGCTTTTTGAGGGAGAGGTGCAGCGAATTGTGTGCCGCAGCATTACCGGTGATCTGGCAATTCTGGCTGGACACTGCAATTTCTGTACGGCTCTTGGAATGGGCGAGGCCCATGTGATACTGGAGGATGGAACCAGCCGCAGTGCAGCCTGCATTGGCGGCATGCTTACCGTAATGGACGGTCACTGTAGTCTTCTTGCAACCACTTGGGAATGGCAGGAAGATATTGATGTCGATCGTGCCGGAAAGGCCAAAGAGCGTGCCCAGGAAAAACTGGCCAAGGGAGGTCTTTCTGATAAAGAGTACAAAATCGTAGAAGCCAAGCTGCAAAGAGCACTGGTACGACTGAGTGTGAAGAGTTAAAAGTTGACACTTTAAAACGTCAAATTCCCATCACATAAAAGCGTTGACATAAAAGTGTGTGGGCGTTACAATAAGATATAGGGAAAATATGAAAAAGGGCTGGATATAACCGGTCCTTTTTATTACTTTCCAACAAAAAATGAAAAAGAAAACAAGGGGGACAAATTGAAAGAACGAGAAACATTTGGGTCGCGGATGGGATTTATCCTGGTATCCGCAGGATGTGCCATTGGATTGGGAAACGTGTGGAAGTTTCCCTATATGGCCGGGAAATATGGTGGGGCGGCATTTATACTGATTTATCTGGTCTTTCTGGTATTATTGGGACTGCCGGTATTGGTTTGTGAATTTGCCGTAGGACGTGCAAGCCGCAAAAGTACGGCAAGGGCTTTTCATGATCTGGAGCCGGAGGGAGCGAATTTCCATAATTTCAGCTACATGAGTATGGTTTCCAATTACGTGCTGATGATGTTTTATACCATGGTAGCCGGATGGATGCTGTATTATTGCTATGCTATGGCAACAGGAAAGCTTGCAGGGAAAGATTCTGTTCAGGTGGCAGATTATTTTACAGAACTTCAGGGTTCTGCTGGTACAATGACACTGTGGATGGTGATCGTAGTAGTGTTATCCTTTGGAGTATGCTCCTTAGGGGTTCAGCGTGGACTGGAGAAAATCACAAAGGTGATGATGCTGTGTCTTCTGGCACTGATCGTTGTTCTGGCAGTTCATTCCCTTACTCTTGATGGGGCAATGGAGGGGGTGAAATTTTACCTGGTGCCGGATTTTGCCGCTATGGCTGAGATTGGAATTGGAAATGTGATTTTTGGGGCGCTGTCACAGGCATTTTTTACATTAAGCATTGGTGCCGGTTCCATGACTATCTTCGGAAGTTATCTTGGAAAAGACAGATCTCTTCTGGGAGAGTCTCTGCACATTACCATCCTGGATACCTTTGTTGCACTGATGGCAGGTTTGATCATTATTCCGGCATGCTTCGCATTCGGTGTGGAGCCAGGAGCAGGACCGGGACTTGTATTTATTACTTTGCCGAATGTATTTAACCAGATGGCAGGTGGAAAGGTCTGGGGAGCTTTGTTTTTCCTGTTTATGTCCTTTGCCTCTCTGTCTACTGTAATTGCGGTATTTGAGAATATTATATCCTATTCAATGGACCGAAAAGGCTGGAGTCGTGGAAAAGCGGTTATCGTCAATATGGTGGCAATGATTCTTCTTTCTCTTCCGGCAGTATTTGGCTTTAATATTTTATCAGGCATACAGCCTCTTGGAGCAGGAACCAACATTATGGATCTGGAAGACTTTATTGTATCCAATAACATTCTTCCTCTTGGCTCTGTGGTATTTGTAATGTTTTGTGTGTCAAAATATGGATGGGGCTGGAAGAATTTTATTGCCGAAGCAGATGCGGGAGATGGTTTGAAATTCCCTGCAAATATACAAAAATATATGCTTTACGTAATTCCGGCTGTAGTAGTTGTAATTTATCTGAAAGGGTATTATGATATGTTCAGTCCGAAGGGACCGGTTGTTCTGGCAGTGTGGATGTTTGTAAGCCTGATGGTGCTGGGACTTGTGGGCTGGATTATTTTCGGAAAGAAAAAGATAAAACGATAGAGCGTGTGCTCTGGATAAGAAATGAGCAAAGAGGAGTGACCCAAAATGATAGCAGAAAAAATGAAACCATATGTAAAGAACAATTCTGCAATCCGTATGATGTTTGAGGAAGGAAATCGTCTTCGGGCTATTTACGGACCGGAGAAGGTGTTTGATTTCAGTCTTGGAAATCCAAGTGTTCCTGCACCGGACTGTGTGCGTCAGGCCATTATTGATTTGGTAAATGAAGAAGATCCTACAGTTCTTCATGGCTACATGAGTAATGCCGGATTTGAAGATGTGCGACAGACAATTGCAGAATCTTTGAATCGCAGATTTGGCACTTCCTTTGCAGGGAAAAACCTGATCATGACAGTTGGTGCTGCCAGCGGTCTGAATGTAGCGTTTAAGACAATCCTGAATCCAGGGGAAGAAGTAATTGTTTTTGCACCTTATTTTCTGGAGTATGGTGCATATGTGCGCAATTATGATGGCAAGCTTGTGGAAATCTCACCGGATACGGATACATTTCAGCCGAATCTGAAGGAGTTTGAGGAGAAGATTACACCGAAGACACGAGCGGTTATTGTAAATACGCCTCACAATCCAACGGGAGTTGTATATTCAGAAGAAACGATCAAGAAACTTGCAGCAATTCTGGAAGCGAAGCAGAAGGAATTTGGCAGTGTTATTTATCTGATTTCTGATGAACCATACAGAGAGCTGGCTTACGATGGGGTGCAGGTACCATATCTGACTAAGTATTATGCGAACACAATCGTAGGTTATTCCTACAGCAAATCCCTCTCTCTCCCAGGGGAGCGTATCGGATATCTGGTGATTCCGGACGAAGCAGACGGAAGTGAGGAACTGATCGGAGCAGCCGCAATTGCAAACCGTACAATTGGTTGTGTGAATGCACCATCTCTCATGCAGAAGGTCATTGGAAGATGCGTGGATGCCGAAGTGGATGTGGCTGCTTATGATAAGAACCGTCTTGCTCTTTATAACGGGCTGAAAGAGCTTGGATTTGAATGTATTAAGCCACAGGGAGCTTTTTATCTGTTTGTGAAATCACCGGTTGCAGATGAGAAAGCATTCTGCCAGGCAGGTAAGAAATATAATATTCTTATGGTTCCGGGAAGTTCTTTCGCCTGCCCAGGATATGTAAGACTGGCTTATTGTGTATCTTATGAGACAATTGTGAATTCTTTGCCTCAGTTTAAGAAACTGGCTGAGGAATTTAACCGAATCAAGTAAGTCCCCTGGGCCGGTTACCTTTGAAAGCCTAAGTGTTGTCCTTAATAGATCGGATGTTTGGCAGGAATGTAATAAAATGAATGGAGGAAGCTATGTCCAGTTTATATATCGTAATCCCAGCGTATAATGAATCTGCGAATATTGAGAGAACCATTGACCAGTGGTATCCAATCGTAGAGAGGCATAATGATGAAGGAAAGTCCAGGCTGGTGATCATTAATGACGGAAGTAAGGACAATACCTATGAGCTTCTCCAGAAATATGCCGCTACAAGACCTCTTCTGGTGCCTATGGATAAACCAAATGGCGGTCATGGACCTACCGTGCTTTATGGGTATCGTTATGCAATCCGGCAGAAGGCTGATTATATTTTTCAGACTGATGCAGACGGACAGACGAATCCAGAGGAATTCGAACCTTTCTGGAATCAGAGGGGACGTTATGAAGCTGTGATCGGTACCCGTTCTGTCCGCGGAGACGGAAAATCCAGAAAGTTTATAGAGAACGTGGTATGTCTGTTGTTGAGAATTATTTTCGGGGTAAAAGTTTCTGACGCGAACGCTCCCTATCGTCTTATGAAGAGAGAACTGGTGGCGAAATATATAAATAGGCTTCCGGAAGACTTTAATATTCCCAACATTATGTTTACCACATATTTTGTTTATTACAAGGAAAAGGTTAAATTTATAAACATCAGCTTTAAGCCCAGACAGGGTGGAACCAACTCCATTAATGTGAAGAAGATTGTAAAAATCGGTTGGAAAGCTGTGAAGGACTTCTATAAATTGAAGAAGGAACTGTAAAAAAGAGCAGATACATCTTACGAAAAGATGTACCTGCTTTTTCCTTAGGCATTTTTCTTAATGGAAGCTCTCTTTCTGTCACGGGAATCCAGAATTTTCTTACGGATACGAAGGCTGCTAGGAGTAACCTCCAGAAGCTCGTCGGTATCAATAAACTCAATGGCCTGCTCCAGGCTGAGAACTCTTGGAGGAGTCAGCTTCAGTGCCTCATCAGCGGAAGAAGAACGGGTATTGGTCAGATGTTTGGTCTTGCACACATTCAGCTCGATATCCTCTGCTTTACCATTCTGTCCGATAACCATACCGCTGTAAACCTTTGCACCAGGTCCGATAAACAAAGTACCACGCTCCTGAGCTGCAAACAGACCATAAGTAACAGCCTCGCCGCCCTCGAAAGCGATTAGGGAACCCTGCTTACGATACTGGAAATCTCCCTTGTATGGAGAATATCCATCAAAAATAGTATTGATAATACCAGTACCCTTCGTGGAAGTCAGGAAGTTTCCACGGAAACCGATCAGTCCACGGGATGGAATATGGAACTCAAGACGAACAGAACCATCGCTGGCTGTGCTCATACCCTGAAGCTCACCCTTACGCTCGCTGAGCATCTGGATCACAGTACCGGAAAATTCCTCCGGAACATCAATATAAGCGATCTCCATTGGCTCTAACTTCTTGCCGCGCTCGTCAATTTTGTAAAGAACCTCTGGCTTGCTGACTGCAAACTCATAACCCTCACGTCTCATATTCTCAATAAGAACGGAAAGATGAAGCTCACCACGTCCGGAAACCTTGAAGCACTCTGTGGTCTCAGTATCCTCTACACGAAGGCTGACATCTGTGTTCAGCTCTCTGTAAAGTCTGTCACGGAGATGACGGGAAGTGATATATTTACCCTCCTGACCAGCAAGCGGGCTGTCATTTACCAGGAAGTTCATAGCAATCGTCGGCTCAGAAATCTTCTGGAATGGAATTGCTTCCGGGTTATCTCCACCGCAAAGGGTATCTCCAATATGAATCTCTGCAATACCGGAAATTGCAACAATTGATCCGATAGTTGCTTCTTTTACTTCAACTTTGTTCAGACCGTCAAACTCATAAAGCTTGCTGATCTTAACCTTCTGTTTCTTGTCAGGATCGTGGTGGTTCAGAAGAGTAAGCTCCTGGTTTACTGCAATAGTACCGCTTTCAACCTTACCAACACCGATACGTCCAACATACTCATTGTAATCAATGGTACTGATCAGTACCTGTGTATCTGCATCCGGGTCACCTTCCGGAGCCGGGATGTATTTCAGAATCGCCTCAAACAGCGGCTCCATGTTCTCTGGTGTATCTTTCAGATCCAGAACAGCATGTCCTGTTTTTGCAGAAGCATAGAGGAATGGGCAGTCAAGCTGCTCATCGGAAGCACCAAGGTCCATAAGAAGCTCCAGAACCTCGTCAACGACTTCATCAGGTCTTGCTTCAGGACGGTCTATTTTGTTAATGCAGACGATTACGTGCAGATTCAGCTCGAGAGCTTTTTTCAAAACGAATTTGGTCTGAGGCATAGCACCCTCGAAAGCATCAACCAGAAGGATAACGCCATCTACCATTTTCAGTACACGTTCAACCTCGCCGCCGAAGTCAGCATGTCCTGGGGTATCGATAATGTTGATTTTGGTGTTTTTGTAATGAACTGCTGTGTTCTTGGAGAGAATTGTGATACCACGCTCTCTTTCAATATCGTTGGAGTCCATGACACGCTCCTGAACTTCCTGATTGGCACGGAAAACACCGCTCTGCTTCAGAAGCTGGTCTACCAGAGTGGTTTTACCATGGTCAACGTGGGCAATGATGGCTACGTTACGTACATCTTCGCGTTTCGTCTTCATAAAAATCGAAATCCTTTCTTTATCGCGACAGCAACTTTCTGCCGCTTTCTTTCCTTAATTAATTATAATGTGAGTATTGTGCAATGTCTATAGCTAAATACTGTTCGTGGGATGTGTTCCGCGAGGTGTTTTTTGTGAACAGAGTTCACAGAAAATAAAATGAACAGTAACCAATCTCCCAGTTTATCACATTTTTCGCAGATTACAAGGTGTTGAAAAAAATTTTTTAAAATTTCTGGTTCTAAACAGGGGGATTTTTACATAGATATTATAGACCAACAAGTAAGACAGGTATTCGGGTATGCACCTGAGATACCGTATAAGTCTGCAGAAAAAGTGAAAAAGAGGAAGGAGAACTACATCATGGCAGATAAAATTATTGAAAACAATCAGGTTTCCATCACAGGAGAAATTGTTACAGGCTTCACCTTCAGCCACCAGGTTTATGGAGAAGGGTTCTATACTATGGAGCTTCTGGTAAAACGGCTCAGTGATTCCGAGGACAGGATTCCGGTGATGGTATCTGAAAGACTGGTAGATGTTACGCAGGATTATGTGGGACAGTACGTGGAGATTCACGGACAGTTCCGTTCCTATAACCGTCATGAAGAAAAACATAACCGGCTGGTGCTCTCAGCATTTGCCCGTGAACTGAAATTTCTGGGGGAAGAAGATTCCCTGGCTCCGGTGAACCAGATTTTTCTGGATGGTTTCATTTGTAAGCCACCGGTTTACAGAAAAACACCTCTTGGAAGAGAAATCGCAGATCTGCTTCTTGCAGTGAATCGGCCCTATGGAAAATCTGACTACATACCGTGTATCTGCTGGGGAAGAAATGCCCGCTATGCCTCTGCATTTGAGGTGGGAGGGCATGTGCTGATCTGGGGAAGGATACAGAGTCGTGAGTACATGAAGCGTATCGGAGAAAATGAAACGCAGAAGAGAATCGCCTATGAGGTATCGGTAAGCAAACTGGAATATGTATAAAAGCCGGAGACCTTTGAAAACCACGATTTTCCTCAAGGTTTCTTCTGCTTGCATTTCTTTGCATTTTGCGGTAATATAAGCATATTAAAAATGGCGCAATTTGCGAATAACTGCATTGCGAGGCATGTTGCCGGTCTTGACGGACGGTGGCAGTATTTTTAACAATAAGAGGAATTAGTATGGAAAAAGAAATAGCAGAAGTATATTGCGGAAACGGCAGAGGGAAGACCACTCTGGCAATTGGTCAGGCTCTGCGGGCCTCTTCCCAGGGGAAGAGTGTTATTATCATTCAATTTCTGAAGGGAAATGAACGGCGTGAGCTGGACTTCCTGGAAGAACTGGATCAGCTGGATATTAAGATCTTCCGTTTTGAGAAGCTGGAGACTTGCTATGCGCAGCTGAATGAGGAAGAGCAGGCTGAAGAGAAGCGCAATATTCTTAATGGTTTAAATTTTGCCCGTAAGGTAATTGCTACCAGAGAATGTGATTTTCTGGTGCTGGATGAGATTTTGGGACTTATAGATAAACATATTGCTACAGTGGATATGGTTACAGAGCTTCTGAAGCAGAAGGACGAATCCATGCGCATTATTCTTACTGGAAACAGGATAGATCCTGGTATTCTGGATTACGTGGATAGTGTGACTACAATTACCACTCTTGGAAGAGAAGAAGCATTACCGGCAAATGAGTAAAGTGAACTGCAGAGATGATACAGAAGGATGAATAGGAGGAAATAATATGGCAATTTTCAAAGGCGCAGCCGTTGCAATCGTCACCCCAATGCATGAAGATGGGAAGGTAAATTATGAGAAACTGGAAGAACTTCTGGAGTACCAGATTGCCAATAGCACAGATGCCATTGTTATCTGCGGAACTACAGGTGAGTCTTCCACAATGACACATGGAGAGCATCTCCAGACCATCAAATTTGCAATCGATAAGGTGGCTGGAAGAGTTCCGGTTATTGCAGGTACCGGTTCTAATTGTACCGAGACAGCGGTTATGATGTCTAAGGAGGCTGCTTCTTATGGCGCAGACGCACTTCTGATCGTCACTCCATATTATAATAAGGCAAGCCAGAAGGGACTTATCCGTCATTATACAGAGATTGCCAATTCCGTACCGGATACTCCGATCATTATGTACAATGTACCTAGCCGTACAGGATGTAATATCCAGCCTGCTACAGCAGTTACTCTTGCCAAGAATGTGAAGAACATTGTAGGAATCAAGGCCGCAAGCGGAGATCTTTCCCAGATTGCCAAGATGATGTCTATGGCAGATGGTGCCATTGAGCTTTATTCCGGAAACGATGACCAGGTGCTTCCAATTCTTTCCCTTGGCGGACTGGGAGTAATTTCTGTGTTATCTAACGTTGCTCCGAAGAATACACATGATATGGTTATGAAGTTTCTGGAGGGAGATCATGCAGGCGCTGCCAAGCTTCAGCTTGAAGCAATTTCCCTTATTAATGCATTGTTCTGTGAGGTAAATCCGATTCCGGTTAAGACTGCCTTGAATCTTATGGGATGGAATGTAGGACCGACTCGTATGCCACTTTGCGAGATGGAACCGGAGAATGAGGAGAAACTGGAGAAAGCTCTTACAGAGTATGGAATCAAGCTTGCATAAGAGAGGAAGTAATCATAATGGTTAAAATTATCATGCATGGATGCAATGGACATATGGGACAGGTTATCTCCGGAATTGTTGAGAAGGATCCCAATGCAGAAATTGTGGCAGGAGTGGATATTGCAGACCAGGGAAAGAACAGCTATCCTGTATTTACAAATATTGATGATTGCCAGGTTGAGGCAGACGCAGTTATTGATTTTTCTTCACCTAAGGCCTTTGATAAGCTGATGGATTACTGTGAGAAGAGAAATCTGCCGGTAGTTCTTTGCACCACAGGTTTAAGTGAAGAGCAGCTTGCAAGAGTGGAGGAGAGTGCAAAAAAGATCGCCGTTCTGAAATCTGCCAACATGTCCCTTGGAATCAATACTCTTTTGAAACTGGTTCAGGACGCAGCAAAGGTTTTGGCAGCAGCCGGTTTCGACATGGAAATCGTAGAGAAGCATCACAACCTGAAAGTAGATGCACCAAGCGGAACAGCCCTTGCCCTTGCAGACAGCCTGAATGAGGCAATGGACAAGCAGTATCATTATGTATATGACCGCAGCCAGAGAAGAGAGAAGCGTGATGCTAAGGAAATCGGTATTTCCGCAGTTCGCGGCGGTTCCATTGTTGGTGAGCATGAGGTAATCTTTGCAGGTCAGGATGAAGTGATCGAATTTAAGCACACAGCATATTCTAAGGCGGTGTTTGGCAAGGGTGCTGTAGAAGCTGCGAAATATCTTGCAGGGAAACCATCTGGAAGATATGATATGAGTGACGTGATCGAAGGCTGACAGAAATATACAAAAATTGTAAAATGCATACAAAAAAATTGTTAAATTTATGGATTTACAGATAGCAATGTGTTTGCTATAATTCCACCATAAGTTGCAACGGAGCAAACTACTTAGAGAGTTTGCTCCGTTTTTTGCGTTTATGGAATGGCAGACTAGAGTGTGTTTGTACTTGCTTCCATAACGTACCGAAACTTCATAAGAGAGAAATGCGATATTGCATTTCTGCCATGCAGAAAGGGCTGCCACAGGGCGGTCCTTTTTGCGTTAGTAAAGCTGGAAATCGGGATAGCATAACTGCGCAGACTGCTATTGTCCACTTTGGAAACGATAACAGAAGGCTATCTGTACCGGCGAGAATCAGAGAGGAGAAATTATTATGAGAAAAACAGCAAAAGCAATGGCACTTCTTACAGCAGCTTCTATGATTATGACAGCTTTTACCCCAGTTTACGCAGAGAGCACAGACACAGAGGACACGGCAGCAGTTGACTGGGAAAACGGTGAAAACATTAAAGCAATTAAAGAGAAAGGTGTGATCACCGTAGCAACCGGAACTTATGTACCATTTGAATACAGAGATGATGACGACAATATTGTAGGTTTTGATATTGACCTGGCACAGTACATTGCAGACAAGATTGGAGTTGACATGGAAGTGACAGATATGGAATTCCAGTCCATTGTTCCTTCTATCCAGAATGGGGAGTATGATTTTTCCATTGCAGCAATGTATAAGACAGATGAAAGATGCGAGGTTGTGGATATGTCCAAATCCTACTGCGACAGTGGTATGATCCTTGCCGTAAAAGAGGATTCAGAGTATGCAGACACCGTTAAGAGTCTGGCAGACTGCGATGGTCTGAAGGTTGCTGTAAAAGAGGGTGCAACTTCTTATAACGTAGCACAGAGCTTCCTGGATGAGAATCCGGATGTTTCCTATGAGATTGTTCAGTACAAAGATACAGTTGGATGCGTATCCGACCTTCTGGCAGGCCGTGTGGATGTTGTGGTAAACGATCTTCTGAACCAGAAGATCCTTTCCCAGGAATACGAAGGAGCCAAGATCGTGTGTGACCCATTTACCCATGCAGAGAACGCAATCGCCGTACAGAAGGGAAAAGATGATCTGCTTGCATTTATTAATGAGTGTATTGACGAATATTATGCAGATGGTACTTATGATGCGCTCTGGACAAAATGGATCGACGATTCCGGCGAGGGAGAAGAAGCAGCTGCAGCAGAAGATACGGAAACCGCTGAATAAAGCATAACTGTGAAGGGCTGAACAGTTATAATAAACACAGATATGCTTCTATGCAGAAAACGAGTTGCTGTGAACAAAGTGAACAGTAACCGGAAGAGTAAAGAAGAAAGGATAAACCGGCTATAATTACTGGTCACAGGGGAAATAGTATGGTAACATTGAAATGGTCACTTGTATTTGACAAAATGACATCACTGCTCCAGGGATGCGCAGTGACGATGGAAATATCGGTTCTCACACTTATTTTTGGTACGATTCTGGGCGTTGTGCTTGCGTTGATGAGGGACAGCCACATAAAAGTGGTATCCAAACTGGCCCAGCTGTACATCTGGATCTGGAGAGGAACTCCGCTGATGGTGCAGGCATTTCTGATCTATTTCGGTTTGCCAAACCTGGGCATTACTTTCAGCGCTATGACAGCAGGCGTGCTTTCCATGTCCTTAAATACAGGCGCATACATTGCAGAAATTGTCCGTTCCGGTATCCATGCTATTGACCCGGGCCAGAGAGAAGCAGCCAAAGCACTTGGAATGCCTTGGCATCTGGAAATGCTTCGAATTGTGGCACCACAGGCAACCAAGATCTGCATTCTTCCTCTTGTAAACCAGTTTATTGCCACCATCAAAAATACTTCTATTTTGTCCGCCATCACTTTGACAGAGCTGACAAGAGAGGGAACCCTGATCGCTTATAATTCTTTCCATTATTTTGAGCCGTACATAGCGGTTGCGGTATTATATCTGATCCTGACAACGATATTTACCCAGATTGCAGGAGTTTTGGAAAGGAGGATGGCATAAATGGCAGAAAATGTTATTTTAAGTGTAAAAAATATCAGCAAAAGCTTTGGAGATCTTCAGGTACTAAAGGAAATCAGTTTTGACATACACAAAGGGGAAAAGATTGCAATCCTTGGTCCCAGCGGTTCTGGTAAATCCACAATCCTTCGGTGCATCAACCAGCTGGAAACCTATGACAGCGGCGAAATCGATTATATGGGAAAACCTGTGAATTCTGGTCAGGCGCTGCATGAACTGCGGCAGCATATTGGAATGGTTTTCCAGAGATTTAACGTTTTTACCCATATGAGTGTGCTGCAGAATGTGATCGAGGCACCGGTTCATGTGAAAAAAGTCCCCAAACAGGAGGCAATTGCAAAGGCAAAGGAGTTGCTGAAAATGGTTGGTTTGGAAGGCAGGGAAGAAGCCATGGCAAAGAATCTTTCCGGTGGACAGCAGCAGAGGGTTGCAATTGCAAGAGCAATGGCTATGAACCCGGAAGTGATCCTTTTTGATGAGCCTACAAGCGCACTGGATCCGGAATTGGTTGGAGAGGTCTTAAGTGTTATCCGTAAAGTGGCAGCGGAAGGAGTATCCATGGTCATCGTCACCCATGAGATGAATTTTGCCAGAGAGGTAGCGGACCGGATTTTGTTTATGGAAGATGGCGTGATCGTGGAGGATGCGCCTCCGGAAGAGTTTTTTGAGCATCCGAAGAATGATCGTATTCGTCAGTTTATTAGGAAAGTTGAGGAAAGGTAATTCAGGATGGACTACATAATCAAAGATGGCTGGATCGTAAATGGAAAAAAGGAAAAGCCATTTCGTGGAGATCTTGTAATAAAAAATGGAAAAATTGCGGAAGTGGGAACTCATGTGGAGATTTCAGCCGATTTTCCGAAAGAGCGTGTTCTGAATGCGGCCGGTGGTTATATAACCCCCGGCTTCGTTGACATTCACAGACATGGGGATTGGAAGGCCTTTGGAAACGGGGATGATGAGCTTTTGAACCGGCAGGGACTGACCACTGTGGTAAATGGAAACTGCGGGCTTTCGGTGGCTCCTGCAGGGGAGAAGTTTGGAAAAGAGATTGCCGGATTTCTCAGCAGTGTGACCGGGGATTTTCATCTGGAAAAAGATGAAATTATGTCAACCATGTCTGCCTATATGTCAGCACTTGAAAAAGAAAAGCGCAGCGTCAACACTGGAATGCTTGCGGGAAATGGAACCATCCGGGCAGGTGTAAAAGGCTATGCTTCCGGGAAGCTTTCCCAGGAAGAATTACACCAGGTGTGGAAGGCAGTGGAGGAATCTTTGGCGGCAGGAGCGCTTGGAATCAGCCTTGGAATTGCCTATGCCCCGGAATTTGAATATGACAGAGATGGGCTGGTGGAGGCACTGCAGCCTTTGAAGGGAACGCACATTCCCATTACCACCCATATCCGAAATGAAGGAGATGGAATCCTGCTGGCTCTGCAGGAAGTGATTTCTGTGGCGGAAGAGCTGCAGATTCCCTTGCATGTAAGCCATATGAAATGCATCGGACGGAAAAACTGGAAGGAGACTCCGGTGAAGATCCTGAAGCTGTTTGACCAGGCTGCAGAGCGGGGCGTGAAAGTGGATTTTGACCTGTATCCCTATCTGACTGGTTCCACCCAGCTGGTACATCTTCTTCCACCGCAGTTTCAGGAGGGCGGTATCGATGCAATCTGTACAAGGTTGGCAGATCCGTCTTGCAGGAAAGAGATTACGAAGGTGCTGAAGCAGCCTTCCGATATTTTTGAGAACATTGTGGAGCTGGCTGGCTTTGATATGATCTATGCCAGCACGTTACATACTGAGAAATTCGGCAGCTATGCAGGATTGTCTATTGCGAAAATCGCAGAGCAGTTTGGACAGGATCCTTATGATACCCTGTATGACATTCTCCTGGAAGAGCGTTGCCAGGTCACTATGCTGGATACCATTGCCTCAGAGGAGGACATGCTGTATTTCTTGAAAGACAGCCGGGCAAATCTGATCTCAGATGCGATCTATCCTGCAGGGGGCAAATATCACCCCAGAGTTTATGGGGCTTTTCCAAAACTGCTTACGGATTACGTGCGTGATAAAAAGATTTTTTCCATAGAAGATGCTGTGTATAAGATGACAGCAAAACCTGCGCAGGTTCTGGGTCTCCCACTGGGAACCCTGGAAAAAGGAATGCCTGCAGATATCAATGTATTTCATCTGGACCTGTTAAGCGTTCACGCAGATTTCCAGAATCCAAACCAGTATTGTACAGGATTTGATTATGTGCTGGTGGGAGGAGAGATTGCGGTTGCTCATGATATGTGGAGAAATTCTAAAAGCGGCAGGATCGTGCGGTGACAACAGTGATAAGTGAAGAATGGAAATGTCTGGATTGCGAATATCCGCTTGACAATGTAAATATCTTCCAGAATAGTTTTTTCTCATCTGTACATATTAGAAATATACAGCAATGTTTACTGTTCGAAGGCTGAGCTTCGTCAGAAGGATCAGTCATTTTCGCGAAAGTGGACAGGAACGTGTTTTCAGCTGAAAATAAAAAAAGGAGACAGATGAGATGAAAAAAATGAAACGAATGCTCATAGGTACTTTGCTGGTATTTACATTATGTATGCTTACAGCCTGTGGAAATAACAATAACAATGCAGCGGATGAGGTTCCAAACAATGGAAATAAGGATGCTATTGAAAATGATAACGTGGAGAATGGAACTGCAGAGGATGAAAAGGTGGATGATGCGGGCACTGCTGGAGATGCAGATGTTCCCGGTGATAATGTGACAGACAATAACAATTCCGTTTCCGGTGCCCTCGGCGAAGGTGTGGAAGAATTAGGTGATGGAGTAGCTGATGGAGTCCGTGATGTGGGTGAAGGTGTCGGCGATGCTGTAAAAGGGGTTGGAGATGCTGTCGATAATGCGGCGAATGGAAGATAATAAGAAATAGATGTAAAATGAAAAGGTGTTGAATGAAGAGAGGTGTTTCATTCAACACCTTTTTGTGATATGATTTCAATAAATTTGTGAGTAAAATACAGGATAGCTACATCTTAATTGCAAATGCAAGAAAAGGAGGATCATCATGAAATTTCGTCCATGCATAGATATACATAATGGAAAGGTAAAGCAGATTGTAGGAGGAAGTCTTCGGGATACTGGAAATCAGGCACAGGAGAATTTTGTATCAGAGCAGGACGGCGCTTTTTATGCTTCTTTATATAAAGAAAAAGGGCTGAAGGGGGGACATATTATCCTTCTGAACAGTGCGGATTCTGAATATTTTCAGGCTACAAAAGCCCAGGCCATGCTGGCTCTTGGCGCTTATCCGGGAGGTCTTCAGATCGGAGGCGGTGTAAATCCGGACAATGCGTCAGACTATCTTGCTGCTGGAGCAAGTCATGTAATCGTTACGTCTTATGTATTCCGGGACGGACATATTTCCTGGGATAATCTGGAAAAAATGGTACAGGCAGTTGGAAAGGAGCATCTTGTCCTGGACCTAAGCTGTCGGAAAAAAGAGGATTCCTATTATGTGGTTACAGACCGTTGGCAGAAATTTACGGAAGAAAAGGTTACACTGAAGCTGATGGAAAAGCTGGGAGGCTATTGTGATGAATTTCTCATACATGCAGTGGATGTAGAAGGGAAAGCAAACGGTGTGGAAGTGCCTTTGGCGAAGCTGTTGGGAGAATATGAGGGGCATCCAGTCACCTATGCAGGCGGTGTGGGAAGTATGGCAGATATCCAGATATTGAAGAAAGCCACCTGCGGAAGAGTGGATGTGACAGTGGGAAGTGCATTGGATCTGTTCGGAGGATGTATACCCTTTGCAGAATTGACAAGCGAATTATAAAGAAAATCAATTCTCAATTTTTACATCAGATATCTGGAATTTTGTGAAAAAAATCGTAATTTTTTCAA
>CAKRRG010000014.1 GCA_934394545.1 uncultured Blautia sp.
TTAAACGATGACGAACTTGATGACGGCTTTGGAGAAGAAGGCTTTTATATCTTCTGATCCAATAACCGTCTTGTCGTTGTGCCCGCCTCCGTGCGGGCATTTTTCAATTCAAGAGAGCGCGGCAGGCGGTCTTTCCTATAAAGAAAAAAAGAATACTGCCACCTGCGACAGCATTCTTCTTAGTTCATACACTCTTTTGGCGGTTCAAGAGATCAAAAATTCTCTTGCAAGCAAGCCTGCATCGGCTTTTTGACCTTTTGCCCCTGGTATCATCATCATGATATTATTTTGCCTGGATATATCCCTGTGCCTTCAGTGTCTCTGCACAAAGTACAGCACCACCAGCAGCACCTCTTACCGTGTTGTGAGAAAGTCCAATGAATTTCCAGTCATAAACAGTATCCTCACGAAGTCTTCCGATAGATACACCCATTCCATTCTCAAAGTTCACATCTTCTGTAACCTGTGGACGATTGTCTTCCTCAAGATACTGGATGAACTGCTTCGGCGCACTTGGAAGGTTCAGCTCCTGTGGGATTCCTTTAAACTCTACAAGCGCTTTTACAAGCTGTTCTTTCGTAGGTTTCTTTCTGAATTTTACAAATGCCGCTGCTGTATGACCATTTAAGATTGGTACACGAACACACTGACATGTAATCACAGGCTCTTTGGCTGGAACGATCACGCCATCCTCAATCTTACCCCAGATACGAAGAGGTTCTTTCTCACTCTTCTCCTCTTCTCCACCAATGTACGGAATAATATTATGCTCCATTTCCGGCCAGTCTTTAAAGGTCTTTCCAGCACCGGAAATTGCCTGATATGTAGTAGCAACAACTTCATATGGCTCAAATTCTTTCCATGCAGTAAGTGCCGGCGCGTAGCTCTGGATGGAACAATTGGGCTTAACCGCAATAAAGCCTCTCTTTGTTCCCAGACGCTCCTTCTGATATTTGATAACATCAAAGTGCTCCGGATTAATTTCCGGAATTACCATTGGTACATCCGGTGTCCATCTGTGTGCACTATTGTTAGAAACAACCGGTGTCTCTGTCTTTGCATATGCTTCCTCGATCGCTTTGATTTCATCCTTGGACATATCTACAGCAGAGAAAACAAAGTCAACTGTTGACGCAACCTTCTCTACCTCATTTACATTCATTACAACAAGCTTCTTCACTGCCTCTGGCATTGGAGTATCCATTTTCCATCTGTCGCCTACAGCCTCCTGGTAAGTCTTGCCTGCACTTCTCGGGCTGGCTGCAACAGTCACAACCTGGAACCACGGATGATTCTCTAACAGGGAAATAAATCTCTGTCCTACCATTCCGGTAGCACCTAAAATACCAACTCTAAGCTTTTCACTCATAACGTTCTCTCCTCATTCTTTCCTCTGCGTACATGTGTATTTCTATGACATACTATACCATGTTCTGGAAAAATGCAAGTACTTTCTTAAATTTTATCATATTAAAGCAATAAATTCATTTAATTCACCAAAATATTCTTGTAAAACAGGATTCTTTGGTTACTTTCCACAGAACTGTTTCAGGAACTTTCCCGTCCTTTAATTCTCTTCCAGATAGTTCTTATTACCTGCAATTACCTTTTCCATTACCTCCGGACCAGGAGCACCAAGTGTCATACGTTTCTCCACACAGGTTTTCATGCTGATGGCCTCATAAATGTCCTGCTCAAATACAGGGCTGATTTCCTTATATTCCTCAAGAGACAACTCGTCCAGCGAAATGCCTTTATCAATACATTTCAAAACAAGCTGTCCAACGATTCCATGTGCATCGCGGAATGGTACTCCATGATTTACCAGATAATCAGCTGCATCTGTGGCATTGGTAAAGCCATTCTTCGCACTTGCCTCCATATTCGCCTTATTAAACTGCATAGTTGATACCATACCGGTAAATAAAGCAAGGCATCCTTTCACAGTGTCAATGGCATCAAACGTAAGTTCTTTGTCCTCCTGCATATCCTTATTGTATGCCAGAGGAATTCCCTTCATGGTCGTGAGAATGGAAGTCAGTGCGCCGTATACACGGCCTGTCTTTCCTCTCACAAGCTCAGCAATATCCGGGTTCTTCTTCTGTGGCATGATACTGCTTCCGGTACTATATGCATCATCAATTTCCACAAAACGGTACTCATTGGAATTCCAGAGAATAATTTCCTCTGAAAAGCGGCTAAGATGCATCATGATCGTAGAAAGTGCTGATAACAGCTCGATCACGTAATCTCTGTCAGATACAGAATCCATACTGTTTCTTGTAGGCTCATCAAACTCCAGAAGCTGTGCTGTATATTCTCTGTCAAGAGGATATGTGGTTCCTGCCAGGGCGCCGGCGCCAAGCGGACAGGTATTCATTCTCTTACGGATATCAAAAAGACGGCTTCTGTCACGACGGAACATTTCAAAATAAGCTCCTATATGATGTGCAAGGGTAACCGGCTGAGCCTTCTGAAGATGAGTAAAACCTGGCATATAGGTGTGTACATTCTCTTCCATGATCTTTAAAAGTGCCATGAGAAGTTCCTTCACTTCTATATCGATCGCATCAATCTCATCCCGCACATAAAGCTTCATATCCAGTGCAACCTGGTCGTTACGACTTCTTCCCGTGTGAAGCTTCTTACCAGGATCCCCGATGCGGTCAATCAGGTTTGCCTCCACAAAGCTGTGAATATCTTCATATTCGGATGTAATCGCAAGTCTGCCTGCTTTCACATCTTCCAGGATTCCTTCCAATCCTTCCAGAATCAGATTCTGCTCTTCTTCTGTAAGGATTCCCTGTTTCGCAAGCATTTTTACATGTGCCTTGCTGCCTCGTATATCCTGCTCATAAAACTTCTGGTCAAATGAAATGGACGCATTAAAGTTATAAACCAGTTTATCTGTTTCCTTTGTGAAACGTCCGCCCCAAAGCTGTGCCATATATTTTTTCCTCATTTCCTACAAATTCTTTCCTGCTTTACTGCATTCAAGTGCTAGTTTAACACATTTATTTCAAATTGCAAAGAGTCTTTCCAAAGTAATTTTTACTTCTGTTTCTCCCGTTCCAGACTTTCTCTCTTTGAAAAAACACAACCACAGTAATTCTGTCTGTACAGTTCATACTCGTGAGAAAGCTCTATGGAACGCTTATATCCATTTTTTTTCTTAAAATCGGAGGGGAGATGCTCCACCTTATAAAGTCTGGAAAGTTCCTGTCCGATTTCGTTTATTTTTTTTGCATTTTTTAGAGGACTGATGGAAAGAGTGGTGGTAAAATAATCATAACCGCCCTCCTGTGCCAGCTTCGCCGCAGCCTCCATTCGAAGGCGATAACAACGAAAGCACCGTTCACCGCCTTCCGGCACATCTTCCAGACCTTTTGCCATGGCATAAAAATCCTCTGGCTTATACGCTCCCTCAACCAGAGTTACCGGATGGAGAAATTCCATCTCCCTGATCAGCCTGCGTATCTCATCCACTCTTTTCTCATACTCCTCCCTTGGAGAAATATTAGGATTATAAAAAAACACGGTAACAGAAAAAAACCTGGAAAGATATTCCAGGACATAGCTGCTGCAGGGTGCGCAGCAGGCATGAAGGAAAAGTCTGGGAACCTTTCCTTCTTTTTGCTGCTGTTCAATTAATTTATCAAGTTCTTTTTGGTAATTTACATTTGCCAATTCTCTCACCCATTCTTACAATTGTTTCGTATCCATTCTCTGAATTCTCTATCAGGTCTGCATCCAGTCTTACTCTCCCATGCTGAACAAGCAAAACAATGGTAGAACCTCCGAATTCAAAATAGCCTTTTTCCTCACCCTTTTTTACCTGGCAGGAACCAGGCTTTAAGTTTGTAATCTTTCCAACCATCATGGCTCCGACTTCCATCATGGTGATCGTTCCGAATTGTCTGGTTTTTAACAGACAATATTCCCTGGTATTCTCATGATAAATCTGGCATACATCATTGGCGGCCGGGTTCACAGTATGAAAAACTCCCGGGATCTTCACATCCGGAGATTTCTCCCCATCAGCCACATAACAGTAATGATGATAATCATCTACTGTCAATCTGAGTATTACCGCATAGCCGCCAAGATAACGCTCCGCCAGTTTTCTATTCTTCAGCAGGCGTCCCAACGTATAAGGGGTATCCTTGATAAAAAAGCGGGAGTCACCTCCAATACGGCTGACTGTAACCTTGCCGTCGCAAGGACTGATCAGCACCCTTTCCTCTTCTGCCACAGGACGTTCTCCCTCTTTTAGGCTTCTGGTAAAAAAATCATTGTAGGAACGGAACCTCTGCTTCGTATAAACAGAAAGGTCGATGTGATTTTTCTCCACAAATCCCGGAACCATACGGGCTGAGATTCCGGTATTTAGAAACCATCCGCCAATTCTGGTAACAAAAGGCCGAACCAGAAGCTTTAGGCAAAGGCGGCCACCCCAGTCATTATAAAGATGACGTAAAAATTTATCCTGACCGTTTTCTTCAATTGTAATATTGCCTTTTCTGTCTATATATTTCATAGTACTCCCCGGCTTTCTCTTTTAAAGCAAATGGAACATCATAGAAAGTGCCAGTCCAACAAGGGCAACCAAAAGGATCACCATTGGATTCTGAGGCTTTTTCACCTTGAAATCACTAATAAACAATACTCCTACCACAACCACCGCCACATGAATCACTAACAGAAAGTTCTTTCCGCAGCCTTTGCGAAGCAGGTAAAGGAACGGCAGGATAATTGCCATGGAAGTAATCGGAAGTCCCTGATAATATTGACGAAGGTCAGATGTCTCATTCTGTCTCTTCTCTTCCATGACATTAAAATAAGCAAGACGGATCACTGACGCCACACAATACAGACAGAGAATGAGAATTCCGGGAATGCGGTCCATTCCAAGGCAATAGCAGATCATTGCAGGAAACACACCAAAACATACCACATCGCACAGGGAATCGATCTGAATTCCAAATTTCTTCTCATCTTCCGTACGGTCCTTTTTGGTACGGGCAATTTTTCCGTCAAACATATCACAAAGTCCGGAAAGCGCCAGACATAAAATCGCAACCTTAAAATCTCCAGCAAGCGCTCTTGTCATACCAAATACTGAAATGGCAAGACTTATGTAAGTAAGTACTACTGTATAATCATAAAATCCAAGCATATTTTGTTTCTCCTTTTTCAAACGTTCTTCCTTCACAATAATTATTACCTTCCTTGTATCTCTTCATTTTTTTCTGCCGATAGTAAGATGTGCCACACAGGTCATAAGTGCACTGATCAGCATTTGTCCGTAATAGGCAATTCCACGGCTTAACAGCATAGATGGAAGCAAAAGCGGGCCAAATACCGGCACAAACATAACCATATAGAGTGTCTCGCTGATTCCCATACCTCCTGGAAGAGGAAGCATATCAACAGAAACAGAAATCACAGCCTGCAAAACCGTGACTGTCAGTATTCCATAGGAATGCAGTCCCAGTGCACGGTATACCCAGTAAGTTACCGAAAACAGAATGCATCTCTGCACAAAGGTAATGACAAATACATTCCATATAACCCGTTTATGGTTGGCCCAGAAGGCTGCTGTTTGGTGATACTGATCCATAGAAGCCTCCAGCTTCTCCAGTCTGGTTTTCTTAGGCTTCAGAATACGGATATGTTCAAACAATTTCAGACCTTTTACCATGATCCACTTCGCGAGACCGGGAGCAAACACCAGTATCATCATAGAAGTTACACAAAACACATTTAATCCCACACCGAGATAAAAAACCCACATATAGTCTCCCAGATAGTCTCTCAGGAACGACCCTCCAAAGAAGCAGATCAAGACCCCGATCAACACCAGAACTGCTTTATAAGTGATCGTAACGATCATCAACACAAGGGTTGTGACGGGAATGGGCAGCTTATCCTTTTTCATATAGTATATCTGCATGGGCTGTCCGCCTGATGCGGACGGGGTAATACAGCTGAAGAAAAATCCTACAAAGGAGTACAGCGCACAATGGGTCATTTTTACACTGGCTCCAAGAGTTCTCATCATGTAAAAAATGATAACCGATTCCCCCAGAATAAAAAGTACCACACACACAAGACTGAGGAACAGGTATTTTCCATCTGCTTCTCTTGCCGTATTGATAATATCCCCGATATCTTTACCACGAAAAACCAGATACATGGTAAGACCAAAAACGATTCCCAGAAATAACAGGTTAAAAACTGTCTTCTTTTTGCTCATAATGTTCTTATCTTTCTAAAAAATAGTCAATTTACTATGCAGCTGTAGGAGCGCCATAGGCGCGGAACAGCCGACTTTCCGTGCAGCCTGTCTGTACCTATCACAGCCAAGCGTTTATCTCAATCTGAGATAAACTACTTTATTATAACATACTGTTCTCCAAAAGCATATCATAAATTATACGAAAATGGAGGTTTGATTATGAATCCGCTTCTGGAAGTAAAAGACGTAAGCCTTTCTTACCATAGCTTATCCGGGGAAACTGCTGCCCTTTCTCATATATCCTTCCAGCTGATGCCTGAAGAATTCCTGTCCATTGTAGGTCCCTCCGGCTGCGGAAAATCTTCCCTGCTGAATCTGATCAGTGGACTTTTGCCTGCCAGTCAGGGCAGGATCATGATGAATGGAACTCCCCTTAATGACCACAATTCCCGCATTGGATACATGCTGCAAATGGATCATCTTTTAGAGTGGCGCAGCATCTATCGGAATGTGATCCTCGGTCTGGAAATACGCCAAGAGCTTACAAAGGAAAATCTTGCCTATGTAGAGGAACTGCTGAAGCTTTACGACCTGGACAAATTCCGGGATAACCGTCCAAGTCAGCTCTCCGGCGGCATGCGGCAGCGCGCGGCACTGATTCGCACCCTTGCCCTGAAGCCAGATCTTCTTCTGCTTGACGAGCCCTTCTCTGCACTCGATTACCAGACACGTCTGAACGTTAGTGATGACATTGGAAAAATCCTGAAAAAGCAGAAGAAGCCAGCCATTCTTGTTACACATGATATCTCCGAGGCCATCAGCATGGCTGACCGGGTGCTGATTCTCTCACGCCGTCCTGCTACGGTAGTAAAAATCGTCCCCATCGATCTTGAAATAAAAGATCGTACACCGCTCGCCTCAAGGAATGCCCCGGCCTTTAAATCCTACTTCAATCTGATCTGGAAGGAGCTGAACCATAATGCATGACCCGAATGTCTCTCAAGCACAAAAAGCATATCTTACCCGCCAAAAAAGAGACCGTCGTCTTGTTATAACCGCAAGGCTTCTGGTCTTTATTCTTTTTACCGCACAATGGGAAATCCTGGCAAGAGCCGGCTGGATCGATTCTTTCATCTTCAGCAGTCCCTCCCTGATCCTGAAAACCTTTGTAAAAATGTGCGAAAATCAGTCTCTGTTCATCCACATAGCTGCCACCCTGAAGGAAACGCTTCTTAGCTTCCTCTTCGTTGTGCTGCTTGGACTTGGCATCTCCATTCTTCTCTGGAGCTGCCCAAGATTCGCAAAGGTTCTGGAACCATACCTGGTGATCCTGAACAGCCTTCCAAAATCTGCCCTTGCCCCTCTTTTGATTGTGTGGCTTGGAGCCCGCCAGCGCACCATAATTGTTGCCGGTATGTCTGTAGCCATCTTCGGATCCATCCTGAACCTGTACACAGGATTCGGAGAGATCAGTCCGGAAAAGCTAAAGCTGATCCGTACCCTGGGAGGAAATAAAAAGGACGAACTGTTAAAAATCGTTCTGCCCTCTTCTGTGCCGCTTATTCTTGCAAATATGAAGGTAAACATAGGTCTTTGTCTTGTAGGCGTGATCATCGGTGAATTTATTGGTGCCAGGCAGGGACTTGGATATCTAATCATATATGGAAGCCAGACATTCCTGCTGGTATGCATTCTAAGTGTTTTTCTATCTCAGATAATCAAATGCGATTCGCTCATCACCTCTCTCCAGATGGATCAAACCGCATTCTCTGAAGCCAAACTTCTTAAGTGCGCCCTGCATGGGTTTGTTATCCTGGTGGGTGTCAATCCTCAGGTATCTGCAATTCTCCATTCCAAAGGAAAAAGCAGCCCGGGTCACCCCCTTTGTTACTCCGTCAGAAGCAACTCTGTGAATTACACCATAAGGCGTTCTGTCACTGTGCCAGCTGCCATTTTCAATTACCTGATAAGTGGGATCTTCTCCTACAAAAAATACAAAGGTTCCTATGATATTCCCATTCTCTACACACACATAGGAATGACCTGCTTCTATGTCTTTTTCCACTGTGGACGTTTCCGGATAATTGTCTCCCCATTGATTGGGGTTTCCATTATTTTTCATAAATTCTCTTGCAATTCTATACAGTTCCAGGATCTGTGGAAGATCCCCGGATGTAGATTTTCTGATGTTCATAAAAAATGCCCCTTTCTGTAAAAAGCTGTTTTTTAGTATAACATATCGCAAGCTGCTGTCGTAATAATCCATTTTCCCCCTTTTCCTGTCAGTTCCAAATGGTCTGGAAAAACAAGTATCTTATCGATTTCTTCCAGCCGGCATAACGTACAGGCATGGGCAAAAGAATGATTTTGCTTCAAAAACTGTTCGATTTCCTGAATACGCTCTTCTATCTCTTTCTTCTGCCCCAAACTACTATGGCTATGCTTAAAATTACCTTGGCCATTCTTCGCAGTCTCACCCTTTTTCTGAACTTCTGTATTTAAGCGTTTCTCCAGTTCTTCCTTTTTTTCCCGATAGAGAGATTCTTCTACAAGTCCCTCCAGATATTTGTCCAGAAGAAGCTTCTGCTGATCTTTTATCTTTTTTTCAAACTGTTCACGGCTTTCCTGTTCTTTATCCTTCAATTCTTCCAGACAGCTTTCAAGAATGCCCAGAAAAACTGCCATCCATGCAGATTCTCCAGTCTGTGGTAAACTGCGGCTCTCCAGCAAAGAAAAAAGAGTCTTTTCTTCCAGATGGATATTTTCACAGCCACCTTGCCTGTTCTCTTTTATTCGTCCCTGCTCCAGATATGTCCGGCATTTCCATTCATGGACTTTGTCATATTTACGTCTTCTTGTTGTCCGGTAAAACGGAGCCCCGCACAGACCGCAGATCATTTTGCCACTAAGCAGATACGTTCCTCTGTTGATGCCGGAATCCTTCCCTCTTCCCGAAGCACGGTTTCTTCTTTTGTCAATAGCCTGGTTTGCCCTTTCCCATAATTCCTCTGATACAATGGCAGGAAACCGTTTTTCATAAATATAAAGCTGTTCCTCTGGATTTTTCACCGTCCTTCCGGTGTCAAAATCATAGTGCTTCCGGTTCATTACCACCGTCCCTTTATTGATGGGATTGCGGATCATACGGCGGATATCGGAATCAGAAAAACTACAGCCATTTCTTTTTTGTACTCCTTTTTCCCGTAGGATCCTGGCAATCCTTCTGCTTCCATACCCGGCAGCACAAAGTTCATACATCTGTCGTTTTACCTTTGCTTCCTCCTCCAGGATCGCAAACTTTTTATCCGGCATTTTCCGATACCCGTAGGTATTTGAAGTGAGCATCAGAGCACTTCCGGTCTGCTGCCGGTTTCGGTGTGCATTGTTTATTTTCCTACTTAATTCCCGGCTGTATTCCTCAGCAAGAATTGCCTTAATTCCTGTGACCAAGGCATCCTCTGTACTGTAAAAGCGATTCTCCAGATAAAGATACAGCCGCTTTCCCTGGGTTACCAGCCTGTCAATAAAAATATACCAATCCCTGGTATTTCGCATCAGTCTGTCCTGGGATTTTATCACTACGATCTCAAACTTATCTCTAAGAAGATCTGCAAAAAGCCTTTGGTATTCTTCTCTTCCTCTGGTGCTGGTTCCAGACCTGCTTTCTATATATTCATCCTCCAACAGCCAATTCAGGCGGCAGACGCATTCTCTTGCCTCTGCCGCCTGTCTTATAAGGGCGTCTCTCTGGCACTCTTCTTCTGTGCTGCAACGGCAGTAGATCACCGCCCGAATCATAAAGTGCCTCTGTAATTTTTAAGTTTGTCTTTCAGACGGATCTGCTCCAATGCAGTGATCATTTTTTCTTCTGCAAGAATATCTGCCAGCTTTTCCATGATTTTCTTTTCCGGAACCGGCTCTGCCTGTAAAAATTTCATCCACTCATTTATGCACATAGATCTGTCACCATTTTATAAGCCTTACTTTATATTATGCAGCAGAACAGCATGATCCGTATTCCGGTTCATATTTCACGATTTTATTTGTAAAGGGGAATGCTTATCTGCGTTCAATTTCCCACAACAGGTTCCGGCCATCCTGGTAAGAACAATCCATTGCCATTCGTATACTTGGTTTTTCTGTCATAGGATCTTCAATTCCAACAGATAATGCATATTCCTTTGTCAAAAGTTCCGGAATACTGCAGGTTTCAAATACGGTTCTGGTAATAAGCTGTGTACCTGGCAAAACGGAGGAAAGAAGCATATTCACCTTTACCTTTTCTACTATTTTTCCGGAAGAAGTCTCCAGATACAAATATACCGGCCAGTTTTTATAAAACGGTGCAGCACCTCCATTGTTCCAGGTCAGCTTAAGGCAGTCCTTTTCTCCCTCTTTTTCCCAGGCAGCCTGCGAAATCCAAAGACGATACCCCAGATTCAAAAGAATTTCATCATACCCGTCTTGATACTTCGGATCTGCAGCTTTTGGTCCTAAAAATGTGGCATGAGACTGCTTCACAAGCTTGACCGTTCTGTCAAGCTTTGTTCCAAGCAGCTGTTCCATAGAAAGAGAGCTGGTAAATTCTCCACCGGAGGGAGCCGTTTTCCAAAAATCAGCCATAGCGGTCAGCCCATTTTCTTCCTCTGCCTGCTCGTATGCTCCTCCCTCCGAAATCCATTTCAGCCACTCATTTGTAGAATCCCAGTCACCGGTCATGTCATTATAAAGCCCCATTTCAAAATCACCAGCGATCTGAAAAGGTCTTCGCATAAGCAATAACGCTTCCGGAAAAGCTTCTGTCCAGGGAATCACATACCGCTCCCGCACCTTTTCCTCTGGCATTCTTTGGATTCCTTCCTTGTAATTTACATGCCACTCTCCCCAGTGTCCAAGGCTTCCAAGTTCAATATAACTAATCAGCCCATCAACACCCAGGTGTTCTCCCATGGCTTTCACTGCTTTTTCATGACAGGCGATCAAATACTCATTGTTATAATCCGGAGCAAAACCTTTTCCATATTCGCCATCGTACCAGGTTCCCGCTTCTCCCGTTTTTTCATAGAGCCATTCAGGAATATCCATATGCCGTTCATCACCGGGAACATCACAGACAAAACGTAAAATCAGATGTTTTCCCTCTTCCCGCCATCTTTTTAGCTGATTCTCCTCTTCAATTGCTGTCCAGTCATAAACGCCTTCCTCCGGCTCCAATTCTGCCCAGGTTATATCCATATACAGAAGGGACACATCGTTTCCTATCTTCTCATACCAGGCACATGGGGCATATCCCATAAGCGGATTTCCAAAAGCCTGCTCTGATTTTTGATATTTTTTAATAGTTCTTTCTTTTTGCCGCCAGATGATTCCACCTGCCACTGCTACGCAGATCAGAGCTGCACAAATAAGTATTACACATATAATAATTATCTGTATTTTCCCCTTTCTGTCATCCATGATACTCTCCATTGTACTGGATCAGACTCACATCCTCTACATGCTCCAGCCCACGGATTTTTTCCATAAAATCCATATCATTCTGCCTGCAGTACAATTCCACTGCCATTTCCGTTTTTTCTTTTCGCATAGTCTTGGATTTCATAAAATATTTACGTTTTCCAAAGCAGCGGATAATCTCATCACCTGTCTGATCCCCTGTGTAATGAATGACTGCAATATAAATCTTTCCACTTTGTTGTTTGTGGTAAAACAACAGGATCATCAAAATCATAAATGCGGCAGCGAGAAGCGCCAGTACGTACATTCCCGCACCGGCTGTAATTCCGGTCGTAATTGCCCAGAACAGATACAACAGATCCATAGGGTCTTTAATAGCTGTACGGAAACGTACAATGGAAAGGGCACCAACCATACCAAGGGAAATTACCACATTGGTGCTGATTGCCAGCGTTACCATACAGGTGAGAACTGTCATTCCTACCAATGTAACCGCAAATGTTCTTGAAAAAATCACACCGGCATAAAATTTCCGATATACCAGATAAATCAGCGCTCCTAATAATAATGCTGCTGCCAGGGCAGTAAGGATTCCGGGAATGTCATATTTTCCAAAGTTTCCGGCTTCCAGAACTGATTTTTTTATCATATCCTTTACACTCATACCATTTTCTCTCCTGTCATTCATTTTTTTAGTTGCACGTCTCTACGTTTCATACCAATACTCGAAGCCATTCATGTATCTTGTTTTTTCGTAGCAAAGCACATACTTAGATACTGCAGAAAATTCTGCGGAATACGGCGGCAGAACCTCTCTGAGAAGCTGCGGCAGCATCTGGGTAAACTTCACCTCCATAATCAGCTTTCCTGGTTCTAACACAGACAGCGCCGGCAACGTATCATCAAAAATATCATAGCTTCCCACAGCTGCCCTTACATCGGAATCAAAAGTGATCCGCACCGTTCCCTCATCCATAATCCACGGCACTCTGTCATAATCTACAATGGTTCTTGGACGCATTACGTTACTGGTGCACTCAATATAGAATTCCCTGCAAAGAGAATACCTGCTATGCAGAAGAAACTCATAATCCCCATTTAATATTTTCTCCACTTCTTCTCTTGTAAGTGATGCACTTTCCTTGTAAATATAACTTCCGAATTTCTTCTTTCTTTCCAGCTTGATAAATTTGTCATTGTTGTTATAAATCCTGATCCTGTATTTTTTCCTCATAAGGACCCCTGCCTCTTTTTCCTCGTAAGCACTGTTCCAATAATCATCAAAATACAGACTGCGGATAAAATATCCAGACTCTCCGGCATGGGGATCCGGCTGCAGAAATGACTTCAACCGAAGAGTAAGCAATTCCTTTTCGCTTGTACTGATCAGATACTTCCATTCATTGCGAAAAGCTTCTTTCTTCTTATTCTTCATAAATATCTTCCTCAATCTGTCCGTCCTCTGTTACATAGATACACTTCATGCCATAATGCTTTCCTTCATCTGTAACATAATAATCAAAGGCGTCCTGCTCGTTTCCATTTTTATCCGTGGCACGTATGCGGATGAAGTACTGACCGGCCTCTGGAAGTTCCATTTCCGTTTCAGGAATCAATAGTTCCTTCTGAGAACAGATTATATCCTGGAAGCTATAGTCCCTTGCCACTTCCACAGAATACGTGATATCTCTTGCATCAAAGGAATAGGAAGGATCCCAGTTTATTTTCATTTTATTTCCATCAACAGTGGGAACCCCGATATAGAATGGCATAGGCTTATTAAGGCTTTCTCTGTATAGCTGATCGTTCTTTTCGATTTCTTCCGGAAGAGAGGCTGCAAGCTTATCATACTGTTCTCTTGTAAGAGGCGCATAAAACGCATCCGGCATCTCATAAAGATAAGGCTTTACCACTTTCGTATACTTCTGGATCATAGTGCTTAATCTTTCTTCGCTAAGATACTCCTTCAAATCCAGAATGGTCTTATCCAGCTGTTCTCTGAAGGCATCTGATTTCAGACATCTCTGAAACAGTACATTCCCCCAGTAATTGCTGATGCCGCATTCCCAGCTTCCATGATCACTAAAATCCCTGATGTTATATTCTTCTCTAAACAGACAGCCATCATTATCCCAGGGTATGAGATACCAGATATCTGAATTTAAAGGACTGTACAAATACATATTTCGATTCTGCGTATCCACATTTCCCACCAAAATCTGAAATCCCATCCAGTATGTAAGATTTTCCACATCAAAATAACTTTCCAGAGTCTTTTCAATAGGAATACTGTAGTCGTTCACAGCATCCAGCATTTCGATGAGCTTACGGTTATCCGTATTTCCCTTTATCTCCAGCATCTCTTCAAAGGCAGTACTGTCGTAAGCAGGATCATCCTGAAGTTTTATCACATCTTCGTATCTATAAAACTCAAAAGAGTTTACTTTATACAATTGTCCGTTTGCATCCAGCCCATGATTCTTAAGCGCCGTCTTATTAAACTGCTCTACCTGGGTATACAAACCATAATCCTCAAATTCACTGTCCGAGGAACCATCTGTCGTATCTCTTACATACAAATGCACAAACTGGGTCCGCAAACTGATCAATTGCGGGATTCCCTTTAACAGATCGTACGCCAGCTTATTCCGAAAGCGCATTCCCTCTGTCATATGTTTGTTCAGATTAATGGTTCTCTGTCCTCTCCAGGTACCTTTGTTTTTCTTCAATTCAATTTTGTAATTTTTCTGAGCATTCCGGCTTGAGGTCTGTCCACGTATTTGTACCGTTGCATTTGGTACGCTTTCTCCATATCCTACCATTCCTTCTGTAGGACCATTCTCATCTCCCACCTGTAAAAGTGCAGCCACCTGATATCTGTCCACACCCATATCTTCATAATCGTAAGCCGAATAGCTGTTGATCTCTTTCCAGGTATGATTGGTATTTTCTGAAGAATTCCCTTTTGAAACAGTAAGGTACATGGTCACCACACTGGTATCGTCATCGTTCTCATACAGCGTATCCTTGTCTCTTAAATGAACCTGGTCAATATCCTGTTTATCTGCTTTTTTTACAATCTGATCTTCCTCTGACGAAGCTTCCGATTCTTCGCTCAGATTCCGCTCTTCCTTTCCCGTATCCTCTGTTCCTGTACAGCCTGCGCACAGAGACACCAACATACTTCCTGCAAGTACACATGCAAGCCTTTTATATTTTTTCACTTTTTTGACTCCTTTCCAGTTTTTCACTGAGAAAATAACCAAGTCTGGAAAACGTTCCTCTTTTTTCCCTGACCACAACCGGCTGCACGCTAAGAATATAATAGGGCAGATGCTTTGTATAATAATCCAGGCGAAAAACCACCAGCAGAAAAAACACTGCACTGCCAGCCAGAAATCCAAAGCCATAATATACCCTTGGAAAAAACAGGGAAATTATGGTAAATACCACGGTTCCTCCTGCAAAACAGCCTGCTGCCATCAGTGCCCCTTTATAATCTGTAAAGTACAGAAGCAGCAGCACCATAGTATTGGCCACCGCATAGATCCCATATCCTACACAAAGCGTTCTGAAATAACCTTCCATAAGATCATTAAATCCCAGAGGCAGGGATTCCAGGATCACCCCTCCCAGAGAAATGGCCAAAGCCGTAGTAAGAATCTGCTTCAAGGCCGTATATTTTAATTCCACATTTAACACCTTTAACATTTCTTCTCCAGCCTTGGTAATGTCACCTACCGCTCCTTTGTCATTAAATAAGCTGTAATAATTTTTGTATTTGGGATAAAAATTCACTTCCACTGATACCACGAAATTAACTGTAGTTACCAGGATCGTAAGAAACGCCATTAGTGCTGGCACATCGTGATAAGGAGCTCCTACAAACAGCCCTTGAACCTGCACCTTAAGCGGACCGGCCCACATGATCACCAGATGGGCAAAAAGCCCGATATTGATAAACAAACCAGTAAAAGCAAGAGGCAGAAACTGATCCACCCAGCGAAGGAAAAGGAAAGCGCCTTTTTCAGCCTGAGGAAAATACTGGTATAACAAAATCACATCCCACAAAAGCATTCCGCCATAGCCAATGGAAACAGCGATCAGAAGGGCTTCCACATGAGGAATTCCAAACAGCAGCAACAACCAGCCGGTTAAAAATGAAAGCGCAATGGCAGCGGAAAATGACAGCATAATTCCTCTGTAGTCCTTGATCGCTGTCAGGTAACTCATTGCGTTCCAGGTAACGATCAGCTCACCAAAAAGCCACAGGCACAATAGTCCATCCACCAGCCCTGCCCCGGAGAAAATAAGAAAAACTCCGTACAGGATCCCGCCAACTACCAGCATGATCCCTGTAGAACCCCAGAAAGAGGGCAAAACCATATCATATTCCTCTTCATACAGCATATCTGCAATGAATCTGGTGACTACCATCGACAAAAAACTGGTAACTGTCAGAGAAAACAAAAGCGTATAGGTGATCATGCACACCAAAAGCTCACGACTATGTCTGCTGCCCCCGGTCTTGTCACAAAGGTACATCACTCCAAGAAGCAGAATGATTCCAAGGATCATAGGACCGGTGCAAACCACACTTGCATATCCATAAGCTCTGAAGGAAGCAAACAGACCACGTTTGTGAAACAGTTTTTTCAGTTCAAATCCGATTCCCGCCATTTTTCTGTATCACCTCCTCATACAAATCCCGATACAGGCTGATCATACGTTCCTGTCTGTAATAAGCTTTTACACGTTCCTGGCCGCTTTGTCCCATACGCAGACGGCGATTTCTGGATTCACACATTTTTTCCATGTTCAGCGCAAGACCTTCCCGGTACATAGGCGCAGTATAGTAGCCTGCCCTTCCATACACATCCTCTTCCTTTCCTTCCAGAAGCTCTCTGCAGCAGCCTACATCTGTAGTGACACAAGGGCGCCTTGCTGCAAAGGATTCCAGAACAGACAAAGGCTGTCCCTCTGAAATACTGGTAAGAATGGTAAAATCCAGTTTTTCCATATATTTTATAATATCCACACGACCTGTAAAAATAATATTTTCCAATTTCAGCTGTTTCACAAGCTCATAACATTCCTGTGCATACTCTTCATCGTCAACGCCTCCCATAATATGAAGACGCACATTTTTCACCCTTGAAGACAATTCAAAAAATGCGTAGATCATGGTTTTAATGTCCTTAATCGGAGCAAGTCTTACTACTGCACCAATATCCACCCAGCCATCTTCTTTTTTTAATGGGATTCCGGACAATCTTTCATAATCGATTCCATTTTCGATTACCCTGCACTTCTTCGGATCACACCCCATCTGGATCTGGGTGCGCATTGCATTGGTAAAAAGACTGGTTACCTGAAATGCTCTTTGGTAAATCATATCTGACAGCATATAAAAGAAAGCGATCCATTGTTTCTTAAAGGACGAAGCCACCCACTTCGCACGGATGATTTCCTCTTCTCTTTCTCTTGTGTAAATTCCATGTTCTGTGAGAAGAACATCTTTTTTGTATACATAACCTCCAAGGCAGGCCAAAAGCCCGCCATAGCCGGTACAAATAGCGTGATACACATCTGCCTTTGGCACTTCACTTCCCATAAGATACAGGATTGGAAGAAGCATGGATCGCATAGTGTGAAAAGCATCTGCAAAGGCTATGTACGGATACTGTTCCTGACAGATTTTTATAAGAAGCTTCAAAAAAATCTCGCTTTTCAAAAAAGCCATAGAATTTAAGCGTTTATCCTGATACAACGAAAACAAAACTTCCCAGTCCGGTCTTCCCATCTGCATCAGTTCACCAAGACTCTTAAGTTCCTCTTCCGAAAAGATATGGGACATTTTTCCCTTTTCTTTTACATGCAAAGCATCATCCAGAAAAACTTCATGAACCTCCACCACATTCTTGGGAAGCTCATAAACAAATTTTCCTTTTTTTTCTGCATTTGCTCCAATAACCCAAAGAACAAATTCATGCTCCTGCATCTGATTGATATACTGGTGCATCCATGTGGATACACCTCCAAAAACATAAGGATAACATCCTTCCAATACCAGACAGATTCTCACTGTTTTCTCCTTTTCGCCACACTTATTCCAGTTCAATTGTTACGTCTTTCTGTGAAGCACACAGCAAATACAGATTTCCTGCAGCCTGGGTCAGCTCACCGCCATTTACTTTCACCGGAGTCCCTCTGTTAAGTCTTACCAGCAAATACGCCTGATCATAAAAATTCCCCAAATGAAGAGAGACTTTATTCTCCGTAATCTCTTTTTCAACGGTCAGAGCCCCATACCTTTCAATTGCACCAGACAGCTCCGATCCCGTAAGATTACGAAGTACCGGAGCGGCTTCATTCAGCCAGGTCATGTATTCATCCAATCGGTTTTTCAGTTTTTCCCAGCCTATATCTGCACCTCTGTCTTCATCCAGCAGATCATCTGGATGCATAAAATGAGTATTCACAAAATGCATATTAAGCTCTGACAGTGCTGCCATCTGCATATAATCATCAATGATCGCACCGGAAATAATACGTGGTTGCTCCACAATTCCGTCCTCTGCCACTTCAAATTCCTGCACATAAGCAAATTCTCCAGAGAAATAGTTACTGGCAATGGTGCGGATCTGGGGATACAAAGATCCAAGCAATGCCCTTCCTGCCTCTGACAAAACATTGGAGGGCGGAACATAGACAGACATTACTGCCTCTGGAAACATTTCTTTTCCAAAGCGGATCAGCTCCTTCATGGCCTTTTCCATAGCCGAAAAGCTATCCCAGGTATTATATGGAAGTATATCCCCATAATCTGTATCCGAAAGACTGAAAGGCTGGTGATTGTATCCGTGATATCCCAGTTCTCCTCCCTGATGAAGGATCATATTTCCAAAATACTGAAAACGCTGTATATCTTCCTGAGACTGGACTACACCGTCAGTATCATCCTCATAATTCTCAATCATAACTCCCGTATATTTTACATTGTGGTCTGCGGCAAGAGCAAGCATATCCGGCCACCAGATATTGGTATAAAAATCAGCAATACTTGTGCCATAATCCCTTTTTACATAGGTTCCATCACCACTTGGAACAGGAGATGGAAAATCATCCAGATAAAATACAGAGCCATTGATCACCGGATATACACCCACATCTGTAAGAAGACTGTAGGATGCAGCGTAAAAGCCTCTGCAGGCCTTTTCGTAAAACCCGAAATTATCTACTACAAATTTTCCCTTTCCATAATCAGATTCCCAGATCAGGGGAACGCCTGAAGGATCATCTGCCCAGGCGTATGCCTTTGCCCGTTCACTTAATTCCACTGCCCAGGCAGATTCATAGGCATCTGTGATCTTATAGGCCTTTCCTCCTCCAATGAGAAACTCTCTGTCAAAATAAATACTGTTTACCAAAACCTCTTCATAACCTGAAGACAGAATTCCAAGCTTCTGCTCGATCAGAGATACATAGGTATCCTTCTGAAGGGTAAGGGCAAACATTGCACTCCCTCCATTCTCTACCCAATTGCTGATCTTCAGAACATTTTCTTTCAGAGGATTCAGATCACTTAAAAGAAGCACTACGGTCTCATATGCGGACAGATTTTCCGGCATGGCTTCACAACTGATATCCACCAGTTTAATGCCGACCTTCATATCTTTGAACATCTGTTCAAACTGCACCCATGCCATGTTACTGTTCTCCTGACTGCTGTCCATAAGCACCAGACAGGTGGGCTTTAATGTCTTTGCCGCCATGTTCTCCGTAATCAGTTTCTCCTTATCCAGATAATTCAGTTCCTTTTGATTTTCCCTATAAGAAAGGCCAGAACGTTCTGCAAATAAAATCCCTCCCATAAGTAAAAAACAGCCCAGAATCACTAGGATTCCTTTAAATTGAAAGCTTCGTATTCTTCTTACTAATTCAGCCAAAAGCTTAGTGCCTCCCTTCCTTTTGAGGAAAGATAGATATGCTCTTCTTCTAAAGCCTTCCGGCTTTTTTCCAGTTCTTTTCCCATTTTCCTTTCTGCCAGGTATCGTATTTTCCAGATCCAGTATTCTTCACTTCTATGCCAGTTTTGATCCATGATTTCCAGTGTTTTTTCTGCCAGTCCAAAATCCTTCTGTACCATAAGATTTTCCATCAGGCACACACAGGTATGAAGCTTTGGTTTTTGTTCCAATTGTTTTTGCAAAAGTCTGGTATACTGGTTCCTCTGAATCTGCTCCATCTGCTTTTCCATAAATCCCTGACTGAGATATTCTCTTAAAAAATCACAGTATTCCTCAAGAATAGCCGGATCATCCGGTGTATCCAGATATTTCTTCTCTATTTTCTGCAATCTGAAATCATATTCCTTGGAAAGCTCCACCAGAGCTGTAATGGCATAGTGAACCACCTCTACATCCTCATTCATACGTGCCTGCCTCAGTAATTCCACATATTCTTCCGGATTATCATTCAAAATATCCATGATCAGTTCCTTGCGTCTGGAAGGATCATCCAAAAGTAGCGCTTCCTCCAGGGGAACTACATCTTTATCATCTTCTTCACTAGCCTGGAACATATTCTTATAAATTTCTTCGTTAACCTGAAGCTTCTCTACTCCTAAGCCTTTCGTCTGCCTTGCTCCTGAAAAAATCCGGATATGTATGAGAAGGACACATATGGGTCCCCACACTGGTACAAACACAGCAAGAGGCAGCATGTACATTTTCACCTTCAGACAACCGGTACGTATTCCAAGCCAGATCAATACGCAGATCACGATATGGATCACAAGCATTATAATTCCAATTGCTGTTTCACTCATAGTGTCTCTCCTGCTTCCTGTTCGCCTTTTTTCGCCGGAACATCAATTACCTTACTGTCAAATCCTTTTCTTTTCAATCTTTCAACAATAAATGGCAGAGCTTTAGAATCTGCCTGCGTAAGGATCAGAAACAAATCTCCTTCCGGGGAAATTCCTCTGATATCATTTTCCCGGACACAACACTCCAGAGCATCATCAGCCTCCTCAAGAGTCATATTCTCATAGCTCAGTTTCAGAAGGATATAAGAGGCCAGTTTCTGCTCCCGCATGGAATGCTGAAGTTCCAGTCGTTTCTCAAAGTATTCTGGCTTCAGAAGTCTTGTTTTCTCCACATATTTCTTATATTCTGTGGCTTCCTGATATTCAAGAGCACGCAGAAGAGAGGTTTCTACCAGTCCACACAATACCTGGAACAAATTCATATAATACAAAGTCTGCTGCTCGTTTCCAGCCTCTTTTATACAGATCAGCATAACCAGCGTTCCCTCCCTGCGTATCCCTGCCATGTACATAGGATAGCCATTTATAAACTGCCGATTCGCCCATACCTGTCCTTTTTCAAGAGTATCCATAGCCAGAGAATATTCACTTAGTTTAATAGAGCTTGTATACATATCACGGGCTCCGGGAGACGTAATTTCCAGTCTGCCATATCCGCTTTTCTGACTGAGGGAATAAAAAGCGAAGGTCTCATTTTCCAGAACCTCCTCCATAATGTGTATCGTCTCGATAAACAATTTCTGAGGCTGTACAGTATCCAGCCTTCTGGTAATATCAAAAATCTTTCCAAAGCTGTCCTTACTGCCAAGAATCTGCTTTTTGTATCTTTTTTTATCCTGAAGCGTATCCTGATAAAGATCCCGCATAAAGAGAAATTTGTCCCGGATCAACTGATTTTCTTCGGATACAAATTCAATAGTTTCTTTGTTTTTCATACGCACATAACCACATACTGCACCTACTGCGAAATAAAAAATAAAAGGGATCCAGTTGGAAGGTTCGTAAAAAAGGGTATACCAGGTTGTTCCCTCACGTTCATACGCAAGAAGCAAGGATACTGCCTGCGCTGCCGCTCCGGCAATTCCATAGCCCAGCCCGTATAGGCTTCCGAATAAGACAATAAACACAAGACGCAGATCGATCATCTCAAATCTGGCTTGATTTCCAAGAAAATACTGCAAGAATTCAAAACCCAAAAAGCAGACCACGAATTCACAAACTCTCAGAGCCTTTTTGCTCCGTTTTAGAAAGCCTGTGAGTCTGTTCACTTTTTCCTCGTTATTATGTGTCTTTTTTTTATACGCTTCGTACATTTCCGAAATATTATCCAACACTGAAATTTTCGGAAACCAGTTATATTTTATGCGAATCTGTTTATCGTCTTCTTTTATTCGCTCTGCCACAGCGCTATTTACATAAGTAACCAAAACCCCGGGAATCATTTTTTTCAGTTCTTCTGTTATCTCACAGAAACAGATGTGAAACACATCCGGCACATTCAGAATTTCATCCTTATCATCCCAGTTATCATAGAGCTTGTGTATCAGTTCTGCAAGATCCATCGGATACAAAAAATATGCCTTTTGCTCTGTTGATTCCTGAAAGAACAGCTTGTGTCTGTCTTCTGCTGTTTCAAATAAACGATAAAAGAAGTCACTACTGTAGGTTCCGGAATATAAATACGGTGTCCTTAGGATTTTCACCTTAAGACCATACAAACCTGCATATCTCCTGCACACATCCTCAGCATTTTGTACCAGCAGAGTTTTACCGGTAGGTGTATCGTACATTCCCTCCGGACCTGTCACATAAAGGAAATGCGTTTCCTGTCCTCTCCGGCAGTATTGAAGAAGCTTACGCATTTTTTCCGCTTCTCCTTCCAGTTCCCCATGAAAAGTCAGATAATTTGAAAAATACACCACTGCTTCAAATTCATATGTTTTAAAAATATCACCAAATTCCAGTTCTGTCTTTGGAAATGCTCTGGAAACAATCTGCTTCTTACGCGATGTTTTCAACATTTTATTTCCAAGCACCATTACCTGACATTCCGGAAAGGCTTCTTCTATAAATGTCTCTGTTATATAACCGGTATTTCCGACCAGCAAAACCTTCATATTCTATCCGCTCCTGTTGTCCATGAAAATATCTTATCTATCAGATTGTGGCTTCACTTCTTCAAGCTTACCTGGGTGCTGATGTCTATAGTGATTTTATGTATCATTGCCATGATCCTTTATGGAATTCTGGCTTTCATTGAAAAATATTATCAACGAAAACGATAATACAAAAGGCAGAGGATGTGGTTTACTCTTAACACATCTTCTGCCTTCTTCTTAGTTCTTCACTGTCCATTTACCAGCTGGGTCAACCATTTTACTGCATTTTCCTTATTCTCTGAATTTACCAGAACACCAATTCTAATTGGCTCGTAGCCAACTTCAAAATCATCTGCCAATTGATCAGAGGTAATGCTTATACTATATTTATCCTCCTGGTCGCCAAATGCTTCATAAACTTCTTCTGGAAGAAGCTGTGTTAAATCTGCGAAATACTCCTCTTTATTCTGAAAACTGTCCATATATTCTGAAGAACCAACCAACAGATCCACTGCCCGCGCTGCGACCTTGGTCGTAAATGCCATCTGGCTATAGCTTTCCAATGCAACGCCATCTGAATCTGTGCGGAGACTTTCATCTACTGTAACAATCTGGTACGGATCGTCTTCAATTCCCAGTGCTTTTTGTACGGCTTCTTCTGCCTCTGTCTGCCTGGCTCCATAAGAATCAATCACCATAAAGGTAAGCACATTATGAATTTTGGAATTCTGATAGAGATCCTTTACAAAAAAGGCCAGTGCGACTACGGCCACCACTGCAGCCATCTGAAGCTTATAATAAGCCCAGATATACTGAAGCTTCCCCATGAATCCCATATCGGACAGCTTCATTCGCTCAAGCTCCCGCTTCTCTTTCCTGGTCAGATCCGACTCATGCTTATACCGTATATCATTCTCATCTATCTTCTGCGGTTCTTCCTGATTTTCGTCTTTTAATTCGATTCTCATGACTTCTCCTGTGTTCTCTTCTGTAATGATTTTAGATTGTAACATCTTTTTTGTATTTTGAACAGACTATATATGAATAAATTTACCCCCAAATTGCAGGAATCATTACGCATGCAGCCAGCTCCCGTCAAGCCGTGCCAGCAGCCTTGCATTGTGATAGGCCATTCTGAGTGTCAGACAGGTTCTTCCCAGATACTTTGTCCCATCCGGGGTTTTCATACAGGCAAGTGCAAGATCCGGAATCCCTGGATTCTGTAGGCAGATTGGGATCAAAAGCTGAATAGAATGATTATAATACTGCGGAATTGCGGCTTTGTAATCTGACTCCAGGATTCTCCGTGTCTGCTGCAGTGCTCCGTCAAAAAGCTGTACCCGCATTCCGCTTTCCCGAACTGCCATTGGCAGCCGCTGCACATTTTCCTCGTCATCAAAAATATGCTCATACTGGGGTACCACCGGCAATTTGGTGTCAAACACCAGGTCGGAAGGGTTTTCCACATATGTAGCTCTAGGCGGCAAGTCTGTGATTTTAATTTTTAAAAGTGAGTAGTCTGTATAAAATCCTTCCAGATACCATTTCTGTCTGTCCGGCACGATATTCGGTACAAAATACGCATAAATTGGCTGATAATACTGATTAAAGAGTCCTGTATGGAAAAGGGCATATTCTTTTTCCTCTGTTACCTTGCCCTCCTCATACAGTCTGCGGAATGTATTTTCCAGGTAGCCCTTCAGGATCCCATTGTCCCCGGATTCTCCAAAGCTCCATTTTTCCGGGGCTACCCGGGCCAGCTTCTGGATCTGCCGGTTATAGTTTCCGCAGTAGGTAAAATCAAATAGGTTCATGTTAACCTCCTGTCCTTTTTTCTTCTCTTCTTTACATTTTATTGTGGAAAAAGACTGACAGAACTGCCAGTTTCTAAGAATTGTTACTGTTCTCCAACGAAACAATAACCAGAAATATCTCCAGGTCTTCCAACCTTTCTTAAAGGTTAGCACACGCCCCTAAAAAGCACAAGAAAAAGTGTTCGCCCATTTTTGACAAGATTCGACACCATTCCTCTAACTTTCCCGTTGCACCAAAAGCTTTTTTTTCTTATAATAAGATGTTAAGGGGCAGAAGCCCCCGACTATGATACCAGGGAGGCATTTTTTGAAAAAAGACGGATACTATTCTTCTGGCGAATTTGCCCGGATGGCTGGAGTGACTCTGCGGACCATCCGCTATTATGACCAGCATGATATTTTAAAACCTTCCCTTGTGTCCGACTCTGGCGCAAGATTTTATACAGACACCGATTTTGCCAGGCTCCAGCAGATCCTGCTTCTGAAATATCTTGGCTTTTCCCTGGAGGACATCCGGGAAATGACGATTGAGGATCCTGACAGCCATTTTATGCTGAACGCTTTGAACGTACAGCTGAAACTGGTACAGGACCGCATTGAGCAGATGCAGCTTGTGGAAAAAACGCTCAAGGACACCGCCCAGGCCATTTCCGAAGAGCACACAGTAGACTGGAGCCGTATGCTGGATCTGATTCATCTGACCGTTATGGAAAAAAGTCTCAAGAACCAGTACCAGAACGCTTCCAATATTTCTTCCAGGATCAATCTGCACAGCCTTTATTCCGTTAATCCGGAAGGCTGGTTTCCCTGGCTCTATAAACAATGTCAGATTCAGGAGGGCATGAATATTCTGGAACTTGGCTGTGGGGACGGAGCCTTATGGACCCAGAATCTTTCAAGGCTTCCGGAAAATATTCACATTACGCTTTCTGACATTTCCGAGGGAATGCTTCGTGATGCCAGACGTGCCATCGGAGGAAGGGATTCCCGTTTTTCCTTCAGAGCCTTTGACTGCCACTCCATACCGGCACGGCTTGGAACCTTCGATCTTGTAATTGCCAACCATGTTCTGTTTTATTGCGAAGATATTGGCAAGGTCTGCCAAAATGTAACAAAAATCCTCAGACCCGGCGGACATTTTCTTTGCAGCACCTATGGTTCCACACATATGCGGGAGGTCAGTCTTCTGGTCCAGTCCTTTGATGAACGTATCACACTTTCTGCCGATAAGCTGTATGAACGATTTGGCCGGGAAAACGGCACAGACATTCTTTCCCCCTATTTTCAGAAGATCACCTGGAAGTCTTATGAAGATGAACTGGTCGTAACAGATGCCGAACCTCTTATTTCCTATATTCTCTCCTGTCACGGTAACCAAAACCAGTATCTGCCAGATCGTTACAAGGATTTCCGCGCCCTTGTAAAGAAAAAAACAGAAAATGGCTTCCATATTACCAAGGATGCAGGTGTATTTCTTTGTGAAAAAGTAACAAATTTGAAATAATTGTTAAAAAACTCTTGAAGGTGACGTAAGGTCACCTTTTATAATACACTTACAGACACAGGTCAGGGCTTTCGAACGACTCTATTTGCCCTGACACAAATCTAACAAAGGAGAATGCTATTTATGAAAGGAATTATTTTAGCCGGTGGTTCCGGTACCAGACTTTACCCATTAACCATGGTTACCTCCAAACAGCTCCTGCCGATCTACGATAAACCAATGATCTACTACCCGATGTCCGTTCTTATGAGTGCAGGAATCCGCGATATCCTGATCATTTCCACACCACAGGATACTCCACGTTTTAAGGAGCTTCTTGGTGACGGACATCAGTTCGGTGTTTCTCTTACCTACGCTGTACAGCCAAGTCCGGACGGACTTGCACAGGCTTTTATCATTGGCGAGGAATTCATTGGAAATGACACCGTTGCCATGGTTCTTGGTGACAACATTTTTGCAGGACACGGTCTTAAGAAACGTCTGAAAGCAGCTGTTGAGAACGCAAGCTCCGGAAGAGGTGCTACTGTATTCGGCTACTATGTAGACGATCCTGAGCGTTTCGGTATTGTAGAGTTTGACCAGGAAGGAAAGGCAGTTTCTATCGAAGAGAAGCCGGAACATCCCAAGAGCAACTACTGTGTAACCGGACTTTACTTCTATGACAACAAAGTTGTTGAATATGCCAAAAACTTAAAGCCAAGTGCCCGCGGTGAACTGGAGATCACAGACCTGAACCGTATTTATCTGGAAAAAGGCCAGTTAAATGTAGAGCTTCTTGGCCAGGGATTCACATGGCTTGATACAGGTACACATGAGAGCCTTGTAGATGCTACCAACTTCGTAAAAACCGTTGAGACTCATCAGCATCGTAAAATTGCTTGTCTCGAAGAAATTGCTTACTTAAACGGCTGGATTTCCAAAGATGATGTAATGGAAGTTTACAACGTACTTAAGAAGAATCAGTACGGTCAGTATCTGAAGGATGTACTGGATGGCAAATATATGGATGTACTGCACTGATAGCAGCTCCACATATAAAAATAAGATCAAAGGAGAATTTATATAATGAATATTATCGTTACCGGCGGTGCCGGATTTATCGGAAGCAACTTTATTTTTCACATGTTAAAAAAATATCCTGATTACCGTATTGTATGCCTGGACTGCCTTACCTATGCAGGTAACCTTTCCACACTTGCACCGGTTATGGATAATCCCAACTTCCGTTTTGTAAAAGAAAGCATCACAGACCGTGAAGCTGTTTACAAGCTTTTTGAAGAAGAGCATCCTGACATGGTTGTAAACTTCGCAGCAGAAAGCCACGTTGACCGTTCTATTGAGAATCCGGAAGTATTCCTGAACACAAACATCATTGGTACTGCAGTTCTTATGGACGCTTGCCGCAAATACGGAATCAAACGTTATCATCAGGTTTCCACTGATGAGGTTTACGGCGATCTGCCCCTTGACAGACCAGACCTGTTCTTCACAGAGGAGACTCCGATTCACACAAGCAGTCCTTACAGCTCCTCCAAGGCTTCTGCTGACCTTCTTGTTCTTGCTTATCACAGAACCTATGGTCTGCCTGTATCCATCAGCCGCTGCTCCAATAACTACGGTCCCTATCATTTCCCGGAAAAACTGATTCCGCTTATGATCGCGAACGCATTAAACGACAAGCCGCTTCCTGTTTACGGAAAAGGTGAGAACGTACGTGACTGGCTGTATGTTGAGGATCACTGTCGTGCCATCGACCTGATCATCCACAACGGACGTGTTGGTGAAGTTTACAATGTAGGTGGACATAACGAAATGACAAACATCGACATTGTTAAGATCATCTGTAAGGAACTCGGCAAACCGGAAAGCCTGATCACTTATGTAGCAGACCGTAAGGGTCATGATATGCGTTATGCCATCGACCCCACTAAGATCCACAATGAACTTGGCTGGCTGCCGGAAACCAAATTTGCGGATGGTATCAAGAAGACGATCCAGTGGTATCTTGATAACAAAGAATGGTGGGAAACCATTATTTCCGGAGAATATCAGAATTATTACGAAAAAATGTACGGCAACCGCTAAGGAGGGCTGGATATGAAACTGTTTGTAACAGGTGTGGCCGGTCAGCTTGGCCATGATGTAATGAACGAGCTTAAGAAACGCGGATACGAAGGGATAGGCTCTGATCTTGCCCCACAGTACAGCGGGATCCAGGATGGCACTGCAGTTACTACAATGCCTTATGTTTCTGTAGATATTACAGATGCTGCCGCTGTAGAAAAGGCTATCACTGAGGCTGGTGTGGACGGTGTCGTTCACTGCGCAGCCTGGACAGCTGTAGATGCAGCTGAAGATGAGGACAAGCAGGAAATTGTCCGTAAAGTAAATGTGCTCGGAACTGAAAATATTGCAAAAGTCTGCAAAAAGCTAGGCATCAAAATGATGTATCTTTCCACAGACTATGTATTTGATGGTCAGGGCACCACTCCATGGGAGCCGGATTGCAAAGCATACAAACCTCTTAATGTTTACGGACAGACGAAGCTGGATGGTGAGCTTGCAGTTTATAACAATGTTGATAAATTCTTTATCATCCGTATTGCCTGGGTATTCGGCAAAAACGGCAAGAATTTTATCAAGACCATGTTAAATGTTGCCAAAACTCACGATACCTTAAAGGTTGTCAATGATCAGATCGGTACTCCTACCTACACCTATGATCTCGCCCGTCTGATGGTGGACATGATTCTTACAGACAAGTATGGTTACTATCATGCAACCAACGAGGGTGGTTATATCAGCTGGTATGATTTCACAAAGGAGATCTTCCGTCAGGCAGTAGAGCTTGGTCATTCCGAATATGCAGAGGATAAAGTATCTGTTCTTCCGGTTACCACCGCTGAGTATGGAGTTTCCAAGGCAGCACGTCCCTTTAACAGCCGTCTGGATAAGAAAAAGCTGACAGAAAACGGCTTTATTCCTCTTCCAACCTGGCAGGACGCACTGTCAAGATATCTGAAAGAGATTGAGTTCTGATTATACCCGGTTAAATCTGTATAATAATACGCAGCCAATTTCAAAATGCATTGTTTCTATAACAATATTAACATTTTGAGATTGGCTGCGTTTTTATTTACTGATTGGTCTTGTTATTCTGATACGGACTGGCACTTCGCTTCTTATTACTTTTATTACTCTTGTTACTTTTATTCTTCTTAACGCTTTTATTGTTCTTCTTATTTTTCTTATTCTCACCGTAGTAATCTTCCAGGTATTCTTCGATTACTTCATCTTCATCCACACCATATTCATCAAGAATCTCGTCTATTTCTTCATCGTCTGCCTCAGACAGATCATCATCCTCATACGGTTTCTCTTCGTCCTCATCCTCGCGCTGCTTATCGTCTTCCTCCTCTTCTTCCTCGTCCTCTCTTGGCTTATTAAGAGCAAACTGTATCAGCATTCCTATAAGCGCGAAGCCGATGGAAAAAATAATACCAAAAGGAATCTCCTCCATCTTCGCCAGTTTGGCTGTAGCAAAGCCGCTTAAAATTCCGCCCAGAATACTTGTTCCAACAATGATCACTTCTCTCTCATAACGAAGTGCAAGCATTCCAAGTCCCACGCCAACCAACAGACAGATAAAAAAACTGAAAGAAGTAGTAGGATGGATCAGATACACGGTAAGTGTCAAACCAATTCCTGCTCCCATAATAAAAATTCCCGCCTTAAATACTGCAAAGGAAAGAATTGCAAGAATCAGTCCCACACCGATCATACCCACTGCATAGTACAGCTTGTCCCCAAGGCCAATCTGTTTAACTGCAAATAAACCAATTCCTGCTCCCATCAGAAACCCAAAAATCATCATCCAGAATCTGAGAAGCCGGTAACCAAGAACACAATTCATAATTCCAAATACAAGTATAATTCCAAACAAAACCATGGACAGAGTACCTGCAAGCTGCATATCCTGAACCCTGGCTGCAATATTCATAACATTTTTCAAAATCTCAACCATATTTTTCCTCCCTTCCAGCACCTAAAACATATAATAGATTGTTTTCATATTTTCCAAAATTCCATAATGATACTCTACCTGACTCATTCCATATAAAGTCATATAATATCTGGCAGCCTCCTGAATGGCATCCCCATAAATCCACTCCGTCTTTGCCTGTTCAAAAGCCTCCTGACTTGAAAACTTAAACCTTACAACTGCTGCCCGGTTGTTCAGCCTCATCTGGCAATAAGCCAGAATTTCCTGATAATCATAGGTATCGAAGCAGCCCTGATTCAGTACATAGAAGTTCATGGCTGTAGCCGTACATTGTGGAACGGCAAACTCCTTAGATGGCGTATACGTCATCTCATACTCTGACGGAAAGGGACACAGATAATCATAAATGATTGTCTTATGTTCTGCAAGCTGAACTGCATCTCCTTCCAGAAATTCCGGCTGGTCTCCATTGGTTGCATCAAAATAATAATACTCTCCATCAAGTTCAATCATGTTCCATGCATGTCCTTCTGTACTTCCTGCAGTAGTACCTTCCACATAAATACAAGGTACTCCGAGATACTCCAGCAAATACTGTGCCGCCCCTGCGTATCCTGCGCAGACAGCCTGTCCTTTCCAGAAGATTCCCGCCATGCTCTGGTCATCTTCAGATTCCTGATATTCGGCATTATCGATCAGATAGGTATAAACCGCTTTCGCCTTTTCGTAATCATCGGCGTCCTCCTGAACGAACGAGCTTATCTCCTGACAAGCCCTATCTGCTGCAGCCTGAATCTCCTGCATTTCCTCATCATTATAGCTATATTCCGGGGCAAACACACAGTAGTTTGCATTTGAGAAAGTGGTTTTATATACCTGCTTTCGGTTATGTACCCAGAACAGTTCCGGATGATCCATCAATACTGCATGATAAACACGGTTTACCGTATCATCATTATAAATCGTAAGATAAAACTCCTTCTTCCTTGCCTTGATCCCTTCTAGCATTTCCCGGTATCCCCGCTGTTCTTCCTCATTCAGAAGGCCAAAATAATATTCCTGACGCAAGTTCTCCGAGTCTGCATTTGCAAAGTCCTTCTTCCGCAGTTCCCGGACTTCCTTAGGTTCCCCCGAAAATATCTCCGGCACATTATCGAGGATTCCTTCTCCTACCTTCACAAGCAAGTCTGATGGTTGGTACTGCTGCTGATAAACATAGATTCCCAGGGAAACTGCAATCAAAAACAATAGAATAAAAAGTAATTTCCAGGGTTTTCTTTTTCTCATTCAGTCTCCTTATCCCAGCTGCCGTATCCGTTCCAGAATCTCTCTGGTATTTTCACGAAATAGAAGCTCCTTGTTATAACGGTAATACCGTTCACAGGAATACTCCTGAAGGAAAGAAACCGCCGGGCTGCTGGTATTCAGTTCTGTAATAAAAACAACCAATTCCTGTCCACCTGCAAAAGCACTTTCCATAAAATCAAAGGTGTATTCCAGTTGTCCGGACATCTCCTTAAAATCATTCTCATAGTCCTGCTTTTCCTTATTAAACCAGTCTCGCAAAAGAGAAAAAGCAGTCTCCCCATTCTGAACATTCTCCTTTTTCAGATTTTTGATATATTTTTCCAGGATATCAAATATCTGCTGTTCAAGATGAAGCTCCTCTCTGGATAAAAGACCGGCTTTTTTCTTTGCCTCAATCTCTGCCCAGAATTGCTTTTTCACGTCTTCCAGATAAACCACCGGCTGATCCTTCTGTGCTTCCATAAGCGGTTCCTTGGCCTCTTTCAAAAGGTGAAAAATACCGGAAAGCTTCTTTTCCTCTTCCAGAACCTTTCCAAATCCCTTATTCAGCCTGGATAGAAGAAGCCCGGTAACACTCAGTTTCTCATCAAAGGAAGCATGTGCCGCCTTTTTCACAAGGACATCATCTATATTCCCCTTCAGTACCTCATCAATCTGATAATCTGTACGATACTTATAGAAAAGCTCCAGATAATTTGCAAAATCCCTCGCAATCTGCGGATGCTGGATATATTGTACCACAACCTCCCGATCTACCGTCTTATCCAGCTTCTCGTATACCTGTATCAGCCTGGACAGATCCTCCCAGCCTCGTGGAGTAGCAAAATTCCGGCCATCCACAGTACTCTCCATTTTATAGAAATTAGAAGGCCGTGTATTCAGATAAGAAATGACCGCCGGATGAATCCCTCTGGTGTAAGCATATTCTCTCCACGCATCAAAATCAGGTTCCACCAAAAGCTTCTTCACACGATCCATGGTAACTACATCAAATTCCCTGACAGATTTGTTATATTCCGGTGGATTTCCTGCTGCTACGATCAGCCAGCCTTCCGGAATCTTATGATTTCCAAAGGTTTTACACTGAAGGAACTGCAGCATGGCAGGTGCCAACGTCTCAGACACACAGTTTATCTCATCAATAAACAGAATTCCTTCCCGAAGGCCGGATTCCTGGATTTTATCATAAATGGAAGCCACAATTTCACTCATGGTGTATTCGGTAACAGCCATCTCTTTCCCATCAAATTCCCTTCTGGAAATAAAAGGAAGACCAATCGCACTCTGTCTGGTGTGATGGGTGATGGTATAAGATACCAGGCCTACCTTACACTCCCTGGAAATCTGCTCCATGATCTGAGTCTTACCGATTCCAGGCGCACCAATCAGAAGTACAGGACGCTGCGCCACAACCGGAATCTCATATTCTCCATATTCGTTTTTTAAAAAATATGCTTCGATGGTGTTGCGAATCTCTTCCTTAGCTCGTTTAATATTCATAATGTCTCCTCGTCCAAATCAATGATCAGTTTTATTGCCCATGGCGGCACATCTATATCCTGATAGTCCTCCTTCAGAAATACAAATGCAGTTTCATAAGGAGGCATTTTCGCCGGATAAATTCCATATCCGTCAGTAAAATAGATCAGCCCCCGAAGTCTGGTAAACTTCTTTGCTCTTTGAAGCTGCTCCACGTAAGAAAAAGCCGGGCGAAAATCAGTGCCTCCACCGCCTTTCACTGTAAAATAGGACATATATTCTTTTAACTGCATGGCATTTTTTATCACCACATCTGACTGTATCTTCTCATCACACTGGAGAATATGCACATGGATCCGCCTGAAAAAGCTTTCCGATTCACTGAGCACACTATACGTCTCCTCAAGAAACTTCTGGACCAGTTCTCCTTTACAAGACATGGAGGTATCAATGACGATCACAAAATCCTCTACCTTACGCTCCTCCTTTGTTTCCAAAGGCTCAATCAGCGGCATATTGCCATACAGATTCATTCCATAATTGTAAAATATATAATCGAAAGTGTCCATATCTACTTTCATTTCTTCTTTCAGAACTGAAAACTTCCGCAAGAATTCCTTATAATCATATCGATTCCGATTCTGGGCACGCAGCTGTTCCACAAGAGTCTCCCCGCCTTCTCCTGCTTCTTTGGAAAAAGTCTCCATCTCAGTCTGCATCCGATTCCGGATATCCTCCCAGTTCTTTTTTTGCCGGGACATCCGGGGACTATTGGGAGGATTGTCATACCACTTACTATGGTCATCCTGTGCGAACTCCAGACGCAATTCCTGCATCCTGCTCTCTGGTAAATGCAGTTTTCTCAGTTTCTTATAAACTCTCTGGGCAGTAAGAACCTTCCCCTCCTCCAGGATCAGCTGCAGGGCCTGACGCTTCACCATGGATGCCGGCTGATGCACACATTTCAGATAAAGACCGTCGATAATGTTCTCCACGGTCAGGTCACAGGCCAGGTTCCAGTATTGTACATCCACTGCCATATTTCCATTCTGATCACGTTCCGGAAAACAATGAAGAAAAATACAATGTAAAAGACTGTGAAGATAAAGCCGGTTCACCCGTTCCCTGCTTCGTCTGAATAAATCCATCAGTTCCTCTGGCTGGTAATATAGCGCCAGCCCATCTGTTCCTGCAGGATGAATTCCCATATCCCCCTTAAAAACAAGCGAAGACAGTGCACAGTCCATAAATCTCATATTCAGATAAAGCTGATTTTTGGCGTTGGATAAAATATCCTGACAGATAGCTTCTGCTGCCAGTGCCCGTTCCTGGGCATCATAAACAGGATTTACTTTATGATCACTCATAGGTCAAAACTTCTCCTTTTCGATGGGAAATGCACTCTCTGATATTCCATAAGCATGCTTAAAATCTCAGGCGCCTTCACTGCACCCGCCAGACTTACAAAGCCTGTAAAAAGTTCTTTTTGCTCAGCATCAAGGGGATAAGTACGAAGAAGCCATTCCAGTTCCTCTTCTCTTTTCTGTCTGATAAGATCTGAGACAATCGGTTCCATATGCTCCTTCAGATACTGTTCGTACTGTATTCTGGCCTGATCTGTCAGGCCTGTTGGCCAATGCAGCCTTCCATAAACCATTTCTCTTAGAAAATCCGCGGATTCCTGGGCTCTTGCCATCTCAAAACGCTTATCATATTCCAGAAAGTTGAATACTTTTCCCTGAAAACAGTTTCGATAATAAAGGCCGCTTCCATGCACCTCTGTCATCAGGATCCTGGCAGGCGTATTCTCCACTCCTTCTTCATAATACTCCGGAAACCAAAGCATAGCCTCTACCTTCCCGTATAGATGCACCTTCAGCTCTTCTCCCACTTCTGAAAGGACCTCCTTCAGTCCGGACTGTTCCTCATTCATCTGTACTTCCAAACTACGGATTCTATGGCAGCCGGTAAAAGCTCCGCTTCCAAGATCAGTAAAATCACTGGAGAACCATAGCTGCTCCAGATTACGGCAATTATAGAAACCATAACGGCCAATTCTCCTGACCCCAGACGGAATCCGGATAATCTGGCAGATTTTTCCAGAAAATAAATATTCTCCCAGCTCAGTTACCGGAACCCCCTCAATCTGTCTGGGGATTTCCACAATCTGCGGATCTTGGTCAATTTCTGTCACCACAGCATGATCATTCTGAATATCAAAGGTAAAACCGCTGTCTGTGTGCTTCTTCATTTTATACACTCCTGTATATACCTCTATAAAAAGGACTTGATATTTTTCTTCATTAAGATTAAACTTTATTTATTGCAGTATCAGCACAGTTGCTTGCTGACATCTGTTTTATTTGAATTTATTGCATCGGAGGAATTTCCATGAGCAGCAAAATCCCTATTGAAACCTCAGCACGGCATATTCATGTCTCACAGGAAGATTTTCATTTTCTTTTTGGCGAAGATGCCCAGCTGCATTATATAAAGGAATTAAGTCAGCCAGGTCAATATCTCTGTCAGGAACGCCTTACTGTGAAGGGACCTAAAGGAGAATATGAGAATATGGCGATTCTCGGACCCTTCCGTAAGGAAACGCAGATTGAGCTTTCCCTTACCGATACCCGAAAAATCGGATTGCCAGGCATCATCCGCCAATCTGGTGATACTGCCGGCTCTCCGGGCTGTACCCTCATCGGACCCAGAGGAGAGCTTACCATCGACCACGGCGTAATTGTTGCAAAGCGTCATATCCATATGACACCTGCTGACGCAGTCACCCTTAAGGTGAAGGATAACGATGAAGTTTTTGTCCTGACCAAAAGCTATGGCCGTGCACTGATCTACGCGGATGTAGTAGTCCGTGTTGACTGGGGGTATCGTCTTGCCATGCATGTTGACACTGACGAAGCCAATGCCTTTTCCAATGAAAAAGAACCATATGGAGTAATTGTGAAATTCTTTGATGATAATTACAATACTGACAAATGGATTGAGGACGTATTATCCGGTATCAACCGATAATTCTCTGAAGTAACCTTCATTCTGAACCTCTTGGCTTTGCCAGAATATCAAAAGTGCTTCCCCCCGTTCCGGGTGCGGAAGCACTTTTACGTTACTGAATTCCAATTGTGGCAGACAAAAGCTCCTGAAGAGAATTGGTGACCATAAGGTCTGTAAAATCTGCTTCCTTCGTCTTATCTGAACCAGCTGGCACATTCTGGCTGCTGCCAGGCTCCATTTCTGCAGCATCCCCATAGGTTACCTGACTAAATACACTTATATTCTGACCTGCTGCAAACAGCTCCTGAAGACTATTCGCCACATAGAGACTTCCCGGAGATACCGTTCCATCACCAGAAGGATCTATGGTAACCGTATCCAGATCTCCTGTTGTAACCAGGTTTGCATGAATCAGCTCCTGAAGGTTATTGGATACATCAACTCCTGTAATAAACGTGGTATTGGCAATTGCTTTGCCGCTCTGCCTCATCTCCGCTACCTGCTGCGCATTCGGATAGAAGGAGGGCTGACGGATATAACGGAAGCTTGCACTGTAAGCCTCTCCTACAGTTACGCCATTCTTACCGGAAGAACAATGAACTACGATCCAGTCTCCTGCATCTGTCTTTCCACAAATAATACCAACATGATTCGCACTGCCTGCCTCAGGACCACGCTGGAAAACAAGGTCTCCCGGCTGGGCATCCGCTTCACTTACCACATTCGCTCTGCCCCACTGATCTGAAGTACCGCTTCCCACGGCTGCGATCATAGCCTGGTCTTCATATCCGTTGATCACTGCCCAGGTAACAAATCCACTACAATCAAGACCATATGCACGTAAGGTTCCTGTACTCTGACTGCCCTCTGCTGTAACCTGCTGTACGGCTCCCCAACTGGGGTCCATGCCGATCACAGTAGACTTACCGCCCCAGAAATATCCCACCTTACCTACAAGTGAATAAGCAGCTGCAATAACATTCACACGTTCTTCTGACACATCATCTCCAACGCTCTGTCTTACAAATCCCTTGGCAGCTGTCACTGTAGCGCAGAGAAGCTTACAGTCTGTCTCAAGATACTTCTTAAGGATTCCTCTCTCATCCTTAGGAATCTTATTCTCCTTGATGTAATAATTAATATGATAGTTTCCATATGTAACCCTGCTGGCATCATTCTCATCTCTCACAACCGGGTTCATCCTGGCAAAAATAGCAGCAAGCTCATCCTTGCAAGAGGAATCTAATGTAAAAGATGTGGCTCCTTGAAGACTCTGCTCGTACACATATACTGCCAGGATATCCTGCCAGTTACGCACAAGAAGAGAATCCGCAGAGGTGGTAATTCCGCCATTTGCATCCGATACATCCGTCAACTGATTCTGCGCCTTGTATTCTGTCTCAATCTGTTCCATGATATCTGCAAAATCATCGGAAAAAGAGAGCTGATAGTTCTCCTGCAGGCTATTCAGATAAAACTCCTTACCAGCATGAAGATTGGATGCATAATAAACTGGTGTCCCGTTAATTGCCTGAGTGGTGGTGCTGTCAATCTTATCTGCGTCCTTATCATCTGCGGAAGCTGACATAAGGCTAAGTGTCTGCTCCATATCTGTGAGCAGCTTGTAGTTAGAAACCGCAGCCTTCTCCTGATCTGAAAAGCTGTTGTAAGTTTTTCTCAGGGCTTTTACTTTTTTGACCTTTTTCTTGCTATATTTCTGTATAAAAGTCTTATCAATATCTTTTATCAGAGCATTTACCTTCTGCTGGCTCTCCTGAGATAATTCCGGGGTTACGATAGGTGTGATATCCGGATTCTCACCTGGTTCCGGCGTTATAGTTGGTGTCACACTTACCTCTGGGATCTCACTGGGTTCCGGCGTTACAGTTGGCTCTGGTATTGTGGTCGGTGTGTTCCCTGGTGTCGGAGTTACCGTAGGCGCAGCATCCGGTGTCTCTGCCGGTTCTGATGGTGCCGGAGTCGGCGTAAGCTCTGTTGGCGTCTGTGTTGGCTCGGCTGGTGCCTGTGTCGGCGTAAGCTCTGTTGGCGTCTGTGTTGGTTCGGCCGGTGTCTGTGTTGGCTCAGCTGGTGCCTGTGTTGCTTCGGCCGGTACCTGTGTTGGCTTAGCTGGTGCCTGTGCTGACTCTGATGATATCTGTACTGACTCTGACGAGGTCTTGGCTGCTTCTTCCGATACAGCTGCTTCCGCTCCTGACAAGGCTGTCTCATCTGCGGCAAATGTGCTGGCTGGTCCGGCTATGGACACAGCCGCTGCCATGGTGATACATAAACATTTTGTCAGATATTTATTCTTCATATTTAAAAGATGCTCCCTTCTATTTATGAACATCCCTTTACTCCCCTATATAAAGGTATGCAATCTTACCTCAAAAACTATTTACTGCATATAAAGTGAACAATGACACACTTCGTTCGAAATATTAACATGCATTATTGTAGCATACTCCCTTTTCTAAATCAACCTTCCTAAAAACATCCGAATAAATTTCATATTTTTTTGCATAAAAATTGCCAGCACGGCAACTTCAGAGTTCTGTCAGATTTACTCTGTGTTTTTCCGATGCTGGCATTTCTTCTATGCAGCAAAAACCAAAACATCCTCTCTGCCCAACCGCTTCGCAGCAAGCTGCAGAATTCCATGAATCACCTGTGAGCAAATACTGAGAATATACTGAATATCCTCTGCAATATTACGCTCTTTAAGAAGGTATCTCTCATGGGCATCTCCAATGTACGCTATAAGCTCCTGAAAGCTTCCGAATTCCATCGGGGTAATGACCATCCTTCTTGCAGCGCCGCTCTCTATGTAGCGTTTCAGCTGATTCTTAAGATGCTTCTCATATTTATTATGTTCATACAGATTACCGGTAAAATTCTTATTATGTGGAAAAGTAAAATAATCTGCCATATAATGTATCACTTCACCTAATCTGCGCCAGTAAACTCGTTCCTTGCTTTCTTTCGGATCGCTGTCGATAAGAGCTCTCATTTTCCCCTGAATCTCTTCAAAGGTACCGAAATACTCGTGCTTCTTTGTGAGAAAAGATGGCTTAATGTCCGGAAGGATACTTCCAATACAGAAAGCCTTTCGGTGAGACTGCAGACTCTTAGTTGCAGGCAACTGATCTGCCAGGTATCTTGCTACCAGAATATGGGATTTTTTACGCAACCGTTTCCTCTTCTTTCCTGCTCTCATCCCTTGTAACGGATAAGAAACATTAAACTTAAAAGCTTTTGTATTTGCTTTTTATTATAGTCATCAGTATTTAATATAACAGAATACCTTATAAATTTCAAATGAACTTTTTCCGATTTTCTGTGAAATATACAAGATAAAATGAGCAACTTGCACAATTCTGTTCTGACTGTACTTCGTTTATCAGCACCCGCTGATGCATCTGCCAGCAATGTAGAAAATAAGCCGGTCTTGTTTTTTTCTGATATATATTGTATTATTACTAAGAAAGAATGAAATGATGTTTTGATGTGACAACTTCTGACATTATGAAATCATTACATAAAGGAGGAATTATATGCCTGGCCATAAACCACGGACGAACAAGGGCTTGATGACAATAGCTGTTCTGATGTGTCTTGCATGCGGAATTTCTTTTACACAGTCTTCCGCTTCCCGTTCACCCATTACAGACAGTCAGACCCCAGATATGTTCGTAGCCGGAAATTCAGATGATTCCCAGATTCAATCTGGTGGTACGGCAGCTGACAATACGAACGAAGCGGATGCGATTACATCAGAGGAAACAACGCCTACAAGTACGCCTATTGCAAATACCCCTTCCCCAGAGCCCACATCGGATGCAGAAACTACCGATTCTTCTTTTGAAGTCTCTCCTGAAGCCTCACAAGGTATCTGGACTCCCGTAGACAGCAACTGGTATTTTATGGTAAATGGAGAAGGTTACAAGGGCTGGCTTACAGATACTGACGGGCATCGTTATTATTTTAATGATAAAGCAGTTATGCAGACCGGATGGCTTGAGCTTGACGGCAGCCGCTATTACCTTAATGCTGACGGAGTTCTTCAGACTGGTGATGTCACAATTGACGGAGAAATTTACCACTTTGGTGCTGACGGCACGCAGCAGGGTGACCCGACGGCAGCAGAGGACAGTTCTGAGAAAGGACTGGTATTCTATATGAATACTGCAGCAGCGGATCCTACTTCTGTTTCTGAAAATCAGACAGCTTCTGTGGCAGATGCATCGGCATCAGCAGCAGAAGCTGATATTTCCGGGGTGGAAGTTACTCCCACTCCGGAACCGAAGGGAATGGTTGCTCTTACCTTTGATGATGGCCCCAGTGATTTCACAGACCGTCTTCTGGATTGCCTGGAAGAAAACAATGTAAAAGCCACTTTTTTCCTCTGTGGTAAAGAAGTGGATTACTTTCAGGAACCGGTAAAGCGAATGGAGCAGCTGGGATGCGAGCTTGGAAATCACACCTATGACCATCCGGATCTTACCACGCTTTCCACAGATGAAATTACCAGCCAGCTTTCCCGTACAGATCAGCTAATTCAGGAGCTTACCGGTCATATTGCCACTGTTGTACGTCCGCCTTACGGTTCTTTTAATGACACGGTGGCAGAAATTGCAGCAAGGCCATTGATCCTTTGGTCTTTGGATACCCTTGACTGGGAAACCCAGAATGTGGATTCCACGGTGCAAAATGTAATGGACAATGTAAGTGACGGACAGATTATTTTAATGCACGACATTTTTAAAGAATCTGTGGATGCTGCTGAAGTATTTATCCCACAGCTTCTTCAGGAAGGCTATCAGCTGGTGACGATCAGTGAACTGGCAGCTGCAAAGGGAATCACATTAGAAAATGGAGTTTCCTATGGAGAGATATCCGCTTGACTTTCTTAGTTAACAAAAAGGAACTGCCATCATGGCAGTTCCTTTTTTGCCCTTATTCCGTTTTCTCTTTAAGAAGGCTACTGTGAACGTATGCTTCAGCACCTTCATATTCAATCTGGATCCAGTCACCACTTTCACCCTTCTTGACTACTTCAGTGCCTGCAGCAAGACCACCCAGCACATCTGCATCACTGTTGGCAGCCGCACGCACATTACAGTCCTCTGTGACTACCAGAGTTGTTCCATCTGCTGTCCCTGCAGAATCTGTAACATCATCCCCAAGACCATCCAGAAATGCAGCAAGTGCCGGATCCGCAGTCTGCGCATCCTGATACTGCTTCTGTACCTTGGCCTTCAGTTTTTTCACATCATCATCCTGTCGCAGTGAAACTTCATATTTCGTTATCTCGTCGCTGTCCTCATGAACAGCGCCATCAATTTTCCAGTTCCCGTCTGTGTCCTTTACAACATAGAACTCAGCAAGCGCAGGTACCTTTGTATCAATCCCCTGACAGATGTAGTAAAAACAGGAATATACTACATAGGAATCGTCATCAAGCCCCTTTTTCATGTAGATATCACCAGTCTCATACCCTTCAATGTACTTGGCATTGGTAATCTTGGACTCGTCTGCTGGTGCCAGATTATTAACCAAAGTACGTAACGTGGTAATATCTTTATCCCCCAGAGCCTTATAATAGCTCTTGATCAATGAAGTAATTTCTTCATTAGCTGTTTCCATGGGATTGGCGTCTTTCTTCCCGTCAGTCTCCCCATCATTTGCCGGAGAAGAAGGAACATTTCCCTGGTCGTTGTCTGCTGTTGTCTGGTTCTCGGTAGTATCCTTGCCGGAATCGCCCTTCCCGCTTCCTATAAATGCACGAACACCGAAAAACAGGACAACCACGATTAACAGAATCGCTCCGCCAAGCATAAAATAGCGAAGGTTATCTGATAACCATTCTCTGAAATTATCCAAGTTCTTGTCCTCCTTAATACAACGCACCGGAACGCCCGATCGTTCCAGGCAATACACCTGAAGGGAATCGAACCCCCGCACATGGTACCGGAAACCACTGCTCTATCCACTGAGCTACAGGTGCATATTCGAGTGTTGAAATTATCAATGTACAACCACTTCGACTTAAAAAGTATAGCACAATATCGTTTGGATGTAAAGTTTTTTCTTTTGAGGGAATAATTGTGCCGAATAGCAAAATTAAACCGGGCATACCAGCTTATCCGATATGCCCTCTATGGCTTTATCATAATCGCTATTCTTTTTCGGCTAATTGGCCATAAGCGAAATAATTTTTCACAAACAAAACTCCTGCCCGAAAGCCTATGCCACCACTCCTGATACAATTGTATTTTTTAATTCCCTTGCTGCAGCACCCATAGGATGCTGGCTGTCATAGACCAGGCAGATCTGGCGCTCCGGGATTTTGTCTTTTAATGGAATCTGTACGATTTCTTTTTTCAAAATGGAAGGTGCGGCCATTGGCTTGGGCAAAAAGGCAAGGCCAAGCTCACATTTTACCAAAGGAAGGATCTGATCTGCGGTGGCAGCTTCCGTATCCGGGGAAAGATCCAGTCCATGGGATAAAAATACGCTGTTATAGAATTTATAAGTCATAGTTTCCCGTCCAAGAGAAATCAACGGATAGTTCTTTACTTCCCTAAGAGAAAGCTCTTGGCTTCCAAGGGCGGTAAAAGTAGTGCCTCCAACCAGAATCTCCTGAAACGGCATGAGCATAATCTGTTTCAATGGGGAATCCACCTCTGCCGGAGTGGAAACTACTGCAAAATCAATCTTTCCGCTTTTAACAGATTCAATGGCTTCCGGTGTGGAATGGTTGTAAAGCTTCAGCCGGATTCCAGGATAAGTCATGTGAAAACTTTTTAATTTATCCAGCAGAAAAATATTAAGGGCAGTTTCACTGGCTCCGATAGATACACTTCCATGGGATAATCCAGAGCTATCAGACAACTCCTCTTCTGCTGCCTGGAACTGCTCCACGGCGCTGAGCACATGGGTATAAAGCCGTTCTCCCTCCGGGGTGAGCTGTACGCCGCGGTTAGTGCGGATAAATAAAGTGGTATTCAACTGCTGTTCCAAACAATTCATAGCCCGGGTGATATTAGGCTGGCTGTTGTTCAACGCCTGGGCTGCCTTTGTAAAGTTGTGGTATTTTGCCACATAATAAAAGATCTTGTAATACTCGAAATTAACGTCCATTCTATTTTTCCTTTTCTTTTGGCATATCAAATATTTATTCCAGCTATGTTAATTATAGTTTTTACCTATTTCTGCGTCAAGTGTATTATATACCCGAATAAAATGGAAACGATAATCGTTTTCAAAGGAAGTGTGCAGCCATGTGGCAGAAGAGTAAAATACCCTTTAGGATGATTTTTATTCCTAAAGGGTATTTTTTTACTACTCCATTTTCGTATCTCTTAATCTCTGGAAACGCTGTTAAAATCCGGTGTTCCATACAGGTTATACGGGGTTGCCTGATAGACGTAATAAATATATTTATTTGCACCCCATCTGGTTACAATAAATCCAGTAAAATCAAGGGATTCCAAGGCTCCACACCATATCATTTTTCTTTACTACCCCATTTTTACCCCACGACATCACCCACAAAATTTAATAACTTTTTCATTATTTGATAAATTTATCTCAGCAGCTGGATCAGGGAGGTCAATTGAGTCTTCAAGAAGTTGCATATCATTCACTTTTTTATGCTCCATAACCGCAGTATATAAATCCATTGTCATCTGAAGAGAAGCATGTCCAAGATAGGCTTGCACTGTTTTTGGTACAATTCCAGCTTCAAAACATCTAGTCGCAAATGTATGTCTGAAACAGTGTCCTGAAAAAGTTTCCATCAAATCCAACGAATCCCTCATCAGATTTACTTCCTGCACGATTCTATCAATTGCATCGCAATATAATTGTGCATTTAATGGAGTCCCAAACTTCGTAGTAAACAGGAAATCAGGAAATTCCAAATTCTTCCTACAAGTTTTCGCCATTACAATTTTATGCTGAACAATCTGTTTTTCTAATGCTTTACGACAAAATGAATTAATTGGAACTGTTCTTATACTTGTTTCTGTCTTTGGTGGCCCCAGATGGAACGTCTTACAGTCATCACCCTCCAATTTCTGATACAATAGCGTACGATTCACATGAATAACATTATTTTTCCAATCAATATTATCTTCTGTAAGCGCATACAATTCTCCCGGACGTAAGCCGGTATTCACAGCAACTACAAACATATTATTATAGAATGTACCGGCGGCACATTCAAAAAAATCTGTCTGATCCTCTTTGCTTAGCGCCTTAATCTCATTCTGCGGCTTATTCTTTGGCAATCTTACACCTTTTGCCGGATTACGGATAAGGAACTGATCTTCCATTGCTCTATTAAGTATATCAATAAGAAGAACCTTTACTTTGTTCAACGACTCATACTGATACCCTTTTTTCGACATATTATTCACCAAATCTGTAATCATCAATTTGGTGATATTTACTAAACGAGTGTTTCCAAGAACTGGCGAAATCAACCTTTTATATATTGAATTGTATGCAGTTTTTGTACTGAGACGGACAACAGGTTCTTTATAAACCTGCATCCATTTTTCGTACCACTCATCCAATGTTATTTTTTCATCGACAATGTTTGACATCTTTTGTTCGTTTAGTTCCGCCTCTGCCAGCTTAGCTTTTACTTCTTTCAGTGTTGTACCATAGACAGATCTTCTGGCGCCAAAACGGTCTACATACCTTCCATGATACACCCCGTTTTTTCTTTGTGTAAGACCTTTTCCCAATTCCTTTCCTTTTAAATCTTTTCCCATTCTTTCACCTCTTTTTAGCTAGAGGTGCGTAAATGTAATTTTTTATAGCACTAATCTTATCACACACCTCCGTTTCCTGCAATCACAAATAAACAGTTTCGTCTAAATATGATTCCAGTCTGTTTTTTTTGATAAGTGCTTTCTTACCATTGAAAAGCACAAAATTGCAGCAAGGTTCTTTTATCATATCGCGCAGTTTGTTTTTACCAATGTTGAAATATTCAGCAGCCTCATCAATCGTCAGTAAATATTTCTCAGACACAATAATCACCTCCCAAATCAAAAAAGCACCCAAAAATCAACATTTTCGTGATTTTTGGGTGCAATTGCACACACTATCGTTATTCCCGTCCATCCCGAACCTAATCGAGATAAGAGTTTATGCAACATCTGTTGCCAAATACCATTTTTATAATATCATTCATGAAACTATGTGTCAATTTCATCGTAGTTTCAAATATGTAGTATTAAAGTTTTATTATTATCGTTTAATTATCGTAAAAACTATAAACACAGCATTTACGCTTCCTCCAGCGTACTTATTGAAACCTCGTATGCAATCCGCTTCTGGGTTTCATTTTCCTCAATCCGTTTTTTGTACTCCCGGCTTTGGATTCTGCCCCAGACCATCACACGAGTTCCCACCTTAAGATCAGCCGCATAGCGGGCGGTACTCCCCCAACAAATGCAGGGTATGTAATCTGATTTTCCAAAAGACCGATTCACAGCCAGAAGCAGATCCGTAATTTCTTTTTTCAGAGGGGTTTTTCGGTAAACTGTAGGTTTACAGATTGTACCTTCCAGAAGAATCTTATTTGTGTAATCCGCCTTAGAGTCGTTTACCTCTGCAAATTTCACTTCCCTGGCAAATACATAAAGCTCTAATCGAGTATGGTTTTCTTCACGCAGATTATGTGAACGAAACTCCCCATAAATTTCCGCAAATTCACCAACGCGGCTCTTCGTAATATCTACAATTTGTTCCGATATCATCACGGGGATCCTGTCCACAAAATAGCTGAGACGCTTAACTAGAAGCTCTGTCTTAAAAAAGCATTCTCCGCAACTCTTATGACTGAATATAAAATCCGTTGCAATCTTACCAGTGATAACAACCTGGTTATCCTCAAACATTATATAGGCCATAGTATCTTTGTCCTTTCTCTCTTTTGTTTACCTGATTATGCTGCGTTCTCCATCAAATCCTCTTCCAGAATATCCGCAAGCAGCTTTCCAGTGAATCCAAATCCGTTCACCTTTACTTTCTTTTCCCGCAGATCCTCAATTTCTTTCTTTCGAAGATCACGGCTTTTTAACGAAAGTATCTTATCTTCCTTATTAAGTTTACGCGAAAGCTGTTTCTGCCAGCGCAATAAAAATTTCTCGGCCTGCTTAATATCCGGGTTCTGCCTGTTAAAATATGTCCGTTTCTGGCGTACTGTCCCATCTGGTTCTACTTCCAATGTATAATATGGCTTTTGGGGTGCATTCTTTTTTCTCAGGAACAAAAGATAAGACTCCTGTTTTACCATACGCGCAAAATAAGTATCTTTTCCAATGATGCAGTGCTGCAGTTCTTCTCCTTCTTCCAGAATATCCTTGATTTTCCGCGGTGCCACAATTTGGAAAGTATGATCGCTATATTCATATTTTCTCAGGTTCTCACAGACGTTTTCTATACCAGGAAATTTTTCTGCGATCTCTTCGGCTTTTATATCCATTTTCTTCTCTATCATCAATTGAACCAGTTCATTATGCCGTTTTTCCAGTTGTCTCGCATGGTATATAATTGGATCCTTCACGTCCATACCAAGCTTTGATGCCATGTCAAGATAGTCTTTCCAGGTACCAATAAGCTCCTTTGGCTTTTTTTCACTTTCTTTTGCCTGTTTTTCCAAATAATTTTTTATCTGTTCCGGGCTCATCCGATCCAATACAAAAAAAAGGTCTTCCAGACAGATCTGCCATTTCGAGAACCAGGCAATCACGTTATCTTTTATCACTTTTTCAAATCCCTTTTCATAAATCAACCATTGCAGAAATACTTTTCCACCATGATTATTGCGAAGGCGGTTCAGGCGGAACTTATCAATCCCAAGAGCATGTCCAAGCGAATCTGCTTCCTTATAAAAAACAGAAGTGCTGTTTCCTATGATTTCCTTTGTAAGCTCATTCAGCCCGGCTTTTATCAGTTGCTCCAGATAAGGATATTGCTTTAACCGATGAAAATAAGTTACCGGCTCTACTGTTTCGCTTTTTCTGACCAGATCATGGAATCCGCTTCTTTTAAGCTGGTTATTTTTTATTCCATGGAGTGACTTTTTGTAGATATGTCCCGGATAGCGGGGTTCATATCCCCAATTTCCCCAGCAATAAGGGTTGTATGTATTTAATGACCCATGGATCCATCTGTTCTCTTCTGTCCCATGATAATAGCCCCAGTAAAATTCTTTTTCGTTAAGGTCTTTATCAAATACATATCGTCGCAGCTCTCTCCAGTTATAAACTGGTTTTGTATAAGCAACCATGTCATATTTCACATCTGCCCTGAATTCACGAATAACAAAGTTATCACCGCATGTCTGCAAAAGATATGCAGTTTCTTCTTTTGACTTTACCATGCGCTGTCTTCCCACTGCCTTATATTGGATCTTATGCCGGCAGTTAGGACATTTTCCCGTCCTGTTGTGTTTTACGCCATTCACCACCACATTCTTTTCACACCATGTACAGTAGCCTGTGATATTTTTCTTCCGGGAGTATTCATAAAAAATGTAATTCTGTGTAATTCCCACTTTTTTCAGCCATTTCTCCCAGTCCTTCGGAGTTTCCCTGACGTATTTCATAACCTGGTCCCAGGCGGTTGTTCGTTTTAAATGTTTCTGTATCTTTTGCCTTTCCCGTACCCGTTCTTCAAAATGAAAAAGGCCATAACATACATTATCTTTTTTATATTCCTCACCCAGGGTTTCCCATATTTGACTGCGGCTGTTTAGATCACACCAGGCATGATCTCCCTTTACACCTTTTGGCAGTTCAATTTTATCCAGCATTTTATTGGTCCATTTCTTCAGCCGGTAATCATATCCTATGAAGCAATCTTTTTCCTTATCAATGAACAGGGTATATAAAGGTCTTCTTCCGCCAGCAGTCAAAATATCTGTAACAAAAAAACCAATTTTTAAGATATTTTCGTCCATTTCTGCCTGAATGAACAAACCAATTGGATATTCCATTCTCTCATAAGCCATATTTCCGATAGCTGGAATATCACTTTCTGCCGCCAGAACCATCTCCTCCGATGGTTCCAATACCTTCATTTTTTTAAGCTTTCGTTTTTCCATCTAATTTGTCCTTTCCGAAGTTATTTTATAAATCCAGGGTTAACTGCTCAGCCTCATCCTTATGCGCATTTGCCGTAACCCACTCCTGTTGCAAAGCTTCAATCTGTTCGGCAGAAAGTCTCTTCTTCATAAATCTTTGTTCTGTATCATTCAGAGACTCCCAGCCCTTTTTCACAATCTTTCTTTTTGTCTGCTCCAGGCGTTTCTCTTTTCGTTTCTGTTTCCACTTCTTCTTCGCTTTCGCAAAGTCTGCTTCATAGCCAATGTATATTCCGGCTTTTTCATCCTCAATATCCTGCGCCTTATCTCGCGTCAATCGCGTAGCAACTCTAACATTCAGAATTTCCACCTTCAAATCAGGATCGTACAAGGCCTGCATAGAATAGCCATTCCACCATTCCTTATCAAAAATATCCTCCTGTTTTCTTTTTACAATTTCTTCACAGATATCGACTGAAACCTTGCTTTGCAAAAATTTCTTCCCCCTTGTGATCGTCACTACAGGCTCCCCGGCAAAAAAGGTATCATCTTTTCGGATTGTAGATACCTTTAGATCGTAGTATATATTCCCCGTCTTTTTGGAAAGAGGTCTGCCCCGCAGCATACAATACTCTCCTGGTCCGCACATGCACCTCATCGGATTATATTGCAGGCTCCATTCCTGCTTCTCGTAGTTATAAGACATATGCATCTTACAAATACAGTTTTTATGCTGTTCCTTAAATTTCTGAAACAATTCTTCCTTTTTCTGATCTGCCTGGTCTTCCAAATATTCTGCACTTTTTTCATACTGGTAATCTGATACCATATGGCAGGCACAGAAGCCGAAGTTATCATCCCTTAATAAGGGATGATTCTGTTCACAATTTTTCTTATGCCATGGACACCGAAAAACGACATTATCATTTTCAAAGCAGAATGTTTCCTCCAGGTAATCTATATCGTTAATACATTTTTCCCAACTCACGTATAGACCACAGCCAGACATAAATGCTTTCTTTTCCAGATAATCTTTGGTATATATAAAACCGCCGCATGAATTTTCAAGTGGTGACTTTCCCAGCCTTCCGTTTCCGATTCGAACATAGTCCGGATAGTATTCCGCCGTATATCCTTGAAGAAGCAGCTCCTGTGTCAACAAATTGTATTCGTATCCCTCGGACATTTTCTTCTCCTCTTAACAAAAGATACGGCAGGAAATTCCCGCCGC
>CAKRRG010000015.1 GCA_934394545.1 uncultured Blautia sp.
AAATCCGGAAATCAAGTTCAGATACAGACATACGAGGAGTGACAACAATGGAAACAATCACAAGAGACGAGGCTTTTGCATTATTAAAAAAATACAACAAGGATCCATTTCATATCCAGCATGCACTGACTGTGGAAGCGGTCATGAAATGGTATGCAAACGAACTGGGATATGGAGAGGATGCTGAATACTGGGGAATCGTAGGACTTCTTCACGACATTGATTTCGAGCTTTATCCGGAAGAGCATTGCCTGAAAGCGCCGGAAATGCTTCGCGAGGCAGGGGTAGGAGAGGATGTGATACACAGTGTGGTATCTCACGGATTTGGAATAACCGTAGGCTGCGGTGTAACGATCGATGTAGCACCGGAACAGGAGATGGAAAAAGTGCTCTTTGCGGCAGATGAACTTACCGGATTGATTTGGGCAGCAGCTTTAATGCGTCCGTCCAAGAGTACCAAGGATATGGAACTGAAATCCCTGAAGAAAAAGTACAAGAGCAAAGGCTTCGCAGCAGGCTGCTCCCGGGAAGTAATTGAGCGTGGTGCGCAGCAGCTTGGCTGGGAACTGGAAAAACTGCTGACTATGACACTGCAGGCGATGGCAGCCAGTGAAGATACAATTAACGCAGAACTTTCTATATAATAAAAAATCCTCTTGAAATGACAGGACTATTAAGTACCCATCAATTCAAGAGGATTTATTGTATTGAGTTATTCTTTAGAGGACTTATTTAAATTTACTGGCTGATCAGATCCTGTAATTCAGCATCATAACCAACTCTTTCTCCACTTGTGGTATCGAATACCATAGTAGATTTGTTATCGTCTGTATAGGTGCTCCATGCAGGTACATTATCTCCATTTGGATCTCCGGTGGTTGCAAAGTTTACCCATGCACTTGCCATTACATCCTGCAGATCATAAGCGTCCTGACTTCCGCCATAGGAACCGGCTACTAAGTCTACATTGTGGAATACAAATGGGATTTCTCCGCAGTGCCATAAGTTTACACCACCGTCAAGTGGAGATTCATAGGATACAAGATAGTTGTAGTTTTTGTTATCTCCGGATTCCAGTCTCTTTGCCAGTGTGCCGAAGTCTCCTGTACGGTTGGATACATAATAAGCATCACAAGCGCTCTTTTCCGGATAAGCCTTCAGGAATGCTTCTTTTACAGCTTCCGCTTTATCACCGTATTTTTCAGTTAATTTTTCGTCTACTTCTTCTTCTGTCCAGGAATTTTTGTTGGTTTCATTTGGATCAAGAGCAGTCCAGCAATTCATTTCTCCAAATACAGAACCTACCATAACCGGAACATCATTTGTCCAATCCAGGAAATCAGTATGAAGATAATCTTCATCAAGAACAGGACTCCAGCCTACATAAGTTCCAAGTTCCTCGCCTACCTGTTTCTGTGCTTCCGTTGCAGCTGCATCAAGAGTATCATAAGGAACCTCTTTTAACTGTTCAACTTCATTGTCTGAAATTCCTAAAATCTCAAGTGTTTTTGCAGTTACTTTTTTTGCAATATCCTGGTCGATATGACCTTCACCGCCACTCTGTACTACTGCCTGATCGAATAATCCTTCTGCTTCAGAGGTAGCAAACATGTTGAGAACCTTGCATCCACCGCCGGACTGTCCGAAAATAGTTACATTGTCAGGATCACCGCCGAAGTTAGCAATGTTTTCTTTTACCCACTTTAAGGATGCAACTAAATCTGCTGTGCCACAGTTACCGGAATACTGATAATCCTCGCCATAATCGGAAAGATCCATGTAACCAAGTACATTTAAACGGTGGTTTACAGTTACCACAACCACATCACCATATTCGCTGAGATTCTTTCCATCATATGCAACACCTTCAATAGAGGAGCCGTTGTAGAATCCACCGCCGTGGAACCATACCATAACCGGCTTCTTTGCATTGGTATCCAGATCCTGTGTCCAGACATTCAGATTCTGGCAATTTTCGCTCTGTGCCCAATAACGATGAGGAATGATAAAATCTCCGCCATCCGGATCGGTCGTTTTTGTAATAGGAGCGGTTGAACCATAGACGAGGCAATTGCGGATGCCGTCCCAGCTATCCGGAGCCTCTGGCATTTCAAATCTGTCAGCTTTTGCATAAGGAATTCCACGGAAGGTATAAGTTCCGTTGTCAATAAAACCACGAACCTTTCCATATGTGGTGTCTGTAATGCCTTCTGTTTTGCTGACCACAATACTTTCTGTGGATGCTGTGTCATCAGCTGCAGCAGCGGAAACGGTTGAAATTCCCATAGAGAAAATCATAGCACTGCTTAAAAGAATCGTTAAAATTTTTTTCTTCATTTTTGAAATCTCCTCCTTCGAATCAAGTGAGCTTATTATAAAAAAACAGACCTGTCAGTGCTATAAGTTTTTGAATCAGTCACTATTACTTTTTTGCTTGTTTGGGAAATTCGATTGAATAATAATTTGATTGGTTGTACTATATTTACTATGAAAGTCCCGGACGGTAGCTGTGGGAGCGCCATAGGAGCGGAACAGCTGACTTTCATATATTTAATATGAAAAGAGAGTTCTTATGAAAAAAAATCTGAAGATATTTTTATTAATTGCTGTTTGCGCCATGGCAGGCTGTTGTCTGTTATATATCAGAGAAGCAGATGAAAAGCAGCAAATACACAGTGAAAAAAAAGAAAAGGAAAAACTGGTATTTCTTACATCTAAGAGAGAAACAAGACATATTTTTGAAAAAATCATTGCAGATTTTAATGAATCACAGGATGAGATATATGTAGAACATATGGCAGTACCAAATCCGGATCAGGAGTTACAAATACGGGCGGTTCAGGGAGAATTTCCGGATATTGTTGAATTTATCGGAATGCAGAAAGATGAACTGGAAAAATATGTAAAGGGTGGATACTTGCGGGCATTGGATACTTTTTCCGCAACTCATTGTGTAAATGAACACTTTCTGGAAAAGTTAAAGCTTCTTGGTGGCACTTATGTACTTCCATTGTCTGTGAATTACAGAGGGATATTTTATAACAAAAAGCTGCTGGAAGAGGAAGGATATCAGATTCCCTCTACATATGCGGAGCTTATAGATACGATGCAGCAGATAAAAAAAGCAGGAAAGCTTCCAATTGTTTTCGCAGATAAAGACAACTGGACGATTCATCAGGGGTGGGATGCGATTGACATGTCCTCAAGGGGAAGCCAGGATGATTTTTTTCAGAATGTGTTGAATGGTGATGCCTTCTTATATAAAGATTCTATCGCACTTGATTCTACCAGAAAATTTTTGGAAATAAGAAAATATGGTCAGAAACAGACCGTAAATACAGGATATGACGAAGCTGTGAAAAAATTTGCAAATGAGGAAGCCTATATGTTTTTTCAGGGAAACTGGGCGTATCCTATGATAAAAAAGATAAATCCGGATATAAATCTGTTGTTTATGCCGTTTCCTGCATATAATGAAAACCAGGCAAAGGTTGTGGTAAAAATAGATGCAACACTGGGGGTTTCCGCTTCCTGTAAGCATTTAGAAGCGGTAGAACAATTCCTGGATTATGTTTTTTCAAAGAATGTCAGTGAATATTATGCAGAAAAAGCCGGGGCATATTCCTGTATAAAATCTGTAGATATAGAAGATAATTATGCGAAGGCATTTACAGATAGTATCAGAAGTGGTGAGTTTTTTCTGGAGGAATTTTCTTATGAGACCGAAAAATCGGATGCGATAAATGCTTTATTTCAGAACTTTATCAGTTCCCCTCAAAGGGATACAGAAAAATCATTTTTGAAAGAATTGAATGATCTTTTGATTCAGCAGAAAGGAGACTGAGTGTGAAGAAAATTGCAAGATTACCTGTATGGTGGCAGCTTTTTATTGGGTTAGCATGCAGTTTCCTATTTTCCTTAATTGTAATTTGTGCTTCTTTTTTCATTGATGTAAGAGAGGCCGAAAAAATAACTGGTCTTATCTGCACAGAATGAACAGTCAGTGGGAGATGGAGATTGAGACCATAACGAAGAATCTGGATTATTTGAAATATTTACCTTTAATTGATAAAGGTATCATGACAGATCTTCGAAATGATTATGAAAAACAATCTTTAAAAAAACAACTTTCGTCCAAAGAATATGTAAATGGTATTCTGGAAGATATCTGTGGAATTAACCCTTATATTTTACGTGCTACGATTTTAACCCAAAATGGAAATATTTATGGTAACTTTGTGGAAGATTCATTGACACAGATTGAGCAGGCACAAGACCATATTGTCTATTCGAAAGTCAGCCATAAAAGTGAAGAATACATTACAGACATATATGAAGGCGAAATAAACCTGCTTCCCTATAAATTGCTAACAATCGCATATGCTATGTATCCGGTGGAATCGGATGAAAAGCTTGCTACTATTTATATCGATCTGGACTTTGAAGAAATAGAAAAAAGTTTTTCCGTGTTTTCAAACGATGAAATTGAATGCTGCCTTTTTAACAAAAACGGAATCATTTATTCTTCTGAAGAAGAAAACAATTTTCTTCTTGAGGATGTGAAGAAGATTTATGAAAATTCAGATCATCAGGGAATACTGGAAGCAAATGGTTCTGCCTGGAATGCATATGTTGTTAAAGTCGATGATTTGGACTGGTATCTGGTTCAATGCATGCAGCAAAAAAGCTTTGTATTCAAAAGTATGAAGAATATTATGCTCTTTTGTTTTTGGGTTTTGATGGTTTTTGTTTTTTTACTGCTGGGCGGAATGCAGCTGATCAGTCGTATTACAAAACCTATCTCTGAATTTTCAGATGCTTTAGATCAGGTAACCCTGCATAAAAAACAAAAGCCACAGCACATTCAATTGGAAGAGGATGTACCAAGGGAAATTTCCACAATGGTAAGTGGCTATAACGATCTTGTATCCCGTATTGAAGAGAATATTATTTTGGCATACAAGAACGAAATAAGTCAGAAAAAGACAGAGCTGCAAATGCTGCAATACCAGATCAATCCTCATTTTTTATACAACACATTAAATATTGTCAGTGCATTGGCGAAACTAAATGGAATTGATAAAATATCGGAAATTTCAGAATGCCTGTCCCATATTTTCCATTATAATGTAAAAGGGGGGAATATTGTACAGCTGAAAAAGGAACTTGAGAATCTCCAGTGTTACGTAAAAATACAGTCCATGCGTTTTCCAGGAAAATTTGATGTAATATACAACGTGGAAGAGGACATGCTGACCTGCGAAATGTTAAAATTTATATTACAGCCATTAATGGAGAATGCAATGGAACATGGCGTTATCCCATGCAAAAGAAGAGGGCGGATAGAAGTGACTGGAAAAATCAGTTCCGATCATATAGCGGAGATCAGCATTTGCGATAATGGAAATGGAATAAGCAATGAAATGCTGCAGAGGTTACACCAGGAGCTTAAGAAGGACTTGCAGCAGGGAGTGAATCCTAGTTCCTCTGGAATCGGACTTATAAATGTGCACCAGAGGATTAAAAACTATTATGGAGAAGAATTTGGAATTTCAGTTGAAAGTAATCAAGGGGAATACACTTGTGTGAAAGTCCGTTTTCCGGTATTGCGAGAAGAGGTATGAAAATGAATTTTAAAATTTTAGTTGTAGATGATGAATACTATGCGAGAAAAGCACTTGTTATGATGCTTGAAAAATCAGAACTGCCGATTTCGGTGAATGGAGATTTTGAAGACGGGGAAGAAGTGATAGAATTTCTTCAGGAGAACGAAGCGGATATTATCATTACAGATATCCGGATGCCAAATACAGATGGTCTGGAACTGGCAAAATATGTGCAGGAACATATGCCGAAATGCTCGGTAGTAATAGAAACCGGATATGAAGATTTCCAATATGCAAGAAATGCGCTGCGCTATCAGGTAAAGGATTATTTGACAAAACCGATCAATGAATCAGACTTACTTAAGTCAATAAAGGATATTCTTGCTGAAAAAGCACAGTCTGATAACCTGGAAAATATGAATAATTAAAAGGGGTTGTTGAGAATCTGGATTTTGCGCAATTGATACAAAACAAAAAATTATTTGATGATCTGATGCCTGCGGATCTTTGGAATGTTCATTGCTGGTTTTTTATGGTGAAGGGAGAAGGTTCACATTCAGGATATCAGAAGATAAAAAACTATTTGCAAAATAAAAGAACTACTGCAGGTGTACAAAGCTGGTATTTTAAAAATAAAGGGGAATGCATATTACTCTTTTTTTGCAATGAAAAAATGGACTTCAAAACATGTATTGGAGAAGCTGATTTTTTACAGTTAAAAAATAGTATAGACCCTGATTCCTGGTTTGGGATCAGTGGGATCCATAAAGAAAGAGCAGAAGTTGAAAAGGCGTACAGAGAGTGTATTTACGCAATCAATAACCGTATTTTAATAAATGAAAATCTGTTTTTCTGGAAGGAAGAACTGGAAATCACGGAATTGCTGGAAAAAGATACTTTGGAAATATTCAGCAGGTTTATAGAATTTGGACGTATTCGTGAGGCAGAAAAGATCATAGACAAATTATTTGCCAAATGCATAAGAGAACATGCAAATATTTACAGCCTTTATAATGCAATCATACAGCTTTTTTCTGTCCTCAGAAAAAACTATTACAACGGATGTCAGGTGCCCTCTGGAGAAGGGGGATATTTCCTGTTTGACTTTAAAATCGATCTGTATCAATTCCATACTGCAGATGAGCTGAAAGAGCATTTGCTTATGATTTTGAAAGAAGTCTGTGAGAAAAGCGAGGAAAATGAACTTCTGATAGAAAATATTTTAAGTTATCTTGAAAATCACTATGCAGATGATATTACATTAAATGAGCTTGCAGAACATAAATATTTTGTAAGTGTGGGACACCTTAGCAGAACATTTAAAAATAAAACAGGATTGACATTTTCCAAGTATCTGACAGAACTTCGCCTGAAAAAGGCAATAGAATTTTTGAAAAATACAGACTTTGACATTACGGATATAGCTACCTTTACAGGCTATAATGATGCGTCCTATTTTACTCAGATTTTTCGAAAATCCTGCGGCATGACGCCTTCAGAATATCGCATTCTGGAAAGAAAAAAAGAAAAGCAAAATAGTGATATTTAAAAAGAAAATAATTTATAGGATTTATCTTTTTGGAGCCTTAAAATGAAGATATCAAAAAATGAATTTATCAAAAAAGGAGGCTCTGTTTAAATGAAGAAAAGGATGATCGTATTAGCTGCATTACTTACCTGTTCCACACTTTTGGGAAGTGTTCATGTATATGCAGAAGAAAATGAAAAGAACGTTGTTGAAACAGCGTACGGAAAAGTGCAGGGAATCAACAGTACGGATGAAAATTATCAGGAAGTTGTGGAGTTTCGTGGAATTCCCTATGCAGCACCACCAGTTGATGATTTGCGCTGGAAACCACCGGTAGATCCGGAAAAATGGGATGATGTTCTTGTGTGCGACACTTACAAAGATATCCCGATGCAGGTATTGGGCGGAGCAGAGGTGGAACCGTATAAAACAGATATTTATTACGATGGAGTTCCTAAAATGAGTGAAGACTGTCTGTATCTGAATGTAATGACAACAGAAGATTCACTTTCCTCTACAGAAAAGAAACCGGTATATGTGTGGTTCCATGGAGGTGGACTGAACAGCTGCTATACCTTTGAGCCGGAAGGAAACGGAGAAGCTTTTGCAAAGAATGGAATCGTTGTGGTAACAGTGGAACAGCGTCTTGGCGTCTTTGGTTATCTGTCATTGCCGCAGCTTAGCGAGGAACAGGGCCAGAGCGGAAACTATGGTCTGATGGATCAGATCAAAGCATTGGAATGGATCAAAGAAAATATTGCGAATTTTGGAGGAGACCCTGAGAATATCACGGTTGGCGGACAGTCCGGAGGTACTTCAAAAGCAGTGGCTATGGTTGCTTCTCCTAAAATGGATGTAGAAGTAGACAGATTGATCCTGCAGAGTGGTTTAAATTACGATTGGCCATTCCAGACTCAGGAAAGTGCCGAAGAAAGAGGAACTTCATATCTGGGAGATTTGGGACTTGATGAGAACGCAACACTTGAGGATCTGAGAAATATAGATGCTGAAAAGCTGATTGACAATACCAGTTCCAATTATCCGGGAGGCATGAATCTGGATGGTTTGTATGTCACCTATGAAAGCACTAAGGATGCCATTAATGATGGAGTATTTGATGATATTTCTGTTATGTCCGGAACGAATATGGGAGAGGGAAGCTATCCGAAGGTATCCACAGCAGAGGATTTCTATGCACAATACAAAGAACTTCTTGGTGATTTGTATGATGAATACGATTTTGAAAATCTGGTAAAAGTAGATGACAATACAGCAGCTATGGTCAGCCGTCAGTTAGGAACCTATGGTCTTGGTTCATACGTTAGCAGAAATCTTATGGCTAATCGAGTATACGGAAAGATGATGTCAGAAAGAACGGATGGAAAAGCAGTAAACTATACATACTTATTCAGCCAGTGTACACCTGAGAGCATGTCAGATTTAGGAACAGACAGAGGCTGGGCAAGCCAGTGGGCATGGCATACAAGTGAACTGTGGTATGCATTTAATTCTCTGCGTGAGGGTGTTCCGGAGGTAAGACAGTGGAGAGACTGGGACTATGAATTAGCAGAAAAAATGAATCAGTATTGGTCAAACTTTATCAAAACCGGAGATCCAAATGGAGACGGACTTGCATTCTGGCCGGAAGCAGATGAAAATATGGGATATATAGACCTGGGAGCCGGAATCAGCACACATGATGAGGAAATGACAGATCTGGAAAAACTGATGATGGATTATACTGTCAACTGTTTCAATTTTCCTGTAGCAGATTAACCGAAGATTGCGAATATCCGCTTGATTAATAAATAAGACTATCACTTATAGGTAAAGTCGCCGGCTTAAAAGGCCGGCGGCTTTTATTTATGTAATTTGAAGGGGACTTGTCTGCTTTGTTTTGGGATATATCAGTCAATTATGGTATACTGCATCATTTCATAATGTAATCTGCATCCTTCTGTAAGGTCAAATGGCAGAAGCGCTCTTGCTACCAGCTTCAGTTCTTCTTCGGGAAGATCTGTCCTGCGCAGATGAGCGTAGTCGCCGTCAATAGATTCTACAATATAATCACAAATTAACATAGGAATTATCCCTCCGGTTTGTATTATTTATATGCTTATACAATACCACAGAGAAAAACGTTTTTCAAATACCAATTCAGGTGCTATAATAGAATTCACAGGTGAAAATATTATCAGTGAATAGCAACAGGAAATGAGGTATCAAAAATGTCAGCATTAACAATCAGTCCGGAAGATGAAAAAAGGGTAAAAGGAATGGGCTTTCTGAATAACAGAGGAACCGATCTGTTTTCAGCAAGAGTTCTTACAACAAATGGAAAAGTAACTGCAGCACAGCATCGCTGTATGGCAGACGCTGCAGAAAAATTTGGCTGTGGTGAGATTCTGTATACCACCAGACTTTCTGTGGAAATTCCGGGAATCCCCTATGACAAGATTGAAGAATTTCAGAAATTTATAGCGAAAGAAGGCCTGGTAACAGGTGGAACAGGGGCAAAGGTCCGTCCTGTAGTGTCCTGCAAAGGAACCACTTGTCAGTATGGACTTCTGGATTCTTACGCAATCTCTGCAGAAATCTACAAGCGCTTTTATGAAGGCTACGGAGATGTGGCATTGCCACATAAATTTAAGATTGCAGTAGGCGGATGTCCAAACAATTGTGTGAAGCCAAATCTGAATGATGTAGGCATTATCGGTCAGAGAATTCCGGAAGTGAACACAGACGTCTGTAAAGGCTGCAAAAAATGCGCCATTGAAGCGGCTTGCCCCAATAAAGTGGCAAAGGTCGTAGAGGGGAAAGTTCAGATTGATAAAGAAGCCTGCAAGCACTGCGGCCGCTGTGTTGGCAAATGTCCGTTCCACACCATTGAAGATGGCGCTTACGGCTATAAGATATACATAGGTGGCCGTTGGGGCAAGAAAGTGTCAATGGGAAAAGAACTTGGCAAAATATTCACATCCAAAGAAGAAGCGCTGGATGTAATTGAAAAGGCAATTCTTTTCTTCTGTGACAATGGAATAAAGGGAGAACGTTTTGCGGAGACTATCGAGAGAATCGGTTTTGAAAATGTGGAGAAGCAGCTGTTGGAGCAGCTGTGAAAAAATAGAATTTGGAGGAAATATAACACCTATGAATACAAGAGAACAGATTCATTCATTATCTGAGGAAATGCTTGAAAATCTTGGAAAGCTGGTTGCCGTTGATTCCCAGCTTGGCACCCCGTCAGAGGGGAAACCTTTCGGAGAAGGACCGGCAGAGGCACTTGAGATTGGGCTTGAAATTGCCAGAGAGCTTGGTTTTAGAACAGTAAATCTTGATAACTACTGCGGTTACGCCGAAATGGGAGAAGGCGAGGAAATCGTGGGTATTGCAGGCCATCTTGATATTGTACCTGTAGGCGGTGACTGGACCTACGATCCATTTAAGCTGACACGAGATGGAGACCATGTATACGGTCGTGGAACTACAGATGACAAGGGTCCTGTAATTGAAGCACTCTATGCTATGAAGCTTCTTAAGGATTCCGGGGTGAAGCTGAACAAAAGAGTCCGTCTGATTATGGGATGCAATGAGGAGACCGGTTCCAAATGTATGGCGCATTATAATGAGGTCGAGGAAGAGTTATCCTGTGGCTTTACACCTGATGCAAATTTCCCATGTATTCATGGTGAAAAAGGCTATATGTCCATGATGGCATATTCCAAAAATACCAGAATTATCTCCATGAATGGTGGCTTTGTTTCTAATGCAGTATGCGATAACTGTACCACTGTGATTCCGACAGAGGCTGGTCTTAAGGAGAAGCTGGAGCAGGTGCTTTCCGAAACAAAACTGCAGGAATATAAAGTTACAGAAGCCGAAAATCAGATCTCCATTTATGCAAAAGGCGTACCGGCTCATGCCAGCACACCGACACTTGGTATCAACGCAGCAGGTGTTACTATGGAATGTCTTGCAAAGGCAGGCTTCGAAGACGATTTTGTTAAATTTTATAATCAGCACATTGGAACAGCCTGTGACGGCTCCGGTGTTGGTCTTAAAATTTCCGATGAATTCGGCGAACTGACCTTCTGCAATGGAATCGTAAAAACAGAGGATGGCGTGATCTCTTGCACCATCGACATCCGTGTCCCTGTAACCTTCAAAAAGGATGATATTCTGGATCGTATAGAAGGTAACCTGGAAGATGAAAACGGCCGTATTGAGGTAGGGGAAATCGGTAATCCATTGTTCTTCCCAAGAGAATCTCCGCTGGTAAATGCCCTGTACAAGGCCTATGTGGATGTGACCGGTGATACAAAGAACGAACCAATGGTAATTGGTGGCGGTACTTATGCCAAATCTCTGAAAAATATCATTGCATTTGGTCCGGAGAAACTGGGTGTGGATTACCGTATTCACGGCGCAGATGAATTCATTCTGGTTTCTGAGATGGAAGAGGCTGTGGAAGTGTATATGGAAGCAATTAAGAATTTGTTAGCAATTTAACCGAATCAAGTAGCGAAGCGGACCTGGAATATCCGCTTGACCAAAATTCAACAAGTTTTGAATACAAAAATAAAAGAAGAAGTCCTCGAATGTTACTGGCGTTCGAGGGCTTTTTTGTGTGATCAGGAAATTACTTTGTAATACTTTTTTACACAAAATGTCAATATCTGTATCAGAAATGACAATGTTAGAATCGTCTTTTTTTAACAAGCAGGTATATAATAGGCGTGCAGTGAAAAGAAAGTGTCAACACAGGTTAAACTGCGTTGGCACTATTCCTGACTTTTCAGAGAATTGTATTCACCGGGATTGCAGCCGAAATGTTTGCGGAATCCGCTAGCAAAACGGCTGGCATTGCTGAAGCCTGACATAGCAGCAATCTGCGTCATGGAATACTGCCCGCTTTGTACCAGGGAGAAGCTCTTTTTTGCCCGGTATTCTTCCAGATAGGCAGTAATGGTTTTGCCTGTCATTTTTTTGAAAAGACGGCAGCATACCTCTCTGGACAGATGCACATGATCTGCAAGCTGCTGTAAGGATATTACAGAATCAAAATGCGTATTCAGATAATTCAGCATTTGCTCCAGACGTTCAAGCTCCAGCTGATTGGAAGGTGAGTAATGGGAGAGATATTTCTGACTCTCAAAGAGAATATCGCTGAAAACCTGGCATAGAAGTCCTTTGATTTTCAATTCGTAACAGTAAGGCTTGTGATCAAAAAGCTGTTCGATCAGATTAAGCTTTTCCAGGATCTGTTGGTGGGAAGGCGTGTCAGGAGACAAAAGAACACATGGAATTGCTGCGTTTTGGAGAAAAGGTCTGAAACAGTTTTTCTCCACATCACTTCCGAAGTCTCCGTATATAAAGTCCGGGCGGACCAGAATGGTGCTGTATCTGGCAGGTTGATTGCCCGGTGAATGGCAGCTGTGAGGCACATTTCGATTTATGAGAAGACCTTCTCCTGGATTCAGATGATAGCTTTTTTGATAGATCTGATAGACAGCTTCTCCTTTTCTGGGAAGGCTGATTTCCAGATCATTGTGCCAGTGAATGGGAACACTTTTTCCTTCAAAATCCCAGAGATCATCATGGTTCACTGTCATTGGAAAGCTTTCGGTTCCATGAGGGCAAAGTTCTCTATTGGTATCGTCTACCAGAATTTTTCGCATTGACATATACAATTCTCCAAGTGGTTTATATATTTATTATAGCGCCCGGACATGTGAGGCGCAAGAGGGAGGTACAGATGTCTCGTTCAAAAGAAATGGATCTGACCACAGGAAATCCGTTCTGGTCTTTGCTGAAATTTGCCATTCCTGTAATTCTGGGAAACCTGTTTCAGCTTTTTTATACTCTGGCAGATTCGGTGATCGTGGGAAAAACGCTGGGGGCAGATTCCCTTGCAGCAGTTGGTTCCACCAGTATTATTATCTACTTTGTGTTCTGTTTTATCAATGGATTTACCGGTGGATTTGGTATCTGCCTGGGGCAGCGTTGTGGTGCAAAGGATGAAAAGGGAATGCGAAAAAGCATTGCTGTTTCCACTCTTTTGAGCATTGCCTTTACGGTGGTTCTTACCCTTGTCTGTTGTCTGCTTGCGCATCAGATACTTAGCTGGATGCAGATCCCTGAGGACATTTCAGGAGAAGCCTATGACTATATGTTTGTAGTGCTTCTGGGCACCTGTGCAACTGTTTTTTACAACATGATCTCCAACATGCTGAGAGCACTTGGGGACAGTAAAACACCACTGTATTTTCTGGTATTTTCTTCTGTTTTGAACATTTTTCTGGACATATTATTTATTGTTCCACTGCATATGGGAGTGGCAGGAGCAGCCTGGGCAACCATACTTTCCCAGTTCCTTTCCGCTGTACTTTCCTTGCTTGTAGGAATGAAAAAATTTCAGATTCTTCATCTTCACAGAGAAGATTTTCATGACCTGAAAGACGCTGCAGGCCTTCATTTGAAAACCGGTTTTCCAATGGGCTTCCAGATGTCGGTTATGTGTATCGGACAGCTGGCCATGCAGGCAGTGGTAAATTCTCTTGGAACGGCAGCAGTTGCCGGTTACACTGCCGCTTCTAAAGCAGACCAGCTTTCCGTCCTTGTAAATAATGCTATGATGACTGCAATTTCCAATTATGTGGCACAGAATTTTGGTGCTGGAAAGAAGGACAGAATCCGTCAGGGAGTACGGGCATGCCTGATTCAGACAGAAGCTTTTAATCTGTTTATGTGTGTGGGAATTCTCATCCTTCGCCATCCGATCGTGCGGATGTTTCTTTCGGATCCAACACAGGAAATATATCATTATTCCGATATGTATCTCACAATTGTGGCACCATTTTATTTCATTCTTGGTCTGCTTGCCGTATACCGCACTTCCATCCAGAGCATGCAAAACGGCAGGGCTCCATTCGCAGCCTGTATGATCGAGCTGGTGATGCGAATCATTGCTACTGTTGGAATGGCAGGAATCCTTGGCTATACAGCTGTCTGTATTGCCAGTCCACTGGCCTGGTTTGGCGCCTGCTCCTTGTTGATTCCTTGTTATTACAGGATGATGAAAGACAGCGCGCAGACGGCTTAAATCGTGACATCTATATTGATTAAAAAAAACAGATATTTCTTAGTATCATTATGAGGAATATCTGTTTTTTATGGAATCAGTAGATATTGGCATGGCGAGATGGTATAATCAAGGTACTTATGTGATGGGAATTGTTTGAAAAGAGTGGGAGCGTGAGCGGATATGAAGCAGATATGAAGCAGGTAATCAGTATTGGAAAACAGGATTTCGCGTCACTTAGAGATGAGAACTATTTTTTTATAGACAAATCAGATTTTATAAAAGAATGGTGGGAAGCGAGAGAATTATATGATTCGTTCCAACCGGGAAAGCGGCATTGCAGCAGATCAAGGAAAAGAAGTACTCATAGGAGAATAACTGCTTCGCAGTTTATCAGAAGGAGCGTGCCCTAAAATCTTCTACAAATTATGACGTACATCTTGCAGAAAGACTTTTGGGGCACGCTCTAAGATACAGTTTCCTATTTTATGAAATTATGGCAGATATGCAGCGTAAATATTCTATTATTCTATTTTTCTTATTCTGACAATGGAACCTGGAAATACTGTGTTGCAAATTCTTCCATTAGTTCTTCTAACGGTGCCAATGGTTCTGAATGTACCGTTATTCCTGCACCGAAATCGATATAGCCCATGTTTTCATCCGCTTCTGGCCACTGAGCTAATCCTTCACCATTTGGATCACCGTTGGTAATGAAATTTACCCAGTACTGATTCATTTTCTCTGCCAGTTCATAATCCCAGTCTCTCCAGTCTCTGGAGGCAGGTACACCATCCCGCATAGAATTAAAGACATAAAACTGTTCGCTGGAATGCCATGCCCACTGCTGTGCTGCAGAGCGGTCTGTTCCGATTTCTGTAATGCGTTCCGGAGTTACCTGGCTGAATAGATAAGTATAATTCTTTGCTTTTCCATCGGTTCTTTCCGTCATAAGCTTGCCGTAAAGACGGTTCATCATGATATTGGCGCCACTCCAGCTTCCGAATCCTAATGTTCCAAGCTGTCTGCTGGTAATCATAGCAGTACTGTCTGTAACCTTCAAAAGATTCTCGAAATCATATTTGTCATACAGATCACCTAATTTTTCTTTGTATGCAGCATAAAATTCATCAGCAGTCGTTGTCTGCAGGTACTGTCCTTCTCCCATATTTGCTCCGGAAAGAATTGATACATCATCAAATACACCGTCATTGACAGCTTCCTGGATGCTTGGATATGTGATATAAAGACCATCCTGGTTCATACGACCTGGATAATGCTCACTTGCGGATTTCAGCAATTCTTCCCCATCCATTGCTCGCAATTCTTCCATGGAAATGTCTGCAGACAGACCTAAATCCTCAAGATATGCAGTTCCATTTTCTTCCGCATCTTCCTGGCTTTGGAATGCTCCTGGGTAATTCAGTCCGCTCTCCAGAACCAGTTTATCTACGTCAACATCCATTTTCGGTGAAGCAATCATAGTCGTTGCTTTTGTTGTGCCGCCTGACTGACCTCCAACGGTGATGTTCTCAGGATCTCCTCCAAAATTCGCAATATTTTCTTTGATCCATTCCAATGCCTTGATCTGATCCATCAATCCGTAGTTTCCGCTTTGTCCCTGCTCTTCTGAAAGCTGAGGAAGAGATAAATAACCGAATACTCCAAGTCGCTGCTCTACAGAAACTGCAATCACACCATTTTCTGCGAAAGCATCCAGATTTCCTTCAGCACTGTAGGTATGTCCGACTGTCAGTCCGCCTCCATGGAACCACACATAGACCGGCTTTTTCTCGTCACCAGCCAGTTTTTCCTCTGTAGTGGAAATATTCAGGTACAGACAGTCTTCGCTCATTTCTGGTGCCGTGTTGTTGTGAAAATCTGTTCCACTGGGTTCTACAAATCCAAGTTCCTGCATCGGCATTTCTCTATTGGTATCGCAGACAAGAATATCATCCCATTTCTCGTGATCCACAGGTGCTTTCCATCTAAGGTCTCCTACTGGTGGTGCTGCATATGGCACCCCTTTGAACTGTACCACATTCTCATACCCTTCACCTGTGCTGTTGATTCCCTGAACCTTTCCGTAACTGGTATCGACAACATTATCCTGGTTTTCTGAAGCTGCTACAGTCATTCCTGATGACAGTACTATGGCCGCTGATGCCATTAAAATTATCATTTTTTTCATTCGCATTTTCTCCTTTCTCTTTGCGCATACTGCCTTCTTTTGTCTCTCATGCTGCTGATAATTTATTATGGCATTTATTTGATTTTCTCACTATAATTATTTTTCTTCTTGCCTGTGATATTCTTGCTTTTCAAACAGATATCCTGGTTATTTGTTTGTAGTTCTTAACAGACTATGTTCGCAAATATACTGGAACACAAAATAAAAAATAATTCCTTTTGAAACGGTGGAAAGTGTCAGTGCCCACCAGATTCCATTCAGTCCCAGTGCAGTGTTTGACAGGACCAGTGCAAGAGGAATTCGTATAACAGTCAAGCCAACGCTGATCAGACTGCAAAGCTGTGTCCGTCCAAGCCCAGACAGGGCGCCCACAGTCATCATTTCCACACTGAGAAAAATTTCGGAAAAGCCGATGATCCGCAGGTAATCAACGGAAAGTCGGATAACTTCCTCCTCGTGGAAAAAGAGCACAGAAATCTGCCGTGGAAAAAATACAAAGGCAATAGTGATCAGCGCAGCCCAGCACACCAGAAGCCGGATGGAAATATGGTATCCTGATTTGATTCGGTCTTTTTTTCCTGCTCCGTAGTTCTGGCCCATGAAAGCGTTCAGGGCAGAGCCGAAACCGTCAGCCGTGTTCCAGGAAAGGGACTCAATCTGTCCGCCTACACGCTGTACGGCAATCGCTCCGTCTCCGAATCCGGAAACCATTCGGGTGAGTATCATGGAGATGATACAGTAAAGGCTTCCCTGAAGTGCAGTGGGGGTTCCGATGCGAAAGACGCCTTTTAAACAGGTAATATCCGGTCTGGAAAGCAGACGGATGTTGCGCAGTACATTGGTCTCACCGTGGTCACGGAGAATTTCTGCAACAAGGATCAACAGAACTACAATCTGTGCGGTAACGGTTGCAACTGCTGCTCCTACAACTTCTAATCTGGGAAACGGTCCTACACCAAGAACAAGAAGCGGGTCAAGGATCATGTTCAGTATCAGGCCAAAAAAGTTTGCTTTCAGCGGTGTTTTGGAATCACCCTGGGCTGTGAAAAGACCTGTCAGCACCTGGGAAAGGAAGGAAAAAAGGATCAGTCCGCAGGTGATCCTCATATAAATTCTGGCACTGTTATAAGTTTCTGCGTCATTTAATGCAAAAAACTGCAGCAGAGGATTCGTAAATAACATGCTGATCAAAGTAACAAAAAGCGAGAATAGTATGGTAAGCTGCAGGGCCGCCTGTGCAAAGCCTGTGGCAGCCTTCTGATCACCTCTTCCAAGGGAATGCGCCATATTTACCTGTCCTCCCATTCTGGCTAGGGAAGAAAGTCCTTGGGAGAGCCATACGTACATGCCTCCTACGCCCACGCCGGCCACTGCCTTAGAGCCCAGCATTCCAATCCATGCCATGTCCGTGATGTTATAGGCGGTAGAGAGAAAGGAAGAAGCCATGATTGGCAGGGCAAGTTCAGATAAAGTCCGTAAAATAGGACCGGAGGTGAGATTTAATTGTTTCTTTTTCATTTTATTCTCCTAAAAAATAGTAAAGTATCATCATTATACCATAGAAAACGCAATAGAACTACTAATGTGAAAAAAATATGAAATTATGATCCATACCTTGACTTTAATAGAAATGAATGTTATATTACAGATAGAACAAAAAGAAAAGCTATTTCCCGGGATGATTGGGAGATGGACAACAGCGTTCCCCGGAAGAGATTCCGGGGAATTTATTTAGCAATATGAGGAGTCAGAGGTGACCAATATGGGAACAAAGAGAGATTATTATGAAGTGCTGGGAATTAATCGCAGTGCAGATAAAGAGACTATAAAAAAAGCCTATCGTAAAATGGCAAAGAAATATCATCCGGATTCAAATGAGGGAAATCCGGAGGCTGAAGAGAAGTTTAAGGAAGTTACAGAAGCGTATAATGTGCTCAGTGACCCTGAGAAGAAGAAACTCTATGACCAGTTTGGTCATGCTGCATTTGAAGAAGGTGCTGGCAGTGCCGGATATGGCGCAGGCGGCTTTAATGGAAACGGCGGCTTTGACGGCTCTGGATTCGGTGGCTTTGGCGGTTTTGGAAATGGTCATAGCGGTGCTTATCGAAGTCCGGATGGCAGCTATCAGGAATTTCATTTTGAAGGCGGTGACATGGATGATATTTTGAAGAATCTGTTTGGCGGAGGTTTCGGAGGTAGAAGCAATTCTGGAAAGACCGGTTCCGCACACGGATTTGGAGGAAGTGACTTTGGCGGTTTTGGTGGCACAGGTTATGGAGATGATTTCGGAAGAAGCTACAATAGCGGCTTCGGTGGCAACCGACAGCAGAAAGGTCAGGATCTGAATGCCGAAATTTCTATCAGCTTTAACGAAGCCGCATTTGGCTGTGATAAGCTGATCAATCTTTCAGAAGCTGACGGCAGAGGCAAACAGACCCTGAAGGTTCATATTCCTGCCGGAATTGATAACGGCAAGAGCATCCGTTTGAGAGGCAAGGGAAACCCAGGTTACGGTGGTGCTCCGGCAGGGGATCTTCTTCTGAAAGTTCATGTAGGTGAACGTCCTGGTTTTGAGCGAAAGGGCACCGATGTTTACACCACTGTAAATGTGCCATTCATCACAGCTGCTCTTGGCGGTGAGGCCAGAGTTCAGACTTTAAATGGTCAGGTAATGTGCCGTATTCCGGAAGGCACACAGTCTGGCAGCAAGATCCGTCTGAAAGGAAAAGGTATCCAGATGATGGGTAAAACCGGAGTCTACGGTGATCTGTACGTAACTGTCCAGGTTCAGGTACCGAGAAATTTAAGTGAGGAATCCAAACGGAAACTTCGTGAATTTGATATTAGTACCAGAATGGCTGGTGAGAGAGGAAGCCGAACTGCATAAAGGTATCATATAGCTTACATGTATAAAGTCTGGTTTATGAAATCTAAGCTTAATGCATGTAAGCTTTTTTCTGTCTCTTGACAATAATCCGAAATCGGACTATAATAATAAAAAGTCCGATTTCGGATTATTTGAACGGCTATATTACGAAATCGAGAATATGGAAAGGAAAAATAAGGCGTATATGGCAGAGATGACTTTCAGAGATTTCCTACAGGATGTAAATAATATTTATAAGAAGAACTGCGCAGTGTATTATAAACTGGCTTCTCATTATGGCCTTACAGAGACGATGTTCGATATTTTGTATTTTGTCCGGGAAAATGAGGACTGCACGACGCAGGCGCAGATCTGCAATAATCTGTATCTCCGGAAACAGACGGTAAATACTGCACTGAAAAAACTGGAAAAAGAAGACTATATTTACCTGGAGAAGAACGCTGGAAACCGAAAGAATAAAACCATTCATTTCACAGAAAAAGGGAATGAACTGGTCAGAAATACGGTGGATCATGTTTTCGAAGTGGAGAGAAGAGCTTTTGAAAGGCTTTCTGAGGAAGAAAAAAAGGGAGTCCTTTATTATGGACTGAGGCATGTGAATGTGCTGGCAGAAGAAACTGATCAGTTCCTGGCAGAAGAGAAAGCCTTGGCTGAGTAGAAAGAAAGCATATTAGAAAGAAAGTGTATTAGAAAAATCAAGGAGAAGTATTATATTTATGCAGATCAGACTATCCGATCATTTTACCTACAAACGCCTGCTGCGTTTTACCTTACCTTCGGTGGTTACTATGATAATTGCTTCTGTCTACAGTGTAGTGGACGGTTTATTTGTATCCAATCTGGTAGGTGCAATGGCGCTTTCAGCTATAAATATTGCCTTTCCGGTGACTATGATCATCGGTTCAGTTGGCTTTATGCTTGGCACCGGTGGCAGTGCGCTTGTGGCGAAGACACTTGGGGAAGGCAAAAAGGAACTGGCGAATCAATACTTTTCCATGCTGATTTACAGTATGATCATAATCGGTGGAATCTTGACTGCACTGTCACTTATCTTCGTTCGCCCAATCATGCGGTTTGCAGGAGCCAGTGATCTTCTTATGGAGGACTGTGTCATTTATGGGGCAATCCTTCTTGCAGGCAGTGTCCCATTTATGTTACAGGTCAGTTTCCAGAATTTCTTTGTGGTAAATGAAAAACCAACTCTGGGACTGGTACTCTCCATTGCTTCTGGTGTGACGAATATGGCACTGGATTACGTGTTTATAGCAGTGCTGAAAATGGGGGTTGCAGGAGCCGCACTGGCAACGGTTATGGGATATGTGGTTGGCGGGGGAATCCCACTTATTTATTTTGCGAAAAAAAGAGAACATGGTCTTCAGCTTATGAAAACAAAGTTTTATGGGAAACAGCTTCTTCATGCAGCATCCAATGGCTCTTCAGAACTGATGAGCAATATTTCCGCATCTTTAATTGGTATTTTATACAACAATCAGTTAATGGAAGTGATCGGGGAAAGCGGCGTAGCCGCTTATTCGGTTATGATGTATGTAGACTTTGCTTTTCTGGCGGCGTTCCTTGGATTTTCCTCTGGAAGCGCTCCTGTTGTCAGCTACCAGTATGGTGCGGGAGATTATGCTGAACTGAAAAGTGTCTTCCGTAAAAGTGTTACGATCATTGGATTTACTTCCATTGCGATGGTGACTGTTTCAGAGGTGGTAAGTTATCCTCTTTCTTCTGTTTTTGTGGGATATGATAAGGAACTGCTGGACATGACCGTTCATGGATTCCGTATTTTTTCAGTGGGATATCTGTTCAGTGGAATTAATATTTATGCCTCTTCCTTTTTCACGGCACTGTGTAATGGACCTCTTTCCGCATTTTTATCTTTCACAAGAACCCTGCTATTCCGGGGTGGAATGGTTATTTTACTTCCGATTCTTCTGGGGCTGGATGGAATCTGGGGAGCCATTATAGTGGCAGAAGGACTGGGACTTATCTGCGCGGTGTTCTGCCTCGCTAGAAACAAAAAGAAATATCATTATTAGAAAAAAATACCATGTTTCTTGAAAAAGTGATATTGATTTTAGTACATGGATTGTGACATGATATAAACACGTATGTTAAAACGTAATAAGTGTAACAATATATGTGAATGTTTGAGGTCTGTGGACAGGGAGGAAAAAATGGGTAATCAGAGAGAATGCGGTGTATTGCTTCCAATCAGCAGTCTGCCGTCGAAATACGGAATTGGTTGTTTTTCAAAAAGTGCCTATGAATTTGTTGATCAGTTAAAGGCAGCAGGACAGGGATGCTGGCAGATTTTGCCTCTTGGCCCTACCAGCTATGGGGATTCACCCTATCAGTCCTTTTCAACCTTTGCAGGAAATCCTTATTTTATCAGTCTGGAAGACTTGATCGAGGAAGGAGTTCTTACTAAGAAAGAGTGTGATGCTGTAGATTTTGGTTCCAGAGAAGATGATGTTGATTATGAGAAAATTTACAAGGGACGTTATAAGCTCCTTCGTAAAGCTTATGAGAGAAGTGAGATTTCCAAAAATCCTGATTTCGTAAGATTTCAGCAGGAACAAGCGCACTGGCTTGGAGATTACGCTCTTTTTATGGCTGTCAAAGATCGGTTCGGAGGAATTCCCTGGACAGAATGGGCGGAGGACATCCGTCTCCGCTGGAATAATGCACTGGATTATTACAGAAAAGAACTGTATTTTGAAATTGAATTTCAGGAGTACATGCAGTTCAAATTCTATGAGCAGTGGGCGAAGCTGAAAGCTTATGCAAACAAAAGAGGAATCCGTATTATTGGAGATATTCCGATTTATGTTGCCATGGACAGTGCTGATACATGGGCCAATCCAGGACTGTTTAAACTGGACGAAAATAATGAGCCTACCCAGGTGGCCGGATGCCCGCCGGATGGATTTTCTGCAACAGGACAGCTTTGGGGAAATCCTCTGTACAGATGGGATGTGCATAGGAATACCGGTTTCGAGTGGTGGATCAAGCGTCTGGCACATTGCTTTAATATGTATGATGTTGTCCGCATCGATCATTTCCGTGGATTTGATGAGTATTACGCAATTCCTTATGGGGATAAAGATGCAAAGCGTGGCTGGTGGGAAAAAGGACCTGGAATGGATCTTTTCCGCACCGTTTCCTATCGGCTGGGAAACAAGGACATTATTGCTGAGGACCTTGGTTTCATGACGGATTCTGTAAAACGTCTTGTGGAAGAAAGCGGTTATCCGAACATGAAGGTAATCGAGTTTGCTTTTGATGAGCGTGATACGGGAAATGCCAGTGATTATCTGCCTCATAATTATAATAACAATTGTGTGGTTTATACCGGAACCCATGACAATGAGACTCTTCTTGGATGGTTTGCTGATATCACTCCGGAAGAGCGGCATATGGTTCGGAAATATCTGTGGAATTTCCATGATGACGAGAAGGGTATTTGCCAGAATATGATCCGTCTGGTTATGGGAAGCGTAGCGGGAAGATGTATCATTCCGATTCAGGATTATCTTCTGTTAGATAATACAGCCCGGATGAATCAGCCGTCTACACTTGGAAAGAACTGGAAATGGCGTTTGAAGGAAGGACAGTTTAGCAAGGAATTACAGAAGGAAATGCTGATTCTGGCAACCAGATTCGGAAGAAGAAACTGGACTCCGGATCCGGAAGAAGAGAAATAGTTGCATAAAGAGCGTGAGAAGAGTAAGATTGAGGGCAAGGGTATTTGCCCTCAATTTTGCATATACGGAGGAAACAAAGGTGGAAATTGAGAGAAAATTTCTTGTAAAAAAGGAAGACCTTCCGAAAGATCTGGAACAGTATCCAAGTAAAGTGATTGAGCAGGGATATTTGTGTACAGAACCGGTTGTGCGGATCCGCAAGTCCAATGACAAGTATTATCTGACCTATAAATCAAAAGGACTGCTGGCAAGGGAGGAATACAACCTGCCGTTGACCGAGGAGGCCTATGAGCATCTGAAGCCAAAAGCAGACGGAATCGTGATCTCCAAGATCCGCTACGTGATTCCTGAGAAAGACGGCCTGTCCATTGAACTGGATGTATTTAAAGCTCCCTATGAAGGTCTTTTTCTGGCAGAAGTAGAATTTCCGTCAGAAGAAGCAGCACTTTCCTATCAGCCGCCCAAGTGGTTTGGGAAGGATGTGACCTATTCTACGGAATATCATAACAGTACTTTGAGTAAGGGCACAAATAAACAATAATTCCAGCATATTTTTAGCAAGCTTGCACGAGAGGAGAAAAACATGAAAATCGGATTTATCGGATGTGGAAATATGGCTTCTGCAATGATCGGCGGAATCCTGAAAAATGGTGTATTTGAAAAAAATGAGATTATTGTTTCAAATCTCACAGAAGAAGGAAGCAGAAGAAGCCGGGAAAAACTTGGCGTTGTTACAACTATGGATAACCGTGAGGTTGTGAAAAATGCAAATATTGTTATATTAGCGGTAAAGCCTCAATTCTATGAAGAAGTAATTGGTGAAATCAAAAGCTGTCTGACTCCGGAGCATATGATCGTGGGAATTGCTCCCGGCAAAACTCTTGCATGGCTGGAAGAAAAATGTGAGCAGCCGTTAAAGGTAGTACGTCTTATGCCGAATACCCCGGCACAGGTAGGGGCCGGAATGACAGGAGCCTGTGTCAATGAGCGTGTGACAAAAGAAGATCTGGATCAGATTCTTACTATTACAAACAGCTTCGGACGTACGGAAGTTGTGCCGGAAAGACTGATGGACGCAGTTGGCGCAGTCAGCGGATGTTCTCCGGCTTATGTGTTTATGTTTATTGAGGCAATGGCAGACGCTGCTGTGGCGCAGGGAATGCCAAGAAAACAGGCCTATCAGTTTGCTGCCCAGGCGGTACTTGGAAGCGCCAAACTGGTTCTGGAGACAGGTATGCATCCAGGTGAATTGAAGGATATGGTCTGCTCCCCGGCAGGAAGTACTATTGAGGGAGTTCGGATCCTGGAACAGAATGGCTTCCGCAGTGCAGTATTTGAAGCACTGAAGGGTGCTGCTGATAAAGGCAAAAAAATGTGAATTATCAGGAGGTTTTATCATATGAGTAAAAAAGTATATATTTTTCTTGCAGATGGTTTCGAAGACATTGAAGGCTTAACTGTAGTTGATCTTATGCGAAGAGCAGGAATCAGTATTACTACAGTTTCCATAAAAGACACGAAGCAGATCACTACGGCTCATGGAATCACTATGCTCACAGATACCATCTTCCATGAGACGGATTTCACAGACGCAGATATGCTGGTCCTTCCGGGAGGACAGCCGGGAACTACCTATCTGGGAGCGTTTGAGTCACTCACGGATCTGGTGAAAAACTACTATAATAATGGAGGAAAGATTGCAGCTATCTGTGCAGCTCCCACTGTATTTGCAAAAATCGGACTTCTCCATGGAAAAAAAGCAACCGCCTATCCGGCTTGCATGGACGGACTTGAAGATGCTGTCAGAACAGAAGATAAAGTAGTAATCGACGGAAATATTACCACAAGCCGTGGTCTTGGAACTGCAATTGACTTTGGGCTCTCTCTGATTTCCCAGCTCCTTGGACAGGAAAAAGCGGACCAGATCGCAGAATCCGTAGTATATAAGTAGGAAATGTCTCGGAAACCCTGTTTTTTACGGAATAACAGGGGAAAGTGCAAAAAAAACACTGGCGTTTTTTACTTTGTTGTGCTATACTTCTACAATGACTGTAATAATGGGGGAGAACCCTGCGCATTTATAACCGTAGAAGGTATGCAGAGAGATATATATTAAGGAGGAACACGAAAATGAGTTTACAGGTGGAGAAATTAGAGAAAAACATGGCGAAGCTTACCATCGAAGTTTCCGCTGAAGAATTAGACAAAGCAATGGAGAAAGCTTACCAGAAACAGAAAAGCAGAATCAGCCTTCCAGGATTCCGTAAAGGAAAAGCTCCTAGAAAGATGATCGAGAGCATGTATGGTAAGGGCGTATTCATGGAAGACGCTGTTAATTCTCTTGTACCACAGGAGTATACAAAAGCTCTTGGCGAGTGCGATCTTGAGATCGTTTCCCAGCCAGAGATCAACGTTACACAGATGGAGCCAGGAAAGGCACTTATCTTTACAGCAGATGTAGCTGTTAAGCCAGAGGTTACTCTTGGAGATTACAAGGGAGTAGAGGTTCCGAAGACTGAGATCGTTGTAACAGACGAGGAAGTTGACGCTGAGATCAAGAAAGAGCAGGATAAGAACGCAAGAACTGTTGTAGTTGAGGATCGTGCAGCTGCAAACGGCGATATCACAACAATCGACTTTGAGGGATTTGTTGATGGTGTTGCATTTGATGGCGGTAAAGGAACAGATTATGCACTTACACTTGGTTCCGGCACCTTTATCCCAGGATTCGAGGATCAGCTTGTTGGAGCAAACACTGGTGATCACGTAGAAGTTAAGGTTACTTTCCCAGAGGAATATCAGGCAAAAGAGCTTGCTGGTAAGGAAGCTGTATTCCAGTGTGACGTTAAGAAAATTGAGACCAAAGAGGTTCCGGAGCTTGATGATGAGTTCGCGAAAGACGTATCTGAGTTTGATACTCTTGCTGAGTACAAAGAAGACGTTAAGAAGAACCTGACAGAGAAGAAAGAAAAAGAAGCAAGAACTGCAAAAGAAAACGCAGCAGTAGATAAAGCAATCGAGAATGCACAGATGGATATTCCGGAGCTTATGACAAAGACAGAGTGCCGTCAGATGATGGATGACTTTGCAAGAAGAATGCAGCAGCAGGGATTATCCATGGAGCAGTACTTCCAGTTCACAGGCCAGAGCATGGACAAGATGATGGAAGACATGGCTCCACAGGCTCTTAAGAGAATCCAGACAAGACTGGTTCTTGAGAAGATTGCTGAAGTTGAGGATATCCAGCCATCTGAAGAAGAAATCACAGAAGAGATCCAGAAGATGGCAGATGCTTATAAGATGGAAGCTGACAAGATCAGAGAAGCAATTGGTGAGAACGGACTTGAGCAGATGAAGAAAGACATGGCTGTTCAGAAGGCTGTTACAGTAATCACTGACGCAGCAGTTGAAGTTGAGGCTGCTAAAGACGCTGAGTAATCAGACTCTCACATATCTGATAGGAAAAGAGGGAATATATGAGTTTAGTGCCTTATGTCATTGAGCAGACAAGCAGAGGAGAGAGAAGCTACGACATTTATTCAAGGCTTCTGAAGGACAGAATTATTTTCCTGGGAGAAGAAGTTAACGATGTAAGTGCCAGCCTGGTAGTTGCTGAGTTACTTTTTCTGGAAGCAGAAGATCCTGGAAAGGATATCCAGCTTTATATTAACAGCCCAGGTGGTTCCGTGACAGCTGGTATGGCTATTTATGATACCATGCAGTATATTAAGTGCGATGTTTCCACTATTTGTCTGGGAATGGCTGCCAGCATGGGAGCATTCCTTCTTGCTGGTGGTACAAAGGGTAAGAGATTTGCATTGCCGAATTCTACGATCATGATTCATCAGCCTTCTGGCGGAGCGCAGGGACAGGCTACAGAGATTCAGATCGTGGCAGATCATATTGCCAAGACCAAGAGAACATTAAATGAAATTCTGGCTGCAAATACCGGACAGCCTCTTGAAGTCGTAGAGAAGGATACAGACCGTGATAATTATATGTCTGCAGAAGAAGCATTGGCTTACGGTCTGATCGATGGTGTTGTAACCCATAAATAAGAATTTCATAGTAAATTAAAAACAAAAGAAATCACCCTAGAGTATTTCTCAAACAGGATTAGATCATAGGAGCTTTCTTTTGCATGCAACTGTAAGAAAAGACTCCTGAAATAACAGGAGTCTTATCTTGTAAAATGGGGTAATTTTGCAAAATAGGTATATTTTACAAAATAATTCCAAATTTTAATAAATAAAGAAATCTTTTTCAGAATAGCTCTGGATAAAATGCTTTATTTGAAAGAAAGGAAAAGTTAAAGATTCATGGCTGAGAAGATAAGAGAAGGAAAAGTAAGATGTTCCTTTTGCCAGAAAACCGAGGATCAGGTCCGCAAGCTGATCGCAGGACCGGATGGAGCCTACATTTGTGATGAGTGTGTAGGAATCTGCTCGGAGATCATGGAAGAAGAGTTTGGAGGATACGGTCAGGAAGATATTCTTGGATCTGAGATCAATTTGATGAAACCAGAGGAAATCCATGCAATTCTGGACGATTATGTAATCGGACAGGATGAAGCCAAGAAAGCACTTTCCGTTGCGGTATACAATCATTATAAACGTGTTACTGCTTCCAGAAATCTGGATGTGGAGCTTCAGAAGAGTAACATTCTTATGCTTGGACCAACCGGTTCCGGTAAGACACTTCTTGCCCAGACTCTGGCAAGACTTCTGAATGTACCATTTGCAATTGCTGATGCAACCACACTGACAGAGGCTGGTTATGTTGGAGAGGATGTTGAGAACATTCTTCTGAAGATCATCCAGGCTGCTGATTATGATATTGACAGAGCACAGTATGGAATTATTTATATAGATGAAATTGATAAGATCACACGGAAGTCAGAGAATGTTTCCATTACCCGTGATGTTTCAGGTGAGGGCGTACAGCAGGCACTTCTGAAAATCCTGGAAGGTACTGTTGCAAGTGTTCCGCCTCAGGGTGGAAGAAAGCATCCCCATCAGGAATTCATCCAGATTGATACTACAAACATTCTGTTTATCTGTGGTGGTGCGTTTGATGGCTTAGAGAAGATCATCGAAGGCAGACAGGATACGAAAGCTATCGGCTTTGGTGCAGAGGTGGCTTCCAAAGAGGAGCAGAATGTAGGGGAACTGTTCAAGCAGGTAATGCCTGAAGATCTGATCCGTTATGGCCTGATTCCAGAGTTTGTAGGACGTGTGCCTGTAGTTGTAACACTGGATGGACTTGATGAGAATGCACTTCTTCGTATCCTTCAGGAGCCGAAGAATGCGTTGACCAAGCAGTATCACAAGCTGTTTGAGCTTGATGGAGTAGAACTTGATTTTGAAGATGATGCACTTCGTGTTATGGCAAGAAAATCAATGGAGCGTAAAACCGGTGCCAGAGGACTTCGCGCGATCATGGAGAGCACGCTTATGGATCTGATGTACAAGACTCCATCTGATGACACCATTCGTAAATGCATTATTACAAAAGAAGCTGTAGAGGGAACTGGTGAACCTGAGATCGTTCACGGGGAAGCACCTATGCAACCTGTGAATTCTGCGAATGCAGGCAGAAGAAGCCAGCGCACACGGAAGAAGGGTGCTCCTGAAACAGCCTGATGAAGGGACTTGACCATAAATGAGTGAGCCGATCAATGTACTTCCTGCCCTTGCTCTTCGTGGAACTTCCATTCTTCCGGGAATGATCATTCATTTCGATGTAAGCCGGGAGCGTTCTAAGAAGGCAATTGAAGCTGCCATGCTTCAGGATCAGAAGATCTTTTTGGTAACACAGAAGGATCCACAAATAGAAGATCCTGGATTTGTGCAGCTTTTCCAGGTAGGAACTATTGCATATATCAAGCAGGTTGTGAAACTTCCGGACAACCTGCTTCGTGTCCTTGTAGAGGGAAAAAGAAGAGCAGAGCTTCTTGGCCTGGAGCAGGAGACACCGTATTTAAGAGCAGAGACTGTTCTTGTAAGTGAGGAAGAAGAGGAATTGCCTCAGGCGATGCTGGAGGCAATGTATAGAAGTATCAGGGAACTGTTCCATACCTACTGTGCGAAAGGTGGCAAAATAGGAAAAGAACTGGCTGCCCAGATTATGAATATTGAGAAAGCACCGGAGCTGATAGACCAGATTACGATCAATTTGCCTCTTTCCTGGCAGAGCCGTCAGAAGCTTCTGGAAGCCGCCAGACTGACTGACAGATATGAACTTCTTGGTGCTGTTTTGAGCAATGAGATAAATGTGCTGGATATCAGTCATGACCTTCAGCAGAAACTGAAGAAACGGGTAGATAAGAACCAGCGTGAATATATTTTAAGAGAACAGCTAAAGCTGATCCGTGAGGAGCTTGGCGAGGATAACACTGCTGATGAAGCAGAAGAATTCCGCAGAAAAGCGAAAGAACTTACAGCTTCTCAGGAAGTGAAAGACCGTATCTTTAAAGAAATCGGACGTTTTAAAATCACCAGTACCAACGCAGCTGAGAGCAGCATTTTAAGAGGTTATATTGAGACACTTCTTTCCCTTCCTTGGGATAAGTGTTCGGAAGATTCAGAAGATTTGAAGGCTGCGTGGAAGATTCTGGAAGAAGGACATTATGGTCTGAAGGATGTAAAAGAGAGAATCATGGAGTTCTTGTCTGTACGAAAGCTGACACACAAGGGAAAATCTCCTATTCTTTGTCTTGTAGGACCTCCAGGAACCGGTAAGACCTCTATTGCCAAATCTGTTGCTGAAGCCACAGGCAAGCGTTATGTGCGTATCTGTCTTGGCGGTGTGAAAGATGAAGCTGAGATTCGCGGTCACAGAAAAACTTATGTAGGCGCTATGCCTGGAAGAATTACCGTTGCCCTTCAGCAGGCGAAGGTTGCCAATCCACTTATGCTTCTGGATGAGATTGATAAGACCAGCAGTGATTATAAGGGAGATACCTCTTCAGCACTTCTGGAGGTGTTGGATCCGGAGCAGAACAATCACTTCAATGATCATTATGTGGAGCTTCCGCAGAATCTTTCAGAGGTTCTGTTTATTGCAACAGCCAATGATATTCAGGGAATTCCAAGACCGCTTCTTGACAGAATGGAAGTTATTGAAATCAGTGGATATACCGAGAATGAGAAGGAGCATATTGCGAAGGAGCATTTGATTCCGAAGCAGATGGAAGCCAATGGAATCGAGAAGGGAAAGCTTTCCATTCAGAACGGCGCTCTTCGCAAAATCATCAATAACTATACGAAAGAAGCCGGTGTCCGCAGCCTGGAGCGTCTTATCGGTCAGATCTGCCGCAAGACAGCCCGCCTGATCATGGAAGAGGGCAAGGAGAAGGTAACTGTTACCGGTAAAAATCTTGAAAGCTTCCTTGGACAGGAGAAATATAATTACCTGATGGCAAATAAGAAGGATGAGATTGGTATTGCAAGAGGTCTTGCCTGGACACAGGTTGGTGGTGATACGCTTCAGATTGAAGTAAACATTATGCCTGGAAAGGGTGAGTTTGTGCTTACGGGACAGCTTGGTGATGTGATGAAGGAATCTGCCCAGGCAGGAATCAGTTACATTCGTTCGGTTGCTTCCCAATACAAGATCAACCAGGAATTTTTCCAGGAAAATGATATTCATGTACATATTCCGGAAGGGGCTGTTCCGAAGGATGGCCCGTCAGCCGGAATTACCATGGCAACTGCCATGTTATCAGCAATTACCCGTAAGCCGGTGCGCGCAGACCTTGCCATGACTGGTGAGATTACTTTGAGAGGCCGTGTGCTTCCAATTGGTGGGCTGAAGGAGAAGCTTCTTGCAGCCAGATATGCCAAGATTAAGGAAGTGCTTGTGCCAAAGGCAAACAAGCCGAATATTAAGGAACTGGATGAAGAAATCACAGACGGACTTAAGATCACGTTTGTTGAAAATATGAATGAAGTGCTGGAACGGGCACTTGCCTGAAATGAAAGGTTGTAAAAGATGGTAATAAAAAATGTTTCACTGGATATCGTTTGCGGTATCACCAGCAAACTGCCGGATACAGAAAGACCTGAAATTGCTTTTGCCGGGAAATCCAATGTGGGAAAATCTTCCCTTATCAATGGTCTGCTGAATCGTAAGGCATTGGCGAGAACAAGCTCTCAGCCAGGTAAAACACAGACAATCAATTTTTATAATGTAAATGATTTTATGTACCTAGTGGATCTTCCTGGTTATGGATATGCCAAGGTTCCGGAAACAGAGAAGGCGAAGTGGGGGAAGATGATCGAACGTTATCTTCACACTTCACAGACTTTGAAAGCAGTATTTCTTTTGATTGACATTCGTCATGATCCGTCTGCAAATGATAAGCTGATGTATGATTGGATCGTAAATAACGGATATAATCCGATCATTATTGCAACGAAGCTGGATAAGCTGAAAAGAAGCCAGGTACAGAAGAATATTAAGGCAATCAAGGACGGACTGAAGCTGCGCCCGGGAAGTAAGATCATTCCATTTTCTGCTGAGACCAAGCAGGGAAGAGATGAGATATGGGCGTTAATGGACGAGTTGACCGGTTTTGCACCGGCAGCTACGGACGGGCAGAAGGCCTGACAGACGAGGAAAAAGAATATGGGAATTATCAAGGCATTCAAGCTGGGATTCGACTATCTCAAGTATGACGAGGACGGCAATGTGGAAGCAACACAGCGTGCCGTCAATGATGTAAACCTGGACATTGAAGCCGGCGATTTTGTGGCCGTTCTGGGGCACAATGGTTCCGGAAAATCCACACTGGCGAAGCAGATCAATGCGCTTCTTATCCCTTCCGAGGGAACCATGTGGGTGGATGATATGGACACAGCCAAAGAACCGGAATTGTGGAAAATCCGCCAGAGAGCGGGAATGGTTTTTCAGAATCCGGATAACCAGATCATTGGTACGGTTGTGGAAGAAGATGTGGGATTTGGACCTGAGAATATGGGTGTGCCTACAGATGAAATCTGGAAGCGAGTGGATGACAGTCTGAAAAAGACTGGAATGACCGCTTACCGTTATCAGTCTCCGAATAAGCTTTCCGGAGGCCAGAAACAAAGAGTTGCCATTGCAGGTGTTGTAGCTATGCGTCCAAGCTGTATTGTGCTGGACGAGCCAACTGCAATGCTTGATCCAAATGGTCGAAAGGAAGTATTGGAAGCTGTTTCTGAGCTTAATAAAAAAGAAAATGTAACCGTTATCCTTATTACCCATTATATGGAAGAAGTGATCCATGCCAATAAAGTATATGTGATGGATCGTGGAAATGTGGTAATGCAGGGAACTCCGAAGGAAATCTTTTCCCAGGTAGAGACACTGAAGAAATACCGGCTGGATGTCCCACAGGTAACTTTGCTGGCCCATGAGCTTCATATGGCTGGAGTGGACATTCCGGAAGGAATACTGACAAAAGAGGAATTGGTGGGTGCATTATGTCGATAGAGCTTAAAAACGTGACCTATACTTACAGTCAGGGTACTGCTTATGAAAGCCATGCCCTGAAGGACATTAATCTTATAATTCCGGATGGACAGTTCATCGGTGTGATCGGGCATACCGGAAGCGGAAAATCAACCCTGATCCAGCATTTTAATGCGCTGATCCAGCCCACAAGCGGACAGGTTCTTTATAATGGAGAAGATATCTGGGCTGAAAATTACAACCGCAGGGCTCTTCGAAGCGAGGTAGGTCTGGTATTCCAGTATCCGGAGCATCAGCTGTTTGAAAGCACCGTTCTGGCAGATGTGTGTTTTGGTCCCATGAATCAGGGCCTTTCCAGAGAACAGGCAGAGGAAGAGGCGAGAAAAGCTCTTGCACATGTTGGTGTAAAGGAGGAGAATTTTACCAAATCTCCATTTGAGCTTTCCGGAGGACAGAAGAAGAGGGTTGCCATTGCAGGTGTTCTCGCAATGAATCCGAAAATCCTGATTCTGGATGAGCCAACTGCAGGACTTGATCCACAGGGAAGAGATGACATTTTGGATCAGATTGCAGCACTTCACAAAATGAGAGGAATCACCATTATCCTGGTTTCTCACAGCATGGAAGATATAGCCAAATATGTGGAGCGCCTTATTGTAATGAATCATGGGAAAATGGTATTTGACGATACGCCAAAGAATGTATTTTCCCATTACAGAGAGCTGGAAGGAATGGGACTTGCAGCACCGCAGATCACTTATATTATGCATGCCCTTTCTGAAAATGGTCTGGATGTGGATACTACAGCTACAACTGTGGAGGAAGCCAGAGATACGATCCTGGATGCATTAAAGAGGCAGAAGCCTTCTCTTCTTAAGAAGGGAGGACAGGGAGAATGATCAGAGATATTACGATTGGACAGTATTATCCGGCAGACTCTGTAATCCATAAGCTGGATCCAAGAACCAAGCTGGTGGGGACGATTGCGTTTATTGTATCCGTATTTCTGTTCCATACCTTTGCAGGATATGCTGTGGCGACCATATTTCTCGCAGGAATGATTCTGTCATCCAAGGTTCCGGTGAAATTTATTTTTAAAGGTCTGAAGACCGTTTTCATGCTGCTTCTGATCACTATATTTTTTAATATGATCCTGACACCCGGCGATGTTGTGTGGAAACTGGGATTTATCAAAGTGACAAAAGAGGGAATTGTGCTGGCAGGTACTATGGCAATCCGACTGGTATATCTGGTGATCGGTTCTTCTATTATGACATTGACCACCACTCCCAATCAGCTGACAGATGGTCTGGAGCGTCTGCTTCGTCCATTGAATAAGCTTCATGTACCGGTTCATGACATTGCCATGATGATGTCTATTGCTCTTCGTTTTATTCCGATTCTTTTGGAAGAAACGGATAAGATCATGAAGGCGCAGATTGCCCGTGGAGCTGACTTTGAAAATGGAAATCTGATCCAGAAAGCGAAAAATATGGTTCCTCTTCTGGTGCCGCTTTTTATCTCTGCATTTCGCAGAGCCAATGATCTGGCTATGGCCATGGAGGCAAGGTGCTATCATGGCGGGGATAACCGTACGCAGATGAAGCCGTTGACCTATAAAAAAAGAGACTATGTGACGTATGGGATAATGGCTGCCTATCTGGCTGTTGCGGTGGGATTCCGTGTAGCTGGAATCTGATTAGATAAATTGTTAAGATTGTTTATATATTTCCCTCACTTGTATACAATAACAGGTGAGGGTTTTTTGATAAAAGGAGAAGAATATGAAACGAATTGGACTTGTTGTGGCATACGATGGAACCAATTACTGTGGCTGGCAGACACAGCCAAATGGAATTACCGTGCAGGGCGTATTAAATGATACCCTTTCTCAGCTTCTGGGAGAAAAGATTGAAACCATCGGCGCCAGCCGTACAGATGCAGGCGTACACGCCTTGGGAAACGTAGCCGTTTTTGACACAAACACCCGAATACCAGGTGAAAAGATTTCTTATGCCTTGAACCAGCGTCTCCCGGAAGATATCCGGATCCAGATGTCTGAGGAAGTGGAGCCTGATTTTCATCCAAGATACTGTGACAGTGAGAAAACCTATGAATATCGCATTCTGAACCGTAAATTCCCGGTTCCCACTGAGCGTCTGTATTCCTATTTCTATCATTATAAATTAGATGTAGACAAAATGCGTGAGGCTACTTCATATCTGATCGGACGTCATGATTTTGCAAGCTTCTGTGGCTCTGGCGCTCAGGTGAAGACCACTATCCGTACAGTTACCGGAATTGATGTTTTCCGTGATGGGGATATGGTTACCATCCGTGTTTCCGGCACTGGTTTCCTCTATAATATGGTGCGCATTATTTCCGGTACCCTGATTGAGATCGGCAATGGCCAGTATCCACCGGAGCGTATGCAAAAGATTCTTGATGCGAAAGACCGGTCTGCGGCTGGTCCTACTGCGCCGGCACAGGGACTTACCCTTATGGGAATACAGTTCTTTGACTGAAAATTGTCAATAGCACATAATTACAATCTGGCACTATTCCACAACAAAAATGTCCAGTTCAGCACAAAATTGTGCACATCATAACACAAAAATTGAAAGAGTAATCAAAAATTAGTCCATTTTACCAGAAGTACCGATATGCTATTATAATCCCATCAGAAAGCTATAAGACATAGCAAATAAAAAATGATACGGGAGGTTTTTTCATGAAGAGAAAAGTAGCAATGGCAATGGTAGCAGCAATGGCAGTCAGCTCATTTACAGTTCCGGTATTTGCAGACGATGCAGCAGCCGAAGGCGGAAAGATTGGTATTTCAATGCCTACACAGTCTCTGGAGCGTTGGAATCGTGATGGTTCTTATCTGCAGAAACAGTTTGAGGACGCTGGATATGAAGTTGAGCTTACCTACTCTGACAATGAGACAGACCGTCAGGTAAACGATATCCAGAACCTGATTTCTGATGGAGTTAACCTGTTAGTAGTAGCTGCTATTGATGGTGAGGCTCTTAACACAGTTATGGATGAAGCAGCAGAAGCAGGAATCCCGGTTATTTCCTATGACCGTCTGATTAAATCCGACGCTGTTTCCTATTATGTATCCTTTGATAACTACACAGTTGGTACCCTTCAGGGACAATACGTTGTAGACACTCTGGATCTTGAAAATGCTGGTGATAAGACATACAATATCGAGTTTACAGCTGGTGATCCTGCTGATAACAATGCAGGCTACTTCTTCAACGGTGCATTTGATGTGTTAAAACCATACATTGATGCAGGAACCTTAAATGTAGTTTCCGGACAGACTGACTTTGATTCTGTTGCAACACCTGCATGGGATACCCAGACAGCACTTGAGAGAATGCAGAACATTCTGGCATCCTACTATGCAGACGGAACACAGCTTGACGTAGCACTTTGCTCTAACGACTCTACAGCACTTGGCGTAACACAGGCAATTGAGTCTGACTATGCTGGAAGCAATACTGTTCTCATTACAGGACAGGATGGTGACGAAGCGAACCTTGCAAACATCGTTGATGAAAAACAGTCCATGACCGTTTACAAAGCAGTTGCCAACGAAGCAGTAGTAACACTTGACCTTGCAAAAGCAATGCTGGCTGGTGACACAGTTGATGAGTCCCTGATTGAAAAATCCGGTTGGGATTTCGATTGTACTTATGATACAGAGTCCTACGAGACATCTGAAGGAAACAAATGCCCATCCTTCCTTCTGGTTCCTACAGTTGTAACAAAAGACAACCTTCAGGAAGCACTTGTTGATCCTGGATACTACACAATGGACGACGACGGATATCTTCATCCGGCAAACTAATTGAACTGAGAGAACGTCATACAAATAAAAGTTACTGCTCACAAAAAGAACAGTAATGTTGTAAATGTGGGCGGGGTCAAAAGCCCCGCCTGCTTTATGGGAAAGGGGGCGCCATTTTGGCTGATAATATTTTAGTAATGAAGCACATTACGAAGGAATTCCCCGGTGTCAAAGCTTTGGATAACGTTAACCTTGAAGTTCAGCGTGGAGAGATTCATGCGCTGATCGGTGAGAACGGTGCGGGAAAGTCCACCTTGATGAACGTATTAAGTGGTCAGTATCCATACGGCAGCTATACTGGAACGGTTACCTACGAGGGTGAAGAGTGTAAGTTTAAAAAGCTTAATGACAGCGAGGCAAAAGGTATCGTAATTATTCACCAGGAGCTTGCATTGATTCCGTTGCTTTCCATCGGTGAAAACATGTTTCTCGGAAATGAGATTAAAAACAAAAGAGGAGCCATCGACTGGGACAAAACCTACAGCGAAGCTGAAAAACATATGGCTCAGGTGGGTCTGCACGAATCCGCACAGACTCTGATCAAAGATATTGGAACCGGCAAACAGCAGCTGGTAGAAATTGCAAAAGCTTTTTCAAAAGATGTTAAACTGCTCATCCTGGATGAGCCGACTTCATCCCTGAACGATGAAGATGCAAAGATGCTTCTGGATCTGCTTATGGAATTTAAAAAGCAGGGACTGACATCTATTATTATCACACACAAACTGAATGAGATTATTTACTGTGCAGACCGTTGTACCATTCTTCGAGACGGAAGCACAATTGAGACGCTTACAAAAGGTGTGGATGACTTAAGTGAGGACAGGATCATCAAGGGAATGGTTGGACGTCCTATGGAAGACCGTTATCCGAAACGTGAGCACCATGTAAGCAAGGACGTGATGCTGGAGGTTAAGAACTGGACTGTTCATCATCCTCTGTATCCGGAAAAAATTGTAGACGACAATATTTCCTTTAAAGTACATAAAGGTGAGGTTGTTGGTTTCTCAGGACTGCAGGGTGCAGGACGTACAGAGCTGGCAATGTCCATCTTCGGTAAGAGCTATGGAAGTGCAATTTCCGGAGAATTGTACATAAAGGGTGAAAAAGTAGATTTAAAGGATCCTCGCGCAGCTATCCAGCATGGTCTGGCATATGTAACTGAGGATCGTAAAACAAACGGGCTGATCCTTGATGAGTCTATCCGTTTCAACACAACGCTGGCACGTCTTTCCAAAGTCTGTGATAATGGAATTATCAATACAGATCTTGAAGTCCAGCTAGCTGAGAAGATGACAAAAGAAATGGGAACAAAGACACCTTCCAATGAACAGCGTATCGGTAATCTGTCTGGTGGTAACCAGCAGAAAGCCCTTCTTGGAAAGTGGATGTTTACAGAACCGGATATTTTGATTCTGGACGAACCTACCCGTGGTATCGACGTAGGTGCAAAATATGATATTTACTGTCTGATCAATCAGATGGTGGAACAGGGAAAATCTGTAATCATGATTTCCTCTGAAATGCCTGAAATCCTTGGTATGTGCGACAGAGTTTACATTATGAATGAAGGTAAGATGGCCGGTGAGCTGGATGCGAAGGAAGCAACCCAGGAAGGCATCATGGCACATATCATGCAGAATCAGAAGAAAGAATGAAAGGGGAAAACACTATGAATTCCAAAATCAAGGATTTTTTAAGAAAATATACGATGGTCATTGCGCTTGTGATCGTATTTATTCTGTTCTGTGCTCTGACTGATGGACGACTTCTTTACGCACAGAACATGTCAAACCTTATGCTCCAGAACGGATATGTACTGGTTCTTGCATGTGGTATGCTGCTTTGTATTTTAACTGGTGGTAACATTGATCTTTCTGTTGGATCTGTTATCTGTTTCGTAGGTGGTGTTGCAGCTGTTTTTATCGGCAGCAAAGGCTTTAATCCACTCCTTACTATTTTACTTTGCCTGGTAATCGGTCTTCTGGTTGGTGTATGGCAAGGCTACTGGATCGGTTATAAGAGAATACCTCCATTTATCACAACACTTGCAGGCATGTTCATTTTCCGTGGATTTGGACGTCTGGTACTGGATAATAAGACAGTATCTATCCAGAATAAATCTTTCCTGAATGTATTTACATCCTACATTAACATTCCGGGACTTGATGATGGAAAGAAATATTCTGCGCTGATCGTTGGTGTGCTGATCGCATGTTATGTTATTTTCTCAACCATGCGTTCCAGAGCAAACAAGGCAAAAAAAGGTTATCGTCAGAATACAGCAGCTTCTGATTACAGCAGAGCAGTTGTGATCGCAGTTGTTATTCTTTGGTATTGCTATAAGCTGTATCAGTATAAGGGTATTTCTGTAATGCTTGTATGGGTAGTTGCAATCTGCATGATCTACAACTTTATTACATCCAAAACTGCATTCGGACGTTATTTCTACGCAATCGGCGGTAACGAGAAGGCTACACAGCTTTCCGGTATTGATACGAATAAAGTTTACTTTATTGCATATGCAAACATGGGCTTACTTGCAGGTCTTGCAGGTCTTCTCTGCGCAGCACGAGTAGGTTCTGTAAACGGTAGTACAGGTACTTCCTTCGAGATGGATGCAATCGGTTCCTGTTTCATCGGTGGAGCTTCTGCATATGGTGGAAGCGGTACTGTAGGCGGTGTTGTGATCGGTGCTCTTCTTCTTGGCGTTATCAACATGGGTATGTCCATTATGGGTATCGGTGATTCCTGGCAGTATGTTGTAAAAGGTGCTGTACTTCTGGTTGCAGTTGTATTTGATGTTATCTCTACAAGAAAATCCAGCTGATCAGATAATTGAAAAACTGCTGTGAGAGCCAATGGCAGTAATGAAAAGGAGCTGTTGCAGAAATGCAATGGCTCTTTTTGCATATAATACGTAAATGTGCTAAACTGTAATGTAAAATAAATGAGTGTTAAAAGGGACTGTAAACTATGAAAAAATCCACACTGACTGTCTTTTTTATTCTGGCAGGCTGTATGCTGTTCCTCTCCGGAATCTGGATCTATTTTCAGAAAAATCTGGATCAGGTTGATCTGGGAGAGGGAGAGGGTGCGACTGGCTACGAAAAACATTATCTGATGATCTCAGGGGAAGAAAATACCCTGATGTGGGATTCTATCTACGAAAGCGCCAGCGCAGCAGCGAAAGACGCAGATGCCTATGTGGAACTGATCGCGCCCGGACATGATGCTGCTTATACAAAGGCAGATTACTTAAGAATCGGAATCGCATCACAGGTGGACGGGATTATTCTGGAAGCGGATGGCAGCTGTGAAGAACAGGAGCTGATCCAGGAAGCGGCTGATGAAAATATTCCGGTGGTCACAGTGCTCACAGACGATTCCTCCAGTGCAAGGATCAGCTTTGTGGGATTGAACAGCTATCAGCTTGGGAATGCTTATACAGAACAGATCCTTGGGCTTTTGAAGGAGCATACGACTACTCAGGTACTTCTTTTATCAAATTCCCAGTCCAAAACACAGGAGACCAATCTGATCTATTACCAGATAAAAAAGGAACTGGAGAAAAAGAAGAAAGATTACCAGACCGTAACGATTTCAGAATACAACATTGACAGCAGCTCTGGCTTTGATACAGAGGAGTTTGTCCGTGATATTTTTGTAAGCGAGGAAAATCTGCCGGATGTGCTGGTGTGCATGGACGAGGTTGTGACAGAGTGCGTTTACCAGGCTCTGGTTGACTATAACCAGGTTGGAAATGTGGATGTAGTCGGTTTTTATTACTCTGATGTAATTCTGGATGGTATCAGCAAAGGAATTATTTCCTCTGCCATTGCCCTTGATATGAAAGAAATTGGAAGATACAGTATCAATGCCCTGGAAGAGTTTTCCTCCCTGGGACATACCAGCAGTTACTACAGCGTAGGCCAGCATGTGATCACCAGAGCGAATGTGGGTGCTTACAGAAGGGGGATTAAATGAAAGAGGGAAAAGAAAGCCTTTCCGTCAGGGATTCCATACAGACACGGCTTAGCTTCGCCATGGTTCTGGTTATGCTGTTTGTGATGTGTATCAACTTTTTTATTTTCGAACAGATTCATACAGGTGTGGACAGGATCGATGCTGTTTTTTCCAGTAATGCGGCGATTAATGATTTGTCTGACACCTTAAATAAGCTGGAGGGGACCGTTTACGAATATTTAAACACAAAGGGAACCAAGGCTCTGGAAAATTACTATCGTTACGAGCAGGATTACCGGGAGCTTCTGGATGGGCTGAATGACCGGAATGTGGATAGTGAAGTAAAAATGCTGGAAAAAAATATCCGCAGAATGTCTGAAAGTTATCTGGAACAGACCAACGAGACAGTTCAGGCAAAGCGAGGAAGAAATATTGAGAAATACAAGGCTTCCTACGAAAAAGAAATGCAGCTTTATGAGTATATCAATTCTTATATTTATAAGCTGAACAATCTTCGCTTTCGGATGAATTCTTCAAATTACCAGATTCTTCTTTCCTCGATGGATGTTCTTTACCGGCTTGCTCTGGTAGTTATTTCTATTGTAGCCGCAGTTGGTGTCTTCATTATTATTCTGGTTGTCCGTTCGATGATCAGACCACTGACTCAGCTTTCCAGCACTGCTCATGAGGTTGCTATGGGAAATTTAGATGTGCCGGTCCTGCCGGTGGTCCGTGAGGATGAGGTTGGAGTGGTCACAAGAGGCTTTAACCAGATGCTGGACAGTATCCGTCTGCACATCAGACAGCAGAGAGAGAGCATGGAAGAGCAGGCGCAGATGAAGGAGCGGGAGCTTCTGATGGAGACACATCTGAAGGAGGCTCAGCTGAAATATCTGCAGGCTCAGATCAATCCGCATTTTCTTTTTAACTGTCTGAATGCAGGTGCACAGCTTGCCATGCTGGAGGATGCAGAGCGCACAGGCGTTTTTCTGGAAAAAATGGCAGACTTTTTCCGTTATAATGTGCGGAAAATGGAGGATGATGCGCTGCTATGGGAAGAGGTAGATGCAGTTGACAACTATATTTATATTTTAAATGTAAGATTTGCAGGAGATATTCACTATGAAAAGGATGTGGACGAAGGAATCGGAGATTTTCGTATTCCAAGTATGATCCTGCAGCCATTGGTGGAAAATGCTGTTCAGCACGGAATTCACGATTGTATGGAGACTGGAAAAATTAAAATGTCCATTCATAAAGACGGGGATAGACTGGAAATTACAGTCAGCGATAATGGAGCCGGAATGACTTCGGAGATGATTGATTCCGTTATGGCAGGGAAAGCACGCAACAATGGAGAAGACCGGTATTCTACAGGTATTGCGGTTGGAAATGTAATCGACAGGCTGGAACTGTATTATAAGCAAAGTGGATTGCTTACGATTGAAAGCGATGGTCCCGGAAATGGAACCAGTGTGCATATTACATTGCCGGTGGAAGCGGAAGAAACCAGATAATGAAAGCTTGGCAAGACAAAATAATAAGGAGTGCAAAAAGATGTACCGTATTCTGATAGCAGATGATGAAGGACTTATGCTGGAGGCTTTTAAAGGGGTGATTCTGGCTGAATTTGGAGATAAATGCAGCGTAGAGACTGCAAAAACAGGAAGAGTGGTAATCGAGAAGGCAGAAACCTTTCACCCGGATATTGTATTTATGGATATTCATATGCCTGGGATCAATGGAATCCAGGCTATGCGGGAAATCCGGAAATTTAATAATTCCGCGTTGTTTTATGTGATTTCCGCATATGATAAATTTGATTATGCAAAAGAAGCCATTGATCTGGGCGTGGAAAAATATCTTACGAAACCTATTTCGAAAAGCAGGATCATTTCCGTTGTGGAAGAGGCCACAGAAAAGGTGGATAAAATCCGTGATCAAAGGAGTAATTTGTTGAAAATCCAGGAAAAACTGGAGACAGTTATCCCTGTTGTGGAGAGCAGTTATGTGAATTCCCTTCTTTTCCAGAAGGAAATGCAGGCTGCTGGCTATTATCAGCAGCTTCTGGATATTGAGTACGGACAGGGCTTCGTTATGGTAGTGCAGTTTGGACAAAGCTATGAGAATGGCAGACTGGTGAGCCCTGTGGGAATGAATGTAAAGGCGCAGGGGTTTTATCCCGAATTCCGCGATGTTTTAAAATCTTCTTTTCCCTGTGTAGTGGGAAATATTATGTCCAATCGTATTCCGGTGGTGGTTCCCTGTGAAGTTTCAAAGAATCCTTATGAAGATCGTATTGATCTTGTGGAAAGGGCCAGAAATCTGATCACAAGACTTGAGAACCGTCTGGATGCTAAATTCCGTGTGGGAATCGGAAAAGTGTGGGAAATGGAAGAGATGGAGAGATCTTATCGCGAGGCTCTTCGTGCGTTAAATGGAAGTCTCAGCCGTGTGATACACATTGAGGATCTTTCCCAAAATGGTGTCTATGACGAGGCCTTTCCGGGAAATAACGAGAAGCGCATGTTCCGCTTTCTCTCAGAGGGAAATGAGGAAGGAATGCTTCAGGAGGTAAACTTCTTTTTTGACTGGATGGTAGAGCATTATCCACAGGATATGAATAATATTCGGCTGAAAATTCTGGAATTTATTATCTGGGGAGAGAAGGTTGCTTTTGAGTGTGGGGCAATTAATTATGGATTCAGTTATCGCAGGGACTATCTGGATATAGCAATGTCCTTTTCCACTTATGAGGAACTGCGAAAATGGTTTCAAGAAAAGATGGTAAATGTGTGCAGAGCTATTCACGACCAGAAAGAGGATCAGTCTAATTCAGCAGTAAAGAAGGCCATGCTTTACATCCAGGAAAATTACAGCAGAGATATTTCGCTGGATGATGTTTCCAGTCAGGTGAATATCAGTCCGTATTATTTCAGCAAAATTTTCAAGGATGAAACAGGGGAGAATTTTATTGAATATCTTACCAGAATCCGAATTGATAAGGCAAAGAAGCTTCTGGAGGATGAAAATGTAAGCGTAAAGGAAGCGGGAATCCAGAGTGGTTATTCGGATCCTAATTATTTCAGCAGGATTTTTAAGAAGCAGATGGATATGACTCCAAGTGAGTATAAGGCGAGGTATGGAAAATGAGAAAGAAAAACTGGCTGATTTTACCCTTGGTTCTGCTTCTGTTTTTGTCCGTAGGCTGTGGAAATAAGACGGTAGAACCTGAAAAAACGGAAAAAAAGCAAGAGGATAGACTTCAGATCGGGTTGAGCTTTGATTCTTTTGTAATCGAGAGATGGCTGCGAGATCGTGATATGTTTGTTTCTACTGCCCAGAGTCTTGGATCAGAAGTGAATGTGCAGGTTGCCGGAGGCGTCGTGGAGGAGCAGATTTCCCAGATTGAATATTTTATTAAGAAAAAGATGGATGTGATCGTGGTAATTCCCATTGATGGAAATGCTCTGTATGATGTGTTGGAAGAAGCAAAGAACCAGGGGATTTATGTGATCTGTTATGACCGTATTGTAGAGAATATTAATGCGGATCTCTATATTACCATTGATAATGAGAAGGTTGGTACCCTTATGGGGGAAGCACTTGTTAAGGCATGCCCGGATGGTGGAAATATATTTGCAATCAATGGATCCCCTACAGATGGAAACGTGGCGGAGGTTGTAAAAGGTTTTAATAAAGCGATTGCGAACAGTAAGCTGAAGGTGGTTTATACAGGTTACTGCGAAAACTGGCTGGCGGAACTGGCTGGAAATCATGTTACACAGGGATTGGAAATCACAAACGATATAGTGGGTGTGATGTGCGGAAATGATGATCTGGCAAGTCAGGCAGTGAAGGTATTGTCGGAAAATCGGCTTGCCGGGACTGTGGCTGTGGTGGCTCAGGATGCAGATCTGGCTGCCTGTCAGAGAATCGTGGAAGGTACTCAGGAAATGACTGTATACAAACCTATTGAACAGGAAGCAAGTACAGCTGCAGAGTTTGCGGTGGCACTTGGAAAAGGAGAGGATATTACTTCTGGTGATGGTGCGTATAAGGCTGTGGAGACATTTTTTGACGGAACTTATGAGATTCCTTACTATAAAATTGAGCCAATTGCTGTGACAGCAGAGAATATGGATGAGGTGATCATTGATGGAGGTTTTCACACAAGAGAAGATGTTTATCTGAATATTCGTTAGACAGATATTGATTACAGAAAAAAATTCCACCAGATAGTAGTGTGAAAATACAGTCTGGTGGAATTTCAGATGTTCGTTATTTCACCCGAATTCGGTTGCCGTAGTTAGCCAGGCTTATGCATAAACACGATCGATTTGGATCACAGCGCAGTAGTTACCGTCGTCCATGTTGCGGATACGCTCCTTAAGAAGATTAGAGATTTCTACATTGGTAAGCTTACATTCGAAGGGAACAGCTACATCAAAAATCAGGTTTGTATGGGTAGGCCCTTCAACCATACGGAAATCGTGAATAGAGAGACGACGATCCAGATTGTGAGTAATTTCCTGAATCTGGGTGCGCATATCATTCACTTCTTTGTTGTCCGTAACAATGGGGTCAATGTGAATGGTAGCGGAGCAATTCAGCTTACGCTGGAGCTCATGTTCAATATTGTCGATCTCATCGTGAATGATCAACAGATCCCCGTGAGCAGGAACTTCTGCATGAAGGGAGATGATCAATCTTCCGGGACCGTAGTCATGCACGATCAGGTCATGAACGCCATGGACAAGTGGATGAGCAAGAACGATCTCCTCGATTTCCTCTACCAGATTCTTCTCTGGAGCCTGTCCGAGAAGTGGATCAATCGTATCTTTCATAGTAGTGATTCCGGTATAAAAGATGAAAATACCTACAAGAACACCGAACCATCCGTCCAGTACAATTCCTGTGAGCTGACTGATAATGGTTGCCAGAAGAACCAGACTGGTGGCAGCAGTGTCACTTAAACTGTCTCCGGCAGTGGCTTGCATGGCAGTGCTGTCAATCTTGTGACCTATGGCACGGTTATAAAGGTACATATATATTTTTACCAGAATAGATGCTGCAAGAACGGCAAGGATAACCGGGCTGCATTCAATAGGCTTAGGGGTGCGGATCTTGTCAATTGAGGAACGGATCAGCTCAAAACCCATGATCAGAACAGCAATGGAAACCAGGAGGCCGGAAATATATTCCATGCGTCCATGTCCGAAGGGGTGTTCTGTATCAGGCTTCTGCCCAGAAAGCTTAAAGCCGATCAGGGTGATCACAGAAGAACCGGCATCAGATAAGTTATTGAATGCGTCAGCCGTAATGGCAATGGAGCCACTTAAGGTTCCGGCAAGCCATTTCCCTATAAATAAGAAAATATTCAGTGCGATTCCCACGGCGCCGCAGAGTATTCCGTAAGCCTGACGCACCTGGGGCGAGCTGTAGTTCCTGAAATCTTTGATGAGAAAACGGGATAAAAATGTTATCATAAAATTTCACCTCTTGGTAGTTACTATAGCATGAACGGCTCTTTAACCTTGTTATCATAGCATTTTAATGAGAAAAATACCAGTGTGAAATTACCTAAGGTGAACAATGTGGAAAGCATGAAAGCGCATTGTGGAAAAGCCCTCTCTTGCCGCCAGAAGAATGTGGATAACTTTTTGAAAAAAAGATGGAAATATGGGGAAAAAGTGGTTGACAGGAGAGCGGGCTTATAATATAATTACTCAATGTGACGTAGTGCGAGATACTTTAGCCAATAGCCCCGGCGACGGTATTTATCAG
>CAKRRG010000016.1 GCA_934394545.1 uncultured Blautia sp.
CAGTGAAACTGCCCTCAATATTTTTCTGCTGGATAAATTAAAAAGTTTTCACATGACTTATCCTGGAATCCGGCTGAGGCTGTACAACCATTCCACCCCGGAAGCCATTGAATCAGTTAAGAGCGGAAAGATTGATTTTGCAGTAGTTTCCACTCCGGCAGAGGTGGATTTCCCATTGAAACAGATCATGCTCATGCCGTTTCAGGAGATTCTGGTTGGAGGCACTACTTTTACCGCCCTTAGCAGTCAGGAGCTTTCCCTTCGGGAGGTAAAGAACTATCCGCTGATTTCTCTTGGGCGGGAAACTATGACCTATAAATTCTACAACAGTGTATTTTTATCACATGGTCTGGATCTTTCCCCGGATACGGAAGCTGCCACTGCGGATCAGATTCTGCCTCTGGTAAAATGCGAGCTTGGGCTTGCCTTTTTGCCCCAGCCGATGGCAGCACCATTCCTTCTGAAAAAAGAAATCGTACAGATCCCATTAAAAGATGAAATTCCGGAGCGCCAGATCTGCCTGGTGTATGACAGCCAGCATCCTATGGGAGCTGCGGCAAGGGAATTAAAAAATACCATTCTATTAGGGCATGTATAAAAACAGCGTATGGAAAAAATTTTGGTAATTAGAAAAAACTTGGAGGAAGTACTTTATGGATTACATAAAAGAAGCGAAAAAACTTGGTTTTTCAAATGCGGCAATCATGGACACAAAAAAAATCGTATTCAAACCGGAATACCGAAAGTTTTGTGAAGAAAATCAGTGTGGATGTTACAACGTGAATCCAGCATGTCCACCTGAATGCGGAACGGTAGAATCTATGAAACAAATGGTATTTGCCTATGAAAAAGCGCTTATTCTACAGACGATACAAAGCAAGGATATGGACTATAAAATGGCGAAGCTTGCGCACAATAAACTCACCGAACAGTTGGCCTCTAAAATAATGGAATCTGGAAATACCGACCTGCTGATCATGTCCGCTGGTCCTTACAGGCACTATTCCTGCCTGTCCGCCTACTGTGTTGATGCCCAGGAAATGGCAGATGCGGTGGGAATGACCTGCTGGGGGACCGATGATAAGATACGGTATTTTTCACAAATTTTATTTCATGGAAACTTATAATGGAAAACACTTACAACGGTCTGTGATATGGCAGACATAAAAATATGATATGAAAAAGAAATCTCTCATCCTATTGCGGTATGACTATAACAATGCTATAATCCCTCCCGAAAAGTGATAGGTACAGCTCTCATTATGATCCAAACAGAAAAAGAGGCGTTTTAGTATGAAAACAGTTTTACCAAGAGAACAAGCTGTAGAAGATATTTTTTCCAGAATCCTGGCTTCCCCGGAGGCATCAGGAAGGCTTCGGGAAGTGTTTTACCAATATCTGGATGATGAACATATGCTGGTGGATGAGGATCCGGACCATTTTTTGCAGGTACTCTTTCACGCTTACCAGAACGGGGATGTAAGTGCTCTTCTTCTGGAATTGTGTGGAAAAAGTATGTTTGATCTGCTCCGCGAAGCCTACCTGATTCCAAGAAAATTCCATGGAAAAGCAGGAGAGAACCCGGTTCTTCTTACTAATGTGGAAGGAGAGCTTCTTCCAGAAGCAGGGAAGACCAGCAGGCAGCACCGCATGCCGTCGTATTCTATGGACAGGAGACCGGTATAAAAAAAGAAAGTCCCGATAAACCCTTTGATGAGCTTGGCGTGCTCCTTCCTATCCATGAGTTTGAGAAGAAAATGCTTCAGCGCATGGAGGAAATTGATGGAATCGTTCTTGCCGTCAAAGCTGAACCGGCTGGAGCATTTTATCCGCAATTTTGAAACAGAGGGGAAAAATATGTCCGGGGAAGAGCTTCATAGCTATCTGGATGAGATTGAAAGAATCCATGGCCTTTATTCCCCGGTAGCCCTGGGGCTGGCTGCCGCCATTGCATGCTGTGGATTTACCTTTCTTCTGGGCGGAGGACTGGTAGAAATGTTCTGTGCTTTTGTTGGAGCAGGACTTGGAAATTTCTTTCGCTGTAAATTAACAAAGCATCATTTTACCCTGTTTCTTGGAATTGTTTCCTCGGTTTCTCTGGCATGCTTTGTATATGCAGGACTTTTGAAATTAGGAGAAATCCTGTTTGGGATTTCCATTCAGCATGAAGCAGGATATATCTGTGCCATGCTTTTTATCATCCCTGGTTTTCCCTTTATTACCAGCGGAATTGACCTGGCAAAGCTGGATATGCGTTCTGGCATGGAAAGGCTCACTTATGCACTGATCATTGTTCTGGTAGCCACCATGTCTGCCTGGATCATGGCTATGCTCCTTCACCTGCAGCCAGTGGATTTCATAAAAATCCGTATGTCTGCTGCAATGTGAATCCTCACTCGGCTTGCTGCAAGCTTTTTCGGCGTGTTCGGTTTTTCCATCATGTTTAACAGCCCAGTCAGGATTGCCTGTTCTACGGCAGTACTTGGTGCAATTGCAAATACCCTCCGTCTTGAACTGGTGGATCTCGTAGCTTTACCTCCGGCAGTAGCTGCATTTATAGGGGCACTTACAGCCGGACTTCTTGCCTCCCTTTTGAAAAATAAGGTGGGTTATCCAAGGATTTCCGTGACAGTGCCTTCCATTGTGGTCATGGTACCGGGGCTTTATTTATACCGTGGATTTTATAACCTTGGAATCATGTCCTTATCCGTTTCTGCATCCTGGTTTGCAGCTGCGCTTCTGATCATTGCATCGCTTCCGCTTGGACTAATCTTTGCAAGGATTTTAACAGATAAGGCGTTTCGGTATTGTACCTGACTTGATTCGTGCTTGTAACAAAGACCGTAATAAATGTGATAGATGAAATTGTGAAAAAGAATATCTGATATTTTCTTCTGACCGATGATTTTGACCTTACAGGCATTGACTGGGAACCGATTGGAAATATGAATGATATGGAGAATCCTCCGCCTTTAGGCGGGGATTCTCTGCGTTTATGGATAAAGTTGTGCAAAATAATAAATTCCTCTTACAAATAAATGTATAGAGGCACTTATGAGGCAAAAGACATTAAATACATCTACAGTGCAGAAATATAAGGATACAAATTTTACGAATTTGGTATTTCCATCTAAAAAGAACCAGCCTTTTCATGAAATGGTCATACTTGAGTCAATACATAATGTAATTGCTAAAATGGCTGCGGATGGCTTTTATGTTGAAAAATTTGGTCCTCATACATTCAGACATACATTTGCAACAAGAGCGATTGAAAATGATATGAACCCTAAAACACTTCAGAGAATTCTGGGGCATAGTTCACTGCAAATGACAATGAATCTCTATTGCCATGTTTCTGATGATAAGTTGTTTGATGAAATGAAGAAAATGGAAAAATAAAATGGTGTAAAAGTGGTTGTTATAATTTTTTACACAAAAAAAGAAATTGTGAAATTTTTATCTTTAAATGTGCGAAAATTATGAAAATCGTGCGTATTCATATACTTATACAGAAGAATTTTCATGTAATAAGGCTAAAAAAAGAGGCGTAGCGGTAGAATACGGAGCTGATTTGCACAATAAAATATAAAAAAAACAGACAAGTCAATACGTCATTTAAAAACAAATTCTTAACAAATAATGAATTTTGTATACATTCACACGTTTTTCTTGAACTTCTTTTGTCAATTTGCTATACTAATTACCATAAACAGAAAAAAATGGGAGAGGTGAACTATGAATTTAGGTATCATTGCACATAATAGCAAAAAAGTTCTCATTGAAGATTTCTGTATCGCTTATAAGAACATCCTGGCTAAGCATGAAGTATATGCGACAGGCACTACAGGAAGACGAATTGAGGAAGCTACCGGCCTTCATGTCCACAAGTTTTTACCGGGCAGCATCGGAGGCGATAAGCAGTTCATGGAAATGGTAGAGCGGCAGGATCTGGATATGGTAATACTTTTCTACAATCCTGTTATGATAGATCCGAAGGAACCAGATATTACAGCAATTGTTAAGCGCTGTGACCAGTATAATATTCCGGTAGCAACGAACATTGCTACAGCAGAACTTCTTATTCTGGGACTGGCTCGTGGCGATCTGGATTGGAGATTGAATCTGAAATGAGAGTCATCGCAGGAAAAGCAAGACGACTAAACCTTAAAACTGTGCCGGGAATGGAGACACGTCCCACCACAGACCGCATCAAAGAAACTCTTTTTAATATTCTTCAGCCTCAACTTCTGGACTGTCGATTTCTGGATCTGTTCAGCGGCAGTGGCGCTATCGGCATTGAAGCATTAAGCCGTGGAGCCGCTCAGGCTGTTTTTGTTGAGAAAAATCCCAAGGCATGTACCTGCATAAGAGAAAATCTTACATTTACAAAACTTGCAGATGGTGGTAAACTGCTGAACATGGACGTGCTGCAAGCCCTTCGTTCTTTAGAAGGAAAGGGCGTTTTTGACTGCATATTTATGGATCCTCCATATAACCATGAGCTGGAGCGCCAGGTATTGGAATATTTAGAAGACAGCAGTATTCTTGATGAGAATACGTTGATCATCATAGAAGCTGACCTTGCTACAGATTTTAGTTACGTGGAAGAACTAGGCTTCAGACAGCTGCGCTCCAAAGAATATAAAACCAACAAGCATATCTTTTTATGCCGGGGAAAGTGAGACAAATACATGGTAATAGCTGTTTATCCAGGAAGTTTTGATCCGGCCACTTATGGTCATCTGGACATAATCAGACGGGCAAGCGTATCTTTCGATAAAGTAATCGTTGGAGTTTTGCATAATTCTGCAAAAAGTCCGTTGTTTTCTGTTGAAGAACGTGTTAATATACTAGAAAAGGCAACAAGAGACATGGACAATGTAGAAATTAAAGCATTCGAAGGTCTTTCTGTGAATTTTGCCAGAGAAAATCATGCACAGGTAATCGTGCGTGGACTTCGTGCAGTTACAGATTTTGAGTTTGAACTGCAGATGGCACAGACGAACCGGGTACTTGCTCCGGATGTTGACACCGTGTTTCTGACGACAAGCCTGGAATATGCATACCTTAGTTCTACTATTATGAAAGAGGTGGCAGGCTATAATGGCGATCTGAGTAAATTTGCTCCGCCGGAAATTACCGAAGCTGTTAAGAAGAAGATGCACGATTTGAAGAAATAGAATAAGGAGAGTTTACTATGAGCAGCAGAATTGAACAGATCATTGAAGAAATCGAAGAGTATGTAGACAGCTGTAAATACCAGCCGCTTTCTACAACCAAGATTGTAGTGAATAAGGAAGAGATTGAGGAACTCCTTCGTGAGCTTCGTCTTAAAACTCCAGACGAAATCAAGCGTTATCAGAAGATCATCAGCAATAAAGACGCCATCCTTGAGGATGCACAGACTAAGGCTGATGCGCTGATTGCTGACGCACAGAATAAAGCCCAGGAGCTTGTTACGCAGCATGAGATCATGCAGAAGGCATATGCGCAGGCAAATGAGACGATCAATGCAGCCAATCGTCAGGCACAGGAGATTCTGGATTCCGCCACACAGGATGCTAACAGCATTCGTCTTAGTGCGATCACATACACAGATGACATGATGGCGAATATCGGTTCTGTTCTTACACAGACACTTGAAGATGCCGGTGGTAAATATAAAGGATTTATTGATGCTCTTCAGGCTTGCATGGATGTTGTAAATCATAACCGTCAGGAGCTTGCACCACAGACTGCTCAGGCAGCTGCCATGTCAGGTTCTTATCAGACTGCTGATGCAGATACATCTAAGGATGACGAAGAGTTACTGGATGAGATTGGTGATAACTAATTCTGTCTCTTATGCATAGCGGATTATCTTTTATAATAAGAATAGAAGTGTGAGGGCAGCTGTGACGGCTGCATTCATACATTTTGCAGAAGCGTACAGGCGAAAGGAGAGATCTTTTCCAAGTACGCTTTTTGTTTGCGCCATGATGCAGAAGCCTCCAAATGCGCACATACACATTGCCAAAAACACACGATGCGAATAAGAAAATCCGGATGCTAATAAGCTATGGAGCCCTGTTGTTATTTCCAAAGCACCGAGAAAAATATACTTTCCGGTGGCAGGAAGAAACCAGAAATGTGCTGTGGCAGCAGATAAAATAGAAAATATAAGAATATACCCTCCCAGCTTTGCCATCGTTTCAAAGCTATTCATAATAATAGAATCAAAGAACAGCTCTGTGTCTGTTTGTTCAGATGGTATTAAATTCTTGGAATAGAATTCTTGTTTATGCCCTTTTCTTTCAAAGACTACAAAGCGAAAGAATAGCATACAGATCATATCTGCCAATACGAAAATTCCTGCAAGAACTTCAATATGTAGTTTCTTCTCCAGGCAGATATGCCCTACATAAGTGAACAGAAAAGCCGGGCTTGGATTGTTGCAGAAGGTCAGTAAGTAATCTGCCTCTTGTCGGCTTAGCTTTCCTGCATAATACAAATCTGCTGCCAATTTAGCTCCCATGGGATAACCGGTAAGCATTCCCAGAATAAACACATAAGTACCTTCCGGAGAAAGTCCGAAAAGCACCTTGAAAAAAGGCGCTATCGGATGTAAAATTCTTGTGATACAGTCTGTGCGAATAAGAATTCCGGTAAGAATAAGAAAAGGCAGAAGAGTTGGAAGAAGTGTATCCAACCATAATCGGAGTCCTTCCCTGGATGCTGCAAGAGCTTCTGCCGGATAGCATAAAAGAAAGAGGAAGAGCAGGATAACAAGAAGCAGGGATATTATTTTCTTCATGATAGCCTCGCAAGAATGATCTATATATAAGATTTATATTTTAATTTCAGATTTAAATGCAGAAAAATAAAAAGACAATGAAACTTAATCCCAATTCAGGAGGTAGCTCACATGGCGATTTTAGAAAACTATGAACCACAAAAAGTATTCCATTATTTCGAGGAAATCTGCAGGATTCCTCATGGCTCAGGAAACACAAAGCAGATCAGTGATTATCTGGTAAACTTTGCCCAAGAGCATAATTTGAAATATGTACAGGATGAATTGAACAATGTTGTAATCTATAAGCCAGCTGCTCCCGGTTATGAAAATGCACCAACCGTTATTCTTCAGGGACATATGGATATGGTTTGTGCCGCACACCCTGAAGCAGAACACGATTTTACAAAGGATGGCCTGAAGCTGGTTGTAAAGGATGGCTTTTTATCAGCAGAAGGAACGACTCTTGGAGGAGATGATGGAATTGCAGTTGCTTACGGACTGGCTCTTCTTGACAGCACAGAACTGCCTCATCCGGCACTTGAGGTCGTATTTACAGTAGATGAAGAGACAGGACTTCTTGGAGCTGCCGGATTCGACTGCAGTCTTTTAAAGGGAAGAAGAATGATCAATCTGGATTCTGAGAAAGAAGGCTGTTTGTGGGTAAGCTGTGCCGGTGGCATTGCCGGAAATTCTTATCTTCCGGTTCGGCGCGTGGAAGCAGCCGGACGGAAAATTTCTGTAAAAATCTGCGGCCTTACAGGCGGCCATTCCGGTGCAGAAATCCACAAAAGCCGTGCAAATGCCAATATCCTTATGGGCCGGTTTTTATATGAGCTTGCAGATGTATGCGGTTATGCACTAAAAGATTTAGAGGGTGGACAGCAGGATAATGTGATTACAAAGGAATGCGTAGCAACTCTTCTTGTTCTTCCTGAGGAAGTCGTTACGATTCAAGAAACTGCAAAAAAAATCCAGCGTGATTTGCGCCAGGAATACTCTGGTACAGATGATAACATCACGATCAAGGTAACAGAAGAAGGAGATGACAACGGGCAGGTTCTTCATCCTACCAGTCAGGAGAAGGTACTCTTTTACTTAATGAATATGCCTTTTGGTGTTAAGAAAATGAGTGGTACAATGGAAGGCCTGGTGGAGACTTCATCCAATCCAGGAATTTTGAAATTGTATGGAGATGAACTTTTTGTTCAGACCAGTATCCGAAGCTCTGTTGGCTCTGCCAAAGAAGCCCTTTCCCATAAGGTTCAGTATTTAACCGAATTCCTGGGAGGCGAATATGAAACGGAGGGTGCTTATCCGGCATGGGAATACCGTAAAGATTCTCCGCTTCGTGATAAAATGGTAGAGGTGTATAAGAACATGTTCGGCAAGGAACTGAATGTGGTTGCCGTTCATGCAGGTTTGGAATGCGGCCTTTTCTACGAGAAAATGGATCATCTGGACTGCACCTCACTGGGACCGGATATTTTGGATATTCACACATATAAAGAACGTTTGGACATGAGCTCTGTGAAACGGGTTTGGGAGTATCTTACAGAAGTTTTAAAAAATCTTAAAGATGAATAATCACTCTGATCAGCTATGCTGGAAAAATTTCCTGTATAGCTGATTTTTTTGTTCTAATTTTTTCATTTCTTCATATATTATGATGTACCAGGGTAGGATTGTGGATTTCCAAGTATAAATAGAGAGGAAACGTCATGAAACGAGAGACCGGAAAACAAGTTCTCCTTCTGTTTTTTCTTCTGCTTCTGCTTACCTTGCTTCAGGATTTTATTCGGCAAAGAAGTCAGGCTTCCCTGTTGAAAACGGATATCTGTTTTACAGAACGCTTCCGAGAACAGGCTTTGACACCCGGGCTATACGCAGAACTTCAGAACCAAAGACATTCCAAAAGAGAATTTGCCGATCTTCTTACGACAACTATGCTAAACGGTTATTTTTTTCCAAAACAGCTTTCCGAAGAGAATGAAGCTTATCTGCGCTTTAAACCAGAAGCTTACTATCATTTAAGAAGCTGTTACCTTGCAATATGGGAAGATCTGGAAACATTTCCCATTCCAGCCAGAAAAAACAGAGAAATCGCAAAAGAAATCTTTTATGAAAACACCTTCGGAGCTGACCGAAGCTATGGTGGAAGCCGGAAGCACGAAGGCTGTGATCTCTTTGGCAGAATTTCTCAGTCCGGATTTTATCCTGTGATTTCCATAACATCTGGCAGCATAGAAAAAATCGGATGGCTTCCTCTTGGAGGATACCGGATCGGAATCCGCTCTCCTCACGGCGGGTACTTTTATTATGCCCATCTTTCTTCCTATGAAAACAATTTTCAAATAGGGGAACAGGTAGAGGCTGGCCAGATCCTTGGATTTATGGGCAATACAGGTTATGGGGAAGAAGGAACCATAGGTAAATTCCCTGTTCACCTTCATCTTGGAATTTATGTAAATCCCGATGGAACAAAAGAACTTAGCGTAAATCCCTACTATGTTTTATTGGCAATGGAGAAAAAAGTGAAAAAAATACCATATTGATAACAATTTTATAGAAATATATGCTATAATAAAAAAATATATGGGCAGCTTTCTGCTATTTTGTCCATATATTGTAAGGAGCGAATTATATGGAAATACAGTTATGGAGAAGCATTTTATGCCCCTACGAGCTGGCGGTTCAGGAAATGATCGTCAAATTTGAACATATTATCAGTGAACACAGGGAGAATGATCTCTATTCCCCCATTGAGCAGGTAAGCGGTCGTGTAAAAAGTGTATCCAGCATTCTGGAGAAGATGCAGCGCAAGCATATTCCCATGGAACGCATGGAAGAGGAAATAGAAGATATTGCCGGTATCCGCATTATCTGTCAGTTTGAGGAAGACATTGAGACGGTAGCCTCCCTGATTCAGAATCGGTCAGACATGACCATAAAAAGTGAGAAGAATTATCTGAAGCATGTGAAACAGAGTGGTTACAGAAGTCTTCATCTTATCATTTATTATACAGTAGAAACCCTGAATGGGCCAAGGAAGCTTCAGGCAGAAATTCAGATACGTACTATGGCCATGGATTTCTGGGCTACGATCGAGCATTCCCTTCAGTATAAGTATAAAGGAGACATGCCGCCTCATGTAGCGGAACGCCTGACCAATGCAGCGGATGCAATTATTTTGCTGGATCAGGAAATGTCTTCTGTGAGAGATGAAATCATGGATGCCCAGAATTCTTCCCAGATGCAGTCTAATCTTGTAAAAGATATTCTCAATAATATAGAGAACCTTTACCGCGTTTCCAGCGAGCGGGAGGTGATTAAAATCCAGGCGGAATTTCTCAGGGTTTTCCGTACGAAGGATTTGAAGCAGCTGGAACGTTTTCATCGACAGCTTGATATTATTGCAGAAGGTTACCGCGCCCAGGCCGTTTACCATAAAGTTGGACACCAGCCGGGAAAGAGCTGCATTTCATAGGAGAATTTTTAATGTCACGATTTTTACCAGTTGATAAAAAAGATATGGAGGCCAGAGGTTGGAATCAGGTGGATTTTGTTTATGTAACAGGAGATGCCTATGTAGACCATTCCTCTTTCGGAAGCGCCATTATCAGCCGCCTTTTGGAAAGTCATGGCTATAAAGTAGGAATTATTCCGCAGCCGGACTGGCGAAGAAAGGAGAGCATTGCCATATTCGGTGAACCTCGTCTTGGCTTTTTGGTTACCGCCGGTAATATGGACTCCATGGTCAATCACTATACAGTTGCAAAAAAGCACCGCCAGAAAGATTCCTATTCTCCTGGCGGCAAAATGGGTCTGCGCCCGGACCGTGCTTCTATTGTATACAGTAATCTGATTCGTCAGACTTTTAAGAAAACGCCCATTATTCTGGGTGGGATCGAAGCAAGCTTAAGAAGAATGGCGCACTACGATTACTGGGAGAATAAAGTGAAGCACAGCATTCTGATAGATTCCGGTGCTGACATAATTTCTTATGGAATGGGAGAGCATTCCATTATTGAAATCGCAGAGGCACTGGACAGCGGAATTCCTGTCAGTGAAATTACTTACGTTGCAGGAACGGTTTATAAATGTAAGGACTTGTCCCGTACCTATGACCCTATTGTACTTCCGTCTTTTGAAGAGGTACAGACGGACAAACAGGCCTATGCCAGAAGCTTTGCTATTCAATACCAGAATACGGACCCTTTCACAGCGGGAACCATGGCGGAGTCCTATGGGAATAAGGGCTATGTAATACAGAACCCTCCGGCACTTCCTCTTACACAGAATGAAATGGATGATGTGTATGATCTTCCCTATACCGGAAGCTATCATCCTATGTATGAGAAAGAGGGAGGAATCCCCGCTTTGGAGGAAATCAGATTCAGTCTGACAAGCAACCGTGGTTGTTTTGGAAGCTGCAGCTTCTGTGCCCTCACCTTTCATCAGGGAAGGATCCTGCAGACCAGAAGTCATGAATCTATTCTGAAGGAAGCCATTCACATGACAGAGGATAAGGATTTCAAGGGATATATCCATGATGTGGGTGGTCCTACTGCAGATTTTCGTCTTCCTTCCTGTCAGAAACAGCTTACAAAGGGCGTATGTAAAAACCGGCATTGCCTGTTTCCTGAGCCATGTAAGAACCTGACTGCGGATCATAAAGACTATGTTGCCCTTCTTCGTAAGCTGCGTGATCTGCCTAAAGTTAAGAAGGTATTTATCCGCTCTGGCGTACGTTTTGATTATGTACTTGCGGATCCGGATAAGACCTTTTTAAGTGAGCTTGCAAGATATCACGTAAGCGGACAGCTTCGTGTGGCACCGGAACATGTATCTGATCAGGTACTAAAATATATGGGAAAGCCATCCCATGAAGTATACGAGAAATTTCTCAAGGAATTTGACAAAGCCAATAAAAAAGCAGGATTACAGCAGTTCGCCGTCCCCTATTTCATGTCTTCTCATCCTGGCTGTACCATGAAGGAAGCTGTGAAGCTGGCAGAATATGTCCGTGATCTTGGTTTTACCCCGGAGCAGGTGCAGGATTTTTATCCTACCCCTTCTACCTTATCTACATGTATGTATTACACGGGCATCCACCCACTTACAGGGGAGAAGGTTTATGTACCCAGAAATGCCCATGAGAAAGCCATCCAGCGGGCTTTGATGCAATATAAGAATCCCGCTAACAGAGAGCTTGTATTAGAAGGACTTAAGCTGGCAGGACGTATGGATCTGGTAGGCTATGGTGAAAAATGCCTGATCCGGCCCATTCGGGAAGGACGAGGACCGGGCAAAAATCCAAATCCGGGAAATTCCGGCCATAGCAAGCCTCCAAAGAAAACCATCCGCAACAATCACACAAGAAAAAAGCAGAAATAGGAGATTTTCATGAAACTGACCCAGACAAACAAAGGAGAATTTGGGTATCTCAAGCGTGAGAGGAAGCGCAGGATCATCATTGCGGCCATTATGCTTGGTGTCCCTTTATTCATTTTTATCACGATGTGGATTTATCTTGGCACGAGGAATTCTATCTGGACCATTATAGCTTTGGTAGGGTCTCTGCCTGGCTGTAAGGCAATTGTAGATGTGATCATGGTTTACCTTGCCAAGCCTGTAGATCCCGCCACATATAAAAAAATCCGTTCCCATCAGGGAGATCTTGTAATGGCATATGAGATGTATATGACCTTCTATGAGAAGAAGTGTTCTATTGATGCCATTGCCGTATGCGGAAATACAGTAGTGGGATACACCAGTGATCCCAAAGCAGATACCGGCTTCATGGCAGAAGAAGCCCAGAAGCTGATCCGTAAAAACGGCTACAAAGCTGATGTAAAGATTCTGGGGGAACTTCGTCCATTTCTGGAACGTCTTGATTCTATGAACCAGCATAAAGAATCCCTGGAAGAGGGACTTCGTTATACTCCGGATCCAAGATATCCTGATTTTACCAGAGATGATATGATAAGACATGTGATACTAAATCTATGTATCTGACAGGATATTGACCATATGAAAGAATTTATTATTAACGAAAATGAAGCGGGGCAGCGCTTTGACAAATATCTTGGGAAGCTTCTCCGAGACGCTCCTAAGAGCTTCTTCTATAAAATGCTCCGCAAGAAGAACATCACTTTGAATGGAAGTAAGGCAACCGGCAATGAAAAGCTTGCAACCGGTGACCATATAAAACTTTTTCTTTCCGATGATACCTTTGATAAATTTGCAGGAGTCCAGGCAACCGTTCCAAGAGCTTACCATAAGCTGGATGTCATATATGAGGATGCGCATATCCTCCTCATTAACAAACCGGCCGGAATGCTTTCCCAGCCGGCAGATGACAAGACTCCGTCTCTGGTAGAATATCTGACCGGATATTTATTGGAGACAGGTGGGATTACGGAAGAATCCTTACATACCTTCCGTCCATCTGTATGTAACCGTTTGGACAGGAACACCAGTGGACTTGTAGCAGCAGGGAAGTCTCTGGCAGGCCTGCAGGAGCTTTCTGCCCTTTTCCATGATCGGGGGTTTCACAAATTTTATCGCTGTCTTGTTAAGGGCGTGATAAAAAATGAAAAATATATCAAAGGATATTTGCATAAAGACGAAAAATGTAATAAAGTAACAGTACAGGAATTTGGAACACCAGAAGCACTTCCTATCGAGACCAGATACCGTCCCCTTGGAAACAATGGAAAAGTCACACTCCTTGAGGTGGAACTGATTACAGGGCGTACCCATCAGATCAGAGCGCATCTTGCAGGAGAGGGACATCCCATTATAGGAGATTACAAGTACGGCCTTCGTTCCCTGAATGAAGAGTACCATGGTAAATATGGCTTGAAAGCACAGCTGCTTCATGCATACAGATTAGAAATCCCGGAGATCAAGGGGCGGCTTTCTTATCTGTCAGGCAAGGTGTTTACAGCACCTTTGCCCCCACTGTTTCAAACTATCCTGAAAGAGGAACATGTAGAGGAGAATAAATAATATGAAAATCTGGCATGAAGTATGGGACTACGTAAAAATGATCATCATTGTCGTGGCTGTAGTCCTGGTTATCAACAACGTAGTACTGATTAACGCAAAAATCCCGTCTCCTTCCATGGAGAAAACCATTATGACTGGTGACCGTATTTTTGGTTTCCGTCTGGCGTATGGTATTAACCTGGATCTTTTTGGTCATGAGATTTCCAAGAAGACCAAAGATCCTGAGCGCTTTGACATTGTAATCTTCAAATATCCCGATGACGAAAGCCAGCTTTTTATTAAACGTGTGATCGGACTTCCAGGAGAGACCGTTGAGATTGTTGATGGAAAGGTATATATTGACGGATCTGAGACAGCACTGGATGATTCTTTTATTCCGGAGAAGATGAGAGGAAGCTTCGGACCATATACCGTTCCGGAGGATTGCTATTTCATGCTGGGAGATAACCGAAATGATTCCAAGGATTCCCGTTACTGGAAGAATACCTTCGTACGCTTTGACCAGATCGTTGGAAAGGCAGTGGTAAGATATTATCCATCCATCAAGCTTCTTGGTTACGAGGAACCGTAACAATGGCAACATGGAACAGCAGAGGCCTCCGGGGTTCAACCCTGGAGGACCTTGTAAACCGGACAAACGAACAATACAGGGAAAAGGGACTAGCACTGGTGCAGAAGATCCCTACGCCCATTACTCCGGTGCGAATGGACAAGGAGAACCGTCACATCACCTTGGCATATTTCGACCAGCGAAGCACCGTTGATTACATAGGTGCAGTACAGGGAATTCCTGTCTGCTTTGATGCAAAAGAATGCAGCGCCCAGACGTTTCCTCTGGCAAACATTCATCCTCATCAGGTGAAGTTTATGGAGGACTTTGAAAGACAGAACGGCGTGGCATTTTTTCTTATTTTTTTTAGCCAGGATAATGTATTTTACTATCTGCCGTTCAGGGAACTTCTTGTATTCTGGAAACGAATGGAGGACGGGGGACGAAAGAGCTTTCGCAGAGAAGAACTGGCAGAGAAATTTTATCTGCCCAGAAAGAATGGGTTTTTGGTTCCTTACCTGGAAGGGTTAAAGCTGGATCTTGAATCGAGGGATTGACAATCTGATTGGATTCTACTATAATCTACATTAATTTCACATTATCATGGTAGCGTAATAAAGTGCATACTTCACGATATGCGAATAGAAGAAATGACATGGAGGAAACATAATATGCAGAGGATTTTTCATACACCGGAGGGTGTACGGGATATTTACAGCCAGGAATGCAGCAGAAAACACAGACTTCAGGAGAAGCTTCATCATGTTTTCCATCAGTATGGCTTTGAGGATATTGAGACTCCCACCTTTGAATATTTTGAAGTATTCAGTAAAGAAGTAGGAACCATTCCCTCCAGGGAACTTTATAAATTTTTTGACAGAGAAGGAAATACCTTGGTGCTTCGCCCTGATTTTACCCCTTCTGTTTCCCGGGCATGCGCCACTTATTTTAATCCGGAGAAAGAGGTTGTCAGCTTGTGCTATACAGGCAATACCTTTATCAATAATTCCAGTTTCCGCGGCAGATTAAAGGAGACTACCCAGATGGGCGTGGAGCGTATGGGAGATGACTCCCCGGAAGCAGATGCGGAAATCCTTGCAATGACAGTGGAATGTCTTCTTGCAGCAGGCCTGACAGAATTTCAGGTAAGTATCGGACAGGTGGATTATTATAAGGCAATTTTTGCCCAGACAGGCATGAACAGGGAAGAGGAAGAAGAGCTTCGGGAACTGATCTCACAGAAGAACTATTTTGGAGTGGAAGAGCTTGTTAAGAGTAAGCATATGGATACCTCTCTTTCCAGGGTGCTTTCCAAGCTTCCACAGCTGTTCGGCTCAGCAGAAGTTCTGAAGAAGGCGAAAGAGCTTACGGATAACCCACAGGCCCTGAAGGCAGTAGCCCGTCTGGAAGAAATCTATGAGTTGCTGAAGGTTTACGGCTATGAGAAATACATTACCTTCGACTTTGCCATGTTAAGTAAATACCATTATTATACCGGAATCATTTTCCAGGCATACACCTATGGTACCGGTGAAGCATTGATTAAGGGCGGCCGTTATAATCAGCTGATGAAGCATTTCGGGAAGCCGGCTGCGTCCATTGGATTTGCAATTGTAGTAGACAACCTTCTTATGGCACTCTCCAGACAAAAAATCGGGCAAGATGAGAAAGATGAGATTACGGTAATAACCTATCGGAAGGAAAATCGTATCCAGGCGATCCAGAAAGCAAAAGAGCTTCGTTCCCAAGGACGAAATGTAGCTCTTCGTCCGGAAAAAGTAACGAAGGTTTGTGAGGTGGAATTATGAGATATCTGACATTTGCCCTTACTAAGGGAAGGCTTGCAGATAAAACGCTGGCCATGCTTGAGAAAATCGGGATCACCTGTGAAGAGATGAAGGATAAGGATTCCCGTAAGCTGATTTTTGTAAATGAAGAATTAAAACTTCGATTTTTCCTTGCAAAAGGACCGGATGTGCCTACTTATGTAGAATATGGTGCCGCTGACATTGGAATCGTAGGTAAGGACACGATCCTGGAAGAAGGCCGTAAGCTTTATGAAGTGATGGATCTTGGATTTGGAACTTGCCGTATGTGTGTATGCGGCCCGGAAAGCGCAAAGCCTCTTCTGGATTCCAATCAGCTGATTCGTGTAGCAACGAAATATCCGAATATTGCCAAGGACTATTTCTACAATAAGAAACATCAGACCGTAGAGATTATCAAGCTGAACGGTTCTATTGAACTGGCGCCTATCGTCGGGCTTTCTGAGGTGATCGTAGATATTGTGGAGACAGGAAGTACCCTCAGAGAGAATGGTCTTAAGGTTCTGGAAGAGGTTTGCCCGCTTTCTGCCAGAATGGTAGTCAACCAGGTGAGCATGAAAATGGAAAATGAACGGATCAGCAAGCTTATTGAAGATTTACGGAAAATACTCTGATAATGGGAAGGACAAATCAGTATGCGTACAGTAAAATTAACAAAGGAATCTACAAAAGATATTCTGGAAAATCTTTTAAAGAGAAGCCCTAATAATTATGGTGAATTCGAAGCAGCAGTTGCAGATATTCTTGCCAATGTAAAAGAAAAAGGAGATGAAGCGCTTTTTTCTTATACCAGAGAGTTTGACAAGGTAGAAGTGACATCAGAAACAATTCGTGTAACCGAGGAAGAGATCAAAGAAGCATACGAAGCGGTTGACGCTTCCTTGCTGGAGGTTATCCGCAAGGCACTGGTAAATATCCGTACCTATCACGAGAAGCAGCGTCAGAACAGCTGGTTTACAAGTACAGAGAACGGTACCATGCTGGGTCAGAAGGTTACTCCTTTAGAGCGGGTAGGTGTTTATGTCCCGGGAGGAAAGGCAGTTTACCCATCTTCTGTGCTGATGAACATTGTTCCGGCCAAGGTTGCAGGAGTTCCTCATATTGTTATGACGACTCCTCCAGGAAAAGACGGAAAAGTAAATCCATCCACTTTGGTTGCCGCCAAAGAAGCCGGTGCAGATGAAATTTATAAAGTTGGCGGTGCTCAGGCCATCGGAGCCCTGGCTTATGGTACAGCAAGCATTCCTAAGGTGGACAAGATCGTAGGACCGGGAAATATTTTTGTAGCTCTTGCGAAGAAGGCTGTTTACGGACATGTAAGCATTGATTCCATTGCGGGACCAAGCGAAATTCTGGTTCTTGCAGATGAGACTGCCAACGCACATTATGTAGCCGCAGACCTTCTTTCCCAGGCAGAGCACGATGAAATGGCTTCTGCAATTCTCATTACCACCAGTACAGAACTGGCACAGAAGGTAGAGGAAGAGATTGAAGGTTATCTGAAGGTTCTTTCCCGAAAGGAGATCATTGAGAAATCTCTGGAGAACTTTGGATATATCCTTATTGCGGAAGATATGGAGGAAGCGATTGAAGCAGCGAATGAGATTGCCTCTGAGCATATGGAAATTGTCACTAAGAATGCATTTGAAGTAATGATGAAAGTACGGAATGCAGGCGCTATTTTCATTGGAGAATATAGCTCTGAGCCTCTTGGCGATTACTTTGCCGGACCGAACCACGTTCTTCCGACCAATGGAACCGCTAAGTTCTTCTCTGCACTTTCAGTTGACGATTTTATCAAGAAATCCAGTATTGTATATTATTCCAGATCTGCATTACAGGAGATTCATAAAGATATCATTCAGTTTGCAACCTCTGAGCAGCTGACTGCACATGCGAATTCCATTGCGGTCCGTTTCGAAGAAGACGATAAAAAGGAGCAGTCATGACAAGAGCAGCTACTGTAGAACGTAATACAAAAGAAACCCAGATTTCCTTGAAACTGAATCTTGACGGAACCGGAAAGAGCAGCTTAAATACCGGGGTAGGATTTTTTGACCATATGCTGGACGGCTTTAGCAGACACGGTCTTTTTGATCTGAGCGTGAAGGTAAAAGGAGACCTTCACGTAGATGATCATCATACGATTGAAGACACCGGAATCGTTCTTGGCACTGCTATCAAAGAAGCTTTAGGCGATAAGAAGGGAATCCGGCGTTATGGAAGCTGCATTCTTCCCATGGATGAGTGTCTGGTGCTTTGCGCTGTTGATCTCGGGGGACGTCCGTATCTTTCTTTTGACGGTGAGTTTACCACTGAAAAAACAGGCGATATGTCCACTGAGATGGTGAAGGAATTTTTCTACGCAATATCGTACACGGCGGCTATGAACCTGCATATAAAGGTTCTTACTCCCGGAAATAATCATCATATGGCAGAAGCCATGTTCAAAAGCTTTGCCAAGGCACTGGATATGGCAGTCACTTATGACCCACGTATTACAGATGTACTTTCAACCAAAGGAAGCATATAAAAATGGAAACAAGAGAATTAACAAGTAAACTATCCTGGTCTGATTTTAAGAAAAACAGTGATGGCATGATTCCTGTAATTGTACAGGATTATCAGACAAATGAGGTTCTGATGCTGGCATACATGAATGAAGAAGCTTATCTGACCACGCTGAAACTGGGAAAAATGACGTACTGGAGCCGCAGCAGGAATGAGCTCTGGACAAAAGGATTAACCTCCGGTCATGTCCAGTATGTGAAATCATTGACTATTGACTGTGATAATGATACAATTCTGGCGAAAGTAGAGCAGATAGGTGCCGCATGTCACACAGGAAACAGAACATGCTTTTTTACCTCGCTGCTCTGAATAAGAATAGCCAAAGGTAAAATTATCATATGAAAAAAAAGGTAAGAAACAGATGTATCAAGCTTTTACTGTTACTGGTGCTCCTGGCTGGCGCATATGGACTGTGGTGCCATTTTCTCACAGATAATGTGATCTGGAAGAAAATGAAGATAAACGGCATTGCCATTCAGGGAATGACCAAAGAAGAGGCTGTGGATGCCATTTCCAGAGATTTTCAGGAAAAATACCAGGATGCAAGGATGACCGTCACACTGAATGATAAGAAGTATGGAGTGTCAATCTATCCGGTACTTGGCCTGAATGTGGATTCCATTATAGAGAGTGCATATTCTTTGGGACACGGCTTCTGGTTAACCCATGGAACAGATCGTATTAAGCTAATGAACAGTAAGACCAAAGATGAAATGATACAGATGCCGGAAGCCATCAATAAGGATGCACTGGACAAGCTTCTTGACGATTCCGGTATTCGAAACGGTTCGACTACAGTTCAGACCTCTTGCAGGCTTACAGATACGGAACTTCTTATCACGAAGGGAAAAGCAGGAATCGGACCTGATATGGAAGCTTTAAAAAATGATATTCTTGAGGCGATTTCTAGTGAAAATTACGAGGCTGTTATTGAATGTCCAACTACGGAACAGTCACCAGATGAATTGAATCTGGAAGCATACTACCAGGAGGTACATACAGAAGCCGCAAATGCTTCTCTGGGTGAAAATAATGAGATCATTCCCGCTATTACTGGAATTTCTTTTAATGTGAAAACAGCAGCAAAAAAGCTGAAAAAGGCCAAAGAGGGAGAGACTATCACAATTCCTCTTGAGATTACCTTACCTGAAGTTTCTACGGAAGAGATCGAAGCTCTTCCATATCTGGATCTTCTTGGTACGTATACAACTTATGGCGGTGGAACCGAAAATCGTATTGCCAATCTAAAGCTTGCTGTAGAGGCCTGTAACGGAGTAGAACTGGAGCCAGGGCAGATTTTCTCCTATAATGATACCTTAGGTCCACGCACGGAAGAACGTGGCTATAAAGAAGCAACGGTAATTGTAGGTGGGGAGCATGCACAGGATATTGGTGGAGGAATCTGCCAGATTTCTACCACACTTTTTATGGCATGTCTGCAATCAGATCTTACGATCGTGGAACGTCATAACCATGCGGCACGCATTGATTATGTGGAGGACGGACTGGATGCAGCAGTTGTATGGGGAGGACAGGATTTCCGTTTCCAAAACAGCACAGCCTATCCGATCAAAATCACAGCTTCCTATGATGAAAGGGAAGAAGCGGTAACCGTATCTGTTTATGGCACCAAAACCGACAACAATACTGTGAAAATCACAACCGAGTATTCCGACCCTGATACCTGCAGAACCTACCGAAGTGTTTATGATGAGAATGGAACGCTTCTTCGCACGGACGAAGTGGGCTACAGCAAATACAAGCAATAACAGTTTCCCTGTTATCCTCTATTGATTTCGACAAATCAGTCTGCTATAATGAGTTGAATTGAATAAATCCGTTTTCAGTGCCTTTGCAGAGGGTTCTGCAGGCTAAGAGGGAATCAGGTGAAAGACCTGAACGATCCGGTCACTGTAAGCAGAGAAGAAATTCCAGAGCGCCATTGGTAGAGAATATTGAGAAGGCGGGATTTCGTATTGAACTGTGAGTCAGGAAACCTGCTGAATTCGTTAATGAAAGCTTCCGAGGAAAGTACTTCATTCTCATTAATATATCTGACTGTAGAATATATTGAACTTTTAGTGCCTGTTTTCATATTGGAAGCAGGCACTTTTAAATAAGCTCTTTTACCCAGGAGCAATTTGGGGTTTATTCAGAAAATCATTAATATCAGGAAGAATCGAGGGAAAAAAATGAAAAGAAATTCAAAACGTTTTCTTGCACTGTTCCTCTCTGTGGCAATGACCATCACTCCGGCCGTATTTGCACAGGCAGAAGAAGAAACCATGATGCAGATATCTGCGTCACCGGAAGAGGAAGCAAACACAGAAACAGCAGTTGTTACAGAAATTCCAGCGAAAGAAAATACAGAATCCACACCAGATACAACACTGGTTCCGGAAGAAACACCGGCACCAGAGGAAACACCGGCACCAGAAGAAACACCTTCCGTACAGCTGACACCTTCACCAGTGCAGTTACCTGAGGCTGAGCAGCCAGCCCAGATCACACCAGAGATAACAGAGACTGCAAAAGCTGAAGAAGTAACAGAAAAAACAGATGCAGTAGTAACAGGCAAAACTGACGAGACTACTTCAACAGAAGTGAAACCAGATGGCAGTGATATCACAGTTGACAAGCCAGATGGAAGCGGTCAGTTTGGTATGTTCCGTTTTTCAAGTACGTCTGTTAAGCAGGATGGAGATAAGACGATCGTCACACTGGTAAGCTTAAAGAACCATTACGATGCCATCTATCTTGGAAGTGTGGAAGATGCCCAGAATGATCCTGAAAATGTTTGCGTAGGAGTTCCAACAGGAGAGGGTTATACCTTTGAATTTGCAGTTCCTGCCAGCGAGAATGACCAGACCTTCCAGATCGCAGTACGCAAACAGAAAGACGGAACCTGGTACAAATATTCCCAGGGCGGCGAATTTACCATTACAATTCCCGGAATCAAAACAGCTGACCAGCCACAGCCTACAGAAGCACCTGCAGCAACCCCGACACCAGCTCCCACAGCTTCCCCGGCACCAACTGCTGCTCCTTCTGAAGGAATCTGTGACAGTGGGATTTATAACGTAACAGTAAATTCAAGTGCATCTATGTTCCGTGTTGTTGGTTGTGTTCTTACCTCCAAAAACGGAAAGATGACTGCAGTTCTTACTTTAAGTGGAACAGGCTATGATTATCTGTTCCTTGGAACCAAGGAAGAAGCTGCCGCAGCTGACTCCTCCACATGGATACCATATGTGGTAGATGCATCTAACGGCAAATATACATACGAGATTCCTGTTGAAGCCCTGGACAAAGGTTTTTCTGTAGCTGCATTTTCTCATAAGAATCAGATCTGGTATGACCGAACTTTAACATTCCAATCTGAAACCTTAAATAAAATAGGAGATGTGCAGGATGATCCCATTACACCGGATACAACTCCTGCACCAGAAGAAACACCCACACCGGCACCAGGTACAGATGCAGATGTAACGACTCCATCTGCAACACCAACTCCTACTCCGGTCATAACCACGGAACCAACCAAGACACCAACTCCTACTCCGAAGCCGGATAAAAAACCGGACAAAAAGCCAGAGAAGGAATCCAAATATGAATCTGATCTTAGCGGTGGAACAGCTTCTGTAAATAGTTCTACCACACTGGCAGACGGAACATATGCACCAGATAGCTTTTCCTGGTCAGGCGGAACCGGAAAGGTAAGCATCTCCTGCAGTAAGGTCACAGTTACCGGCGGACAGGCATTTGCCACCATTATATTCAGCAGTGAGTATTACGGATATGTGAAGGCAAATGGAAATAAATATTATGGAGCATGCGGCGGTGGAACCTCTACATTTACTATTCCGGTAGCCCTGAACCAGAATAATACCATTATCGGTATGACAACAAGAATGTCCCAGGCCCATGAGATCAATTATACAATTTACATTGCATTAAAAGGTGCCAACGATACTAAGAAAACCGATAAGGACAACCCGGCAAATGATAACAGCATGCTGTCGACAGGCAACAAAAAATTGGATGATGCTGCTCCTGAAATCACAGGACTTGAGTATAAGGATGAGACTACACTTGAGCATGCCAGATATTTCAAGCTTTACCACTATGCAAAGGGCATTACCCTTCTTGAAATTGACATGACTGCTGATACAGCCAGAAAAGCTGAATCTGTGGACTCTGCAAAGACTTCTGAGGATGCTGAGGATTCCCAGGAAGCAATCAGCCAAGAGCAGCTTTATATGGGCAATGTTGTAAAATATCTGATCGTACCTGATGGTGCTGTGATTCCTGCAGGCCTTGACAAGGATGTCATTGTGATCAACCAGCCTGTTGAATCTGTTTATGCCGCTTCCGTGGATGCCCTTAACATTCTGGACAAGCTTGAGCTCACCGATAAAATCACCAGCCGTGGAACCTCTGAGGATACCGATTATAAAACTCTCGTAAAAACAAAATGTGGACTTGCAATCCTTTCCTCTGATGTTCTTCCCACAGAAGGGTCAGAAGTGGAAGAGAAGGAGAATTTATTGAAGGATGCGGCCGAGAAATACTCCACTCTGAAAATTCCGTTTATTGTAGACCGCTCTTCCGATGAAAAGAGTGAAGAAGCCAGAGAAGAATGGGAAAAAGCATACGAAGCAATTTTTGTAACCAACGAAGAGGAATAATTACAGGAGAATACGAAATGTACAATAATAAGGTGAAATATAAGATACTTAGTTTTTTTACAGCCGCTATCATGATGTTCACCACCATTACTCCGGTATGGGCAGAAGAAGGTGCAGATACCACAGAAGCTTCCGCTCCTGAAATTGAAGGTCTGACCTATGAATCCTCTATGGATCTGTCCTTTGCCGAATGCTTTGATGTTTATTATTATAAGGATGGTTATAAGCTTCTTGATGTCCACGATAATGCCAGATATCTGGTCGTTCCTGAGGGAAAAGAAGCTCCTGAAGGACTGGATGATGATATTCAGGTATTGCAGCAGCCCCTTGACACCATTTATATGGCAGCGACTTCTCCAATGGCATTGTTTGATGCCATTGGAAGTGTGGATTCGATTAAACTATCCGGTCTGGATGCTTCTGGCTGGTATATTCAGGCTGCTGCAGATGCGATCAACAATGGGGATATGGCCTATGCAGGAAAATATGACGAACCGGATTATGAGCTTTTGGTAGGGGAAGATTGTGATCTTGCAATTGAATCAACCATGATCCTTCATGCCCCAAAGGTGCAGGAAATGATCGAGACACTGGGAATTCCAGTTTTTGTTGATCGTTCCAGCTATGAGAGTCAGCCCCTTGGACGTACAGAGTGGATCAGGCTTTACGGCGCTATGATGAATAAGGAGGATGAGGCAGAAGCCTTCTTCCGTAAACAGGCTCAGATCATCGAGAAATTAAAGGATTTCCCGAACACAGAGAAGACCGTTGCTTTCTTCTATATCAATACCAGTGGTTCTCCGGTGGTCCGTAACCCGAAAGATTATATTTCCAGCATGATCGAGGTTGCCGGTGGAAGAAATGCTTTTGCAGATCTGCAGGATGACAGCGGAAAAACATCGGTATCCATTACCATGGAAGAATTCTACAATACAGCAGTAGATGCAGATTATCTTATCTACAATACCAGTATTGATGCTACCGTGGACAGTCTGGATGACCTTCTTGCGAAGGACAGTCTGATGGCAGATTTCAAGGCAGTAAAAGAAGGAAATGTATGGGTAACAGATGATTCCATGTATCAGCATACAGACACCATTGGAGAACTGATCAACGATTTCAATCTGATGTTAACAGACGGAAGCGAAGAAGATATGACATTCCTTCATAAATTAAGCTGATGTGTGGTCTGTTTTCACTGGATCTAAGAAAAATGGAGTAAAATAAGATGAACAAACAATCCCATGGAACAAGCTTCCATATGGAGAATTTCAGAAGAAGATCCCGTTACGCAGTGGTTTTTATTTTACTGCTCCTGGCGTTTGGCCTGATTACGGTTCTTAACATCAACACGGGAAATGTAAATATTTCTCTGTCAGAAATCGTGGATATTCTGTTAAAAAGGGTCACAGATTCCAAGGAATACAGCATCATCTGGAAAATCCGCCTGCCGCGTATCCTGATGGCTGCCATTCTTGGCGGAGCTTTATCTCTGTCAGGATTTCTGCTTCAGACCTTTTTCGAAAATCCAATCGCAGGACCTTTTGTACTTGGTATTTCATCCGGTGCCAAAATGGTAGTTGCCCTTACCATGATTTATTATCTTGGAAGAGCAGTAAATGTAACCTCTTACACTTTGATCATTGCAGCGTTTATCGGTTCTTTGATTTCCATTGGCTTTATTCTTCTGATTTCCAAAAGAATAAAGCACATGGCAACCCTTCTGGTTGCCGGAATCATGATCGGTTATATTTGTTCTGCAGTAACAGACTTCGTAGTAACCTTTGCAGATGACTCCGATATCGTAAACCTTCATGGCTGGTCCCAGGGAAGTTTCTCAGGTATGAGCTGGAGCAATGTTTATATTTCCTGCATTGTTGTAGGCGTCACTCTGATCCTTACCTTCCTTTTATCAAAGCCCATTGGCGCTTATCAGCTTGGAGAAGCTTATGCACAGAGTATGGGGGTAAATATAAGATTTTTCCGTGTTGCGCTGATTTTGCTTTCCAGTATTTTATCTGCAACAGTCACTGCTTTTGCAGGTCCCATTTCCTTTGTGGGAATTGCAGTTCCATTTCTTATGAAGAGAAGCTTTAATACCTCAAGGCCCTTGATCATTATTCCCGGAACCTTCCTTGGTGGTGCTGTTTTCTGTATGATGTGTGACTTGATTGCCAGAATGGCATTCGCTCCTCTGGAACTGAATATCAGTACGGTTACCTCCATCTTTGGAGCACCGGTAGTAATTTTCATGATGTTACGAAAGAAGAGAGGGAACTGATAATGGATCATTATTATTTTCACATGGATAACCTTGCCGTAGGGTATAATCGAAAGGCCCTTATCCATGATATCTGTATTGGAATCGAAAAAGGCGAAATCGTAACCTTGATCGGCCCCAATGGTTCAGGGAAATCCACCATTCTGAAAAGTATTACCAGACAGCTGCAGATCATTGGGGGAAAGGTATATTTCGACAATCAGAATCTGACTTCTTTTTCCTTTAAAGATCTTTCTACACGCATGGCAGTGGTTCTGACCGAACGAATGAAGCCAGAACTTATGACCTGCCATGATATTGTGGCGACCGGCCGTTATCCGTATACCGGAAGACTGGGGATCCTTACAAGAGAAGACGAAGAAAAAGTAGAGGAAGCCATGAAGGCTGTACATGCAGAGTCTCTTGGAAGTCGGGATTTCAATAATATCAGTGATGGACAACGTCAGAGGGTTCTACTGGCACGTGCTATCTGCCAGGAACCGGATATTATTATTCTGGACGAGCCAACCTCTTTCCTGGATATAAAACACAAACTGGATTTATTGTCTATACTCCGTGATATGGCAAAGAAAAAACAGATCACAGTTATCATGTCCCTTCATGAAATTGATCTGGCACAGAAAATTGCGGATAAAATCATCTGTGTAAAAGGAGATACCATTTCCCATTTTGGCAAGCCGGAGGATATTTTTGAAGAAAACATGATCCGGGAGCTTTATGATATTAATAACGGATTTTTTGATCCATTGTTTGGAAGTATTGAGCTTCCTAAACCAGAGGGAGAAGCCAAGACCTTTGTAATCTGTGGGAACGGAACCGGTATTCCTGTATTTCGAAGACTGCAGAAGGAGCATACGCCGTTTATTGCAGGTATCTTATATACCAATGATGTGGATTATCGTTTGGCAAGACTGTTGGCTTCACAAGTGATCACAGAGGAACCCTTTATGGAAATCAGTGAGGAAACTTACCAGAAGGCTCTTAAAGCCATGAAAAGCTGTGAAAGGGTAATATGTACCGGCGTCCCGATCGGAAACTGTAACAAACGATTAGGTAAGCTCATACAGGAAGCAGAAAAATACATTTCTGATAAATAAAAACAAAATCTTAAGGCGCAGTTTCTTTACAGAAACTGCGTTTTACGTTATACTGAGTTTATCGAAAAAAGGAGATTTTGTAACTTATGAAAAAGAAAATTTTAACAAAAGACAACCTGATTTTCTTCCTGCTTTTAAATCTCGGATTGATTTTCACAGCAGTCGGAATCTCAATTTTCAAAACGCCGAACCACTTTGCATTTGGAGGTACATCCGGCTTGTCCATTATCCTGTCCACACTTTTTCCAAGATGGGATGTAGGCATATTTATGTGGATCGTCAATGCAATTCTGGTTGTACTTGGATTTTTCTTTTTGGGAATCCGTTCCATGGGCTGGACCATTTATTCTTCATTTGCACTGTCTTTTTATGTAAGTGCCTGTGAGTTCTTTTTCCCTCTCACTTCACCACTTACACATGATGTATTTCTGGAACTGTGCTTTGCGGTTATTCTTCCTGCTGTAGGTGCTGCCATGGTATTTAATGTAGGCGCCTCTACCGGAGGTACGGATATTGTTGCAATGATTTTACACAAATATACCAATCTGGAAATCGGACGTGCCCTTATGATCAGTGACCTTGGGATTGTGCTTGTTGCAGCATATCTTTACGGTGCCCAGACAGGACTTTACTGTATTCTTGGCATGATCCTGAAATGTACCGTTGTAGATAGTGCCATTGAGAGTCTGAATCTGCGCAAGGTCTGTACCATTATCTGCAAATATCCGGATCAGGTGGAAGACTTTATTATCCATGATCTTCACCGCTCTGCAACGGAGCAGAAAGCATTCGGTATCTACACCAAGCAGGAACAAAAGGTTCTGATGACGGTACTTACCAGAAGTGAAACCAACCGGCTTCGTATTCATTTAAGACAGATCGATCCCCATGCATTTATCACCATTGTAAACAGCAGTGAGATCATCGGAAAGGGATTCCGTTCGATCTGACATCCTATAACGGAAAGGATTACCAACCATGATTTCCAAGACTATGCGAACCTTTCTCCACACGCTTTCCTATGGCAATATTGAAGTAGACTCTTCACGCAGACTGGTGGATATTAAGAAGCTGGATGCCATGAATTTCTTTTTGAAAAAAATGGACATCCATGTGTTTAACGGAGATTATGAAATCCCATTGCGCCTTTATTTCCCCACCGAAGAAGCCATGACAAATGGAATCGAAAAGGGACATCCCTTTCCCATTTTGTTGTTTTTCCATGGAGGGGGATGGGTAACCGAAAGCGTGGACACCTATAACCGGGTATGCGCCAGAATGGCACAGTCTACCGGCCATATTGTAGTATCTGTGGAATACAGGCTGGCACCGGAGTATCGTTTTCCCACTGCGCTCATGGATTGCTACACAGCAGCGAAAGAGCTTTATACGAACAATCTGGTTCTGAACACAGATCCCAGCCGGATCACGATCATGGGGGACAGCGCCGGAGGCAATCTTGCCGCAGCAGTAGCTCTTATGGCAAGAGATAAAGGAGAATTTCAGGTACACAGACAGATTCTTATTTATCCTGCTTTATATAATACCTATACTGCAGCATCCCCTTATGCTTCCGTGCGGGAAAACGGCACAGATTACCTGCTTACAGCTGTAAAAATGCAGGATTATCTGAATCTGTACGAAAGCTGTCCCGAGGACAGGATCAATCCATATTTCGCTCCGCTTCTGGCAAAGGATTTTTCTAATATGCCGGAAACATTAATCCTTACGGCAGAATTTGACCCTCTCCGGGATGAAGGAGAGGATTATGGAAGGAAGCTGGCTGCGGCTGGAAATTACGTGGAGGTGCATAGGATCAAAGATGCACTTCACGGTTTCTTTGCTCTTGGAATCCGCTTCTTCCATGTGCAGAAAAGTTTTTCTTATATGAATGAATTTTTAAAGAGGGAAGTGTAAAAATTGAAAAATGGATATTCAAACTGGAGAAAGCTGGATAATGCAGCCCTTGCCTTTCCTCTGGTAACCGGCAAAAATGATACCAGAGTTTTCCGCTTTTACTGCGAATTAAAGGAAGCAGTGAATCCGGAGCTGCTTCAGAATGCTCTTGATCAAACAATGGAGAAATATCCACTGTTTCAGATGGTTCTGCGTAAAGGTCTTTTCTGGTTTTATCTGGAACATCGGGACATCCGTCCAATGGTAAAAAAGGAGAAAAAGCCACCCTGCAGCAGACTTTATATTCCGGATAAGAAGAACCTGCTTTTTCAGGTCAGCTATTTCGAAAAACGAATCAACTTTGAAGTTTTTCATGCTTTGACTGATGGCACAGGAGCCATGCATTTTCTTCAGGAGCTTGTGACCAATTATCTAAAGCTTGCTCATCCTAAGGAGAATCTTCCTTCTTTGCCGACAGAAGATACCGGTACGCCGGGAGATCAGGAAGAGGACAGCTTTTCCCAGTATTATTCTACGGATGTTCCCAGAAATTCCGAGAAAAAGCCAAGGGCTGTAAGGCTTCCGGGAGAACGGCTGATTCATGAAGATATGCATATTACAGAAGTGGTACTACATGTGAAGGAGCTTCACGACAGAGCAAAAGAATACGGTGTCTCCATCACCGTTCTGGTTACCGCTATGTTTTTGTGTGCGATACATGAAGAAATACCAAAGAGCCGACAGAACCGTCCGATTGCTCTTATGGTTCCTGTTAATCTGAGAAACTATTTCCCATCCCAATCTATGGGGAATTTCTTTGGCTGGATAGAAGTTGGACATGTTTTTTCCCATAATACCACGTTTACAGATGTTCTGACTCATGTTAAGGAGCAATTTGCTTCACAGCTCTCAAAAGAGAAGATCGCGGTACATATGAATGGTTATGTCCGTCTGGAAAAAAATCCACTGATTCGTGCAGTACCCTTGGAAATCAAGAAATATTTCCTTCTGGCAGGCGCGAATCTTGGCTCCAGAAGCATTACAGCTGTTTATTCTAATATTGGAATCATTCGTTTCCCAAAGGAATATAACGAATATATCGATCGTTTCGGAATTTTCGCAAGCACCAATTCCATGCAGCTTTGTTCCTGTTCCTACGAAAATCAGATGGTTCTTGGTTTTACTTCCAAATTGCCAAAGGACAACATCCAGCGGAATTTTATGGAAATGCTAAAAAAAGAACAGCTTCCTTACACGGAAAAAACCAATGATTTTCCCGGCTGTTCCCAGACAGAAAAGAAAGAAGAGCAGAGAATTGTGCAGATTTTTAACTTTGTCTGTATCGCAGCTGCAATTCTTTGTGGGATGATCAATTATCTTACCAGGGAGACACTGGACTGGTTCTGGTTCGCTGCGGCAGGATGCTTTTGCGGATGGCTGATTGTTGCGGTTGCGTATGCGAAGCGAAGAAATATACTAAAAAACGAAATCCTGCAGCTGATATTGGTAACCGTGATAGCAGTCCTGTGGGATAAATACAGCGGCTGGCATGGCTGGTCCCTGGATTTTGTTCTTCCCTTTGGTGCCCTGGCTATCCTTGGTTCCATTCCTATTCTTGTAAAGGCTCAGAGACTGGAAAAGGAAGAATACCTGTTTTATCTGGTTCAGGCTGCCTTTGCGGGTATTATTCCCTTAATTCTTATGTGCTTTCATTTGATCCGCTTTCCATACCCATCTGTGGTCTGCGGGGGAGTCAGCCTGTTGGTATTCGCAGGTATGTTTATCTTTAACAGCAGGGACACGCTTAGAGAATTTCATAAAAAACTTCGCCTTTAGAATAAAAACGGATATTCGCAGTTTATCAGAAGGAGCTTGTACTTCTCCTGATACAAGCAAGTCCCCGCTCACTGCTTCAATTGCGAAAAGCAATATGTAGTGGGTGGGGACTTGCTTGATCCTGTTAAATTTCTACCAGTATTCCCTTCTCTTTATCATACCTGCAATACTTGCCATTCTCTGAAATAAAAGGCTGATATGTATCGGTACGGGTATCTTTTATATAGACAATACCTGTGGCGATCATTTCCACTAATGAGAAGCGTTTACTCAGGCTGGATATCCAGGAATAAGTCTTATTACTATCCGAGTCAGCTGCCACCAGAAGATATCCCTCTTCACATGGCTTCAATGAGAAATATATTTTCTCAGGCTTCTCCCTTTCTTTGAACACCTGACTTGCAATATAAGAAGAAAAATTCTTTTCTACAAACTGTTGAAAAGAATACAAGGTGTAAACCTCTCCACTGACTTCATCTGTGATTCTGTCCCCTCGCTGCAGACGTGCCTTGATAAGAGATAAGGTCTCAATGGTCCAGTTGATAAAAGAAATACTGCTGTAGGTCATGCTCTCCAGAAGCTGATCGATCAGCTTTTTTGTAAGAACATTTGATTTGGTTGCTTCGTTAAAAAGTTCTTCGTTCATAATCCGCGCCCTCCATAATGTGTATATATGGTATTTGATGCTTTCATTATAGAACGTTATTTGGGCAAAAGCAATAATTCCTATTCTTTTTTTATATATCATTTGCCTTTACTGCGAAACCGTGTTATCATCATAAAGGTTATACAAAAAAATAAAACCAACTTCTATGGATGTGGAAAGGAAAACTTATGGAAAAACATCATCATACGCGAAGCACATTTTCCGGCAAACTGGGATTTGTGCTATCAGCTGCCGGAGCTTCTGTCGGATTGGGAAATATATGGCGTTTCCCCTATCTGGCGGCGAAATACGGTGGCGGAATTTTCTTACTGGTTTACATTGTCCTGGCACTTACGTTTGGTTATTCTATGATCGTGGCAGAGACTGCCCTTGGAAGAATGACCCGAAAAAGTCCGGTAGGTGCTTTTGGTAAATTCGGGAAGTCCAAATGGCTGTCTCTTGGTGGATGGATCAATGCCATCATTCCGGTACTGATTGTTCCATATTATTCAGTGATCGGTGGATGGGTAATCAAATATCTCCTCGAGTATGTTAAGGGGAACAGTCAGAAACTGGCAGAAGACGGTTATTTTTCTGAATTTATTACAAATGGTACTTCTACAGAAATCTGTTTCCTTATTTTTGCTCTTCTGACAGTTGCAATCATTTACGCAGGAGTTCGTAACGGAGTAGAACGTGTCTCCAAATTTATGATGCCGGTTCTGGTATTTTTATCTGTGCTAATTACCGTCTATTCGGTAACAAGACCAGGTGCACTTGCCGGTGTGAAATATTTCCTGGTACCAAACATTGAGAATTTCTCCTGGATGACAGTTGTCGCAGCCATGGGACAGATGTTCTATTCCCTGTCTATTGCAATGGGTATTCTGGTTACCTTTGGCTCTTATATGAAGAAAGATGTATCAATCGAAAGTTCAACCAAGAATGTTGAGGTTTTCGATACAGCCATTGCGATCATGGCAGGACTGATGATCATTCCTGCAGTATTTGCATTTTCCGGCGGAGATCCGGATACGTTACAGGCCGGTCCGGCCCTTATGTTTATCACCATTCCCAAGGTATTTGCAAGCATGGGATTTGGAACACTGATCGGGATTCTGTTTTTTGTACTGGTACTTTGTGCGGCACTTACAAGCTCTATTGCCCTTACAGAAAGTGCAGTGTCAACCTTCCAGGATGAGCTGAAATGGCACAGAAAGAAGGCTACTATCGTTGTTGGCGTGATCATGGTTCTTCTTGGAACGCTTTCATCTCTTGGGTATGGACCACTTGGATTTGTCAAGATCATCGGAATGCAGTTCCTGGATTTCTTTGATTTCCTTACAAACTCCGTAATGATGCCGATCGCAGCCTTTGCAACCTGTATTCTGATTTCCAGAAAGGTTGGCGTTGACAAAATTGAAGAAGAAGTTGTTGCCGAGGGCGGAAGCTTCCGCAGGAAAAAAGTCTTCAACTTTATGATCAAATATCTTTGCCCTATTTTTGCAGCAATCATTCTGCTTAGCTCTGTAGCAAATGCATTTGGAGTTATTTCTATGTAAATAATTCTGCCCCAAAAAGAACACAGGCCGTCAAAAAAGACCGCTTGTGTTCTTTTTTTCGCAATCCGAAAGTGATCTTCACCTTGTAAAGTGGCTGCCATTTTACCCTGGGATGACGACCAGATATACATTCCTTTTTCCCAGGCAAGTAGTCTGAGCTGTGAAACCGGCTCCGGGCTGAATGTGACCAAAGCAAAACATCTGATTGGCGGATAATCAGAAGATGTGTTATACTTTGCTTAATAAACAAAAAGGAGCATCCTATGATTACGCGTACGGAACTGATTGAGAAAATTGAACATTATAAACCTTTTAATGAACAGGAGGAAAGAGATAAACCTTTCATATTGGACTGGATCCGAAATAACGAGAATGCTTTTTCCAGAGAAAACATTGTGGCGCATATGACCGCTTCTGCCTGGGTAGTGAACAGGGAGCGTAATAAAGTACTCATGGTTTATCACAATATTTACAATTCCTGGTCCTGGCTGGGAGGTCATGCAGACGGCGAGACAGATCTGCTATCCGTGGCACTTCGGGAGGTAAAAGAAGAAGCAGGAATTTCAAATATAAAACCTGTATCAGAGGAGATTTTTTCCCTGGAAGCTCTTACGGTAGATGGCCATATAAAGAAGGGAAAATACGTTTCCAGCCATCTGCATTTGAACATTACTTATCTGGTAGAGGCAGACTCTAAGGAAGCCCTTTCTATAAAACCAGATGAAAACAGCGGTGTTGCCTGGTTCTCCCCGGAAGAAGCTCTGAAGAAATCCACGGAGCCGTGGTTTGTGGCAAATGTATATTCCAAGCTTATTAAGAAAGCAAAGCTATCAGAATAAATTATATGGAGAAAGTAAATATAATATGAGTGATAAAATCGTAGTCTGTCTGGAAAAAGGCGGACAGAAGGATATGGCAGAGTCCTTTTCCAGACGCACAGGTGCACCCATTGTGGAAAAACCGGGTGAACAACTGACTGTACTCTTTAATTCCAAGGGAGTTTCTTTAACCGGGTATGGATTAACCTATCAGGGAGATTTCGAAAATATGCTCCACCGGGTTACAAACGGACGCCTGCAGCATGAAATGCTGGTACGGGCATCAAAATCAGAGAAAGAAGGACGCACGGCCATAGATGCCACTGCTGGCATGGGTGAGGACGGATTTCTGCTGGCAGCGCAGGGATACGAAGTCACACTGTATGAACAGAATCCTGTGATCGCAGTTCTTCTGAAGGATGCCCTGCGAAGAGCGAAGAAGCATCAGGTGTTAAAGGAAATTGCTGCCAGAATGAAGCTTGTAGAAGGAAACAGCACAGAATTAATGCCTGCTCTTTTGGATCCGGTAGATGTCATTTATCTGGATCCTATGTTTCCGGCAAGGCAGAAGTCCAGCCTGATCAATAAGAAGCTTCAGCTGATCCAGAAGCTGGAACCGCCATGTTCAGCAGAAACTGACCTTTTTGATGCCGCTATCAGTGCCCGACCGGATAAGATCATCGTAAAACGCCCATTAAAAAGCGAATTTCTAGCAGGACGAAAACCATCTTATACCTTAAAAGGAAAAGCCATACGGTATGATTGCTATACCTTATAATGCTGGATACCCTGCTTTCACACAAGACTTCACTGTAAAATAATACTTTACAAAAACCCATAAATGCGATATAGTATTGCCTAAATAGGGAGCTCAAAGAGATGGGCTGAGAGTAGACTTCATAGTCTTGACCTGAAACCTGATTTGGATAATGCCAACGTAGGGAAATACATGTCACGCACGGTAATATTATGTGCGATTGCTCTCTGTTTTTTGTGAACTGGGGGCACCACTTTTCGCAGAACAGACCAGGCGCCGGATGATACTCGTATTGTATCATTCGGTGCTTTTTTCTATTTTTAGCGGCTGCCGTTCACTTACAACATTTTGTCAAAGGAGGAGACCAGCCATATGGTAAGGATCAATGGGGAGGAGAAAGCCCTCGCCGGAATGAATCTTCTGGAATACTTAAAAGATGCTGGATACCAGCCGGAAAAGATCGTTGTAGAACGAAATCTGGAGATCATCCCGCGGGACCAGCTTCAAAATACAGTAATCCAGGAAAATGATTCCATTGAAGTACTGAGCTTCGTTGGAGGAGGCTGATAAAATGAACGAAATACAGAAAAAAATGCAGCAACTGATTTCTAAGGAAGAACTTGACAAAGCCTTTGATGCAAGATTTCCAAAAGAAATGCAGACGAAGCTGCGTAAGGCAAAGGTTGCCATAGCAGGACTTGGAGGGCTGGGCTCTAATATTGCAGTTATGCTTGCAAGAAGCGGAGTTGGTCAGCTTTTACTGGTAGATTTTGATGTGGTTGATGTAACCAATCTGAACCGACAGATGTATTACATTCAGCACCTTGGGAAACCAAAAGCACTTGCCCTGCCAGAGATATTATACCAGATCAATCCCTATATCAATTACCAGTCATGCTGCGTTAAGGTAACGGAAGAAAATATCTCGGAATTATTCTCGGAATATCAAATTGTCTGTGAAGCATTTGACAGACCTGACCAGAAAGCAATGCTGGTAAGAGAAGTGCTTTCCAAATGCCCCAATACCACTGTCGTATCGGGCAATGGAATGGCCGGATATGGAGATGCCAATGAAATACAGACCAGCAGGAAGATGAGCCGCCTATATGTATGCGGGGATCTGCACACAGATGTAGGTGAGGGAATTGGTCTTATGGCGCCAAGAGTAGCTGCCTGTGCAGCACATGAGGCAAATAAAGTGATACAGCTTATAATGGAAGCTTAAAAAGGAGATAAAAATGGAAGACAAACTGATATTAGGTGGAAGAGAATTTAAAAGCCGTTTTATACTGGGATCAGGAAAATATAACCTGAATCTGATCAACGCAGCTGTAGAGCAGGGCGGTGCGGAAATCATTACCCTTGCACTTCGCCGCGCAAATACCAAAGAAAGCGAAAATATTCTGGATTACATTCCAAAGGGCGTCACGTTGCTTCCCAATACTTCCGGTGCACGAAATGCAGAAGAAGCAGTCCGCATTGCAAGACTGAGCCGTGCAATGGGATGTGGTGATTTTGTAAAAATAGAAATCATGCGTGATGCGAAATATCTTTTCCCAGATAACCAGGAGACCATAAAAGCCACAGAAATCCTTGCGAAGGAAGGCTTCGTAGTTTTGCCATACATGAATCCGGACTTAAATGTGGCAAGAGATCTGCAAAATGCCGGAGCCGCTGCTGTAATGCCATTGGCTGCCCCGATTGGAAGCAACAAAGGTCTGGCAACAAAGGCCATGATCCAGGTGCTAATTGACGAAATCGATCTGCCCATCATTGTAGATGCCGGAATCGGGAAACCGTCCCAGGCCTGCGAAGCTATGGAAATGGGTGCAGCAGCTATTATGGCAAATACAGCTATTGCAACAGCCGGAAATATACCGGACATGGCAGAAGCGTTTAAACTGGCAATCCAGGCCGGACGAAAAGCATATCTTACCGGAATGGGAAGAGTACTTGCAAGAGGTGGAAGCGCATCCGATCCGTTAACTGGATTTTTACGTTAGGAGGCGGCAGTCATGAACGAAGAAAATCAGGTTTATTTTATTGATAGTGATCAGTTGCCCCCTTCTGCGCTGGAAAGAAAACACCGTCTGGAGCAGGATCCTTCTTTCCGCGCTGACCATATGAAATATATGGATGGTATGCAGGTAATCGAATCCGATATCAAAGATAAAGTATTAAAAGCAATGGAAGAGTATGACTACAATTCCTACACCGCCAATGACGTGGAGCGGGCACTTTCCCACGAAACCTGCTCGATAGAAGATTTCAAGGCATTGCTTTCACCGGCTGCTGCGCCATATCTGGAGCAGATGGCAAGAAAAGCGGAAGAAATAACAAAAAATCATTTTGGAAATACCGTTTATATTTTTACACCACTTTATATTGCCAATTACTGCCAGAATTACTGCATTTACTGTGGCTTCAACTGTTATAACAATATTCGCAGAAAGAAGCTGAATTTTGAAGAGATCGAACACGAAATGCAGGTTATCGCAAAAACCGGAATGGAAGAGATCCTGATGCTGACAGGAGAAAGCCGTACATATTCAGATGTTACCTATATCGGTGAAGCAGTAAAAATTGCCCGGAAATATTTTAAGAATATTGGAATTGAAATCTATCCGGTAAATGTAGACGAATATAAATATCTTCATGAATGTGGCGTTGATTATGTAACTGTTTTCCAGGAAACCTACAATACAGATAAATATGAGACGCTGCATTTACTTGGACATAAGCGTGTCTGGCCATATCGCTTCGATTCCCAGGAACGTGCATTAATGGGAGGCATGAGAGGCGCAGGCTTTTCTGCTCTTCTGGGTCTGGATGACTTCCGGAAGGATGCATTGGCAACAGCACTTCACGTTTACTACATTAATCGTAAATATCCGCATGCAGAGCTCTCCTTAAGCTGCCCAAGACTGCGCCCGATCGTAAATAACGACAAGATCAATCCCCGTGATGTAGGCGAAAAAGAACTTTGCCAGGTATTGTGCGCATACCGTATGTTCCTTCCTTTCGCCGGTATTACAGTATCCAGCCGTGAAAGTGCAGACTTCAGAAACGGTATTGCCAAAATTTGTGCTACAAAGGTATCTGCAGGAGTATCTACCGGCATAGGTGATCATGAAGAGAAGTATGAGGGAACCGAGGATTCTGACGTAGGAGATGAGCAATTTGAGATTAACGATTCCCGTTCTTTTGAATCCATGTATCAGGACATGGAACAAGAGGGATTGCAGCCGGTTCTGAACGATTACCTTTATGTATAACAGCTACCAACATACCATTGTGATCACCAACCGCCACCTTGTGCAGGGGGACTTCCTGAAACAGCTGGAAAAAGTTACAAAGCTGCATCCTCATGCACTGCTCCTCAGGGAAAAGGATTTAACGGATGAAGAATATGAAAATCTGGCAAGGGAAGTCCTAAGGTTATGTCAGATGGAAGAAGTAACCTGTTTTTTGCAGACAAAGCTTGAAATCGTCCGCAAAACAGGCTGTAAGAATGTTCATCTTTCCATTCCTGTACTGACCTCTTTATCAGAAACCAAAAAGAATTCCCTTAGAAAAGATTTCCAGGAAATCAGCGTTTCCTGCCATAGTATGGAAGATGTGGACATTGCAGTGAAAAGTGGCGCAACACAGATCATACTTGGAACTATTTTTGAGACAGAGTGTAAAAAGGGCCTTCCGGGAAAGGGCGTGGAATTTGTCAAAGAAATATGCAGAAGCTGTCCAATTCCTGTGTATGCCATTGGCGGAATCAATCAGGAACGATTGGCTCAGGTTATTAAAGCAGGAGCTGCAGGAGGATGCATGATGTCCGGATTTATGCAACTTTAAAACCCGAAGGTATTGACAGACTTTTTTTGACATGATATGATGTAACAGATTTTGAAAGACGAAGATGCAGCGTAACAGACAGAGTCTTTTCAAAGCAATTGTTTTGGACCACCCGACAGGGTTAAGGCCATACGGACAGCCGGGTCCACTGCCGATTATGGTAACTTTGGTTGCCTTATTGATTGAGTTAAAAGCTCAAATTTTATAAGTAGGTTCCTTTGATAACCGCGATGCGCCAGAAGCGCAGACTTGTGAAACGGTCAATAAGAGTAGTAAAAGTATGATTGCTATATAGACTCTGACACGCATGATCCAGAAGTTTTGTTTTTGTTCCTGAGAGAAGGTAACGTATTCTCTTTTAGGGTTGGAAACAGAGCAGATAAATACAGATCAAAACGCAGGTTTGTGGCTAAGTGTGCCCCTATCTGCGTTTTTTTGCGTGTAATAGAAAATTACTGATTGAGGGTTGAAGCAAAGGAAACTGGAAATGGAGGAATGATGAAAGGAAGTCGTTTTAAGTTAAACCAGAATCATGCACCCATACATGAAGCTCTGGAGACTTTCCGTCGAATGAGAGTTGTACCATTTGATGTCCCTGGACATAAACGTGGAAGAGGGAATCCGGAGCTGACAGAGTTTCTGGGACAAAAATGTGTAGGAGTGGATGTCAACAGTATGAAACCACTGGACAACCTCTGTCATCCGGTATCTGTAATACAAGAAGCAGAAGAACTGGCGGCAGACGCTTTTGGAGCGGCACATGCATTTCTGATGGTAGGAGGTACAACAAGCTCCGTTCAGACAATGGTATTGACTGCCTGTAAGCGCGGAGATGAAATCATCTTGCCCCGTAATGTCCACAGGAGTGTTCTAAATGCACTGGTTTTGTGTGGCGCAATTCCTGTTTATGTAAATCCGGAAGTAGACCGGAAGCTTGGAATCTCTTTAGGAATGCGCAGAGAACAGGTTGAAAAAGCCATAAAAGAACATCCGAAAGCAGTTGCGGTACTGGTAAATAACCCAACCTATTATGGAATATGCAGTGATTTACGCGCAATTGTTAAGATGGCACATGATGCGGGAATGCTGTGTCTGGCAGACGAAGCCCATGGAACCCATTTTTATTTTGGCGGAGGACTTCCGGTTTCTGCTATGGCGGCAGGTGCAGATATGGCAGCTGTATCCATGCATAAAAGCGGAGGAAGTCTTACACAGTCAAGCCTTCTCCTTACAGGCCCGGCTGTACACGCAGGTTATGTGCGCCAGATCATCAACCTGACACAGACCACCTCGGGAAGCTATCTTCTGATGTCCAGTCTTGATATTTCAAGAAGAAATCTGGCACAGCGTGGACGCCAGATCTTTCATCAGGTTGCAGATATGGCAGAATATGCCCGGGAAGAAATCAATGCCATCGGCGGCTATTATGCATTTGGAAAAGAACTGGTTAATGGAAATTCTGTTTTTGATTTTGACATTACGAAATTAAGTGTACATACACTAGACATCGGACTTGCAGGAATTGAAGTTTATGATATTTTGCGGGATGAATATGATATCCAGATTGAATTTGGTGATATTGGAAATATTCTTGCCTACCTTTCCATTGGTGACCGTGCCCAGGAAGTGGAACGGCTTGTGAGCGCTCTTGCAGAAATCCGCAGACGTTTTCAGACAGATGGCTCCGGGCTTTTGAGCCAGGAATATATTGACCCGCAGGTAGTGACCAGTCCACAGGAAGCATTTTATGCGGATAAATGCAGCCTGCCTCTTCGGGAAACAGAAGGGAAGGTTTGCAGTGAATTTGTAATGTGTTATCCGCCGGGAATTCCCATTCTGGCACCTGGAGAACGGATCACGGCAGAAATCCTGGATTATATTGAATATGCAAAGGCAAAGGGCTGTAATATGACAGGACCTGAGGATCCGGATATTTTAAAACTGAATGTTCTGACAGGGAGGTAAAAGCAATGGAAATGTGGTTTTCAGAATTTCATACACCGGATGTGAAGCACAGTATCCGTGTAAACCGTCAGCTTTACTCGAAACAGAGTGACTATCAGAGAATTGATATTTTTGAGACACCTGAATTTGGCCGTGTGCTGACTTTGGATGGAAATGTAATGCTGACAGAGAGAGACGAATTTATTTATGATGAAATGATCACTCACGTACCCATGGCAATCCATAAAGAGGCAAAAGATATTCTTGTGATTGGTGCCGGAGATGGCGGTGTTGTTCGCGAATTGACCAGATATGACAGAGTCAGTCGTATTGATCTGGTAGAAATGGACCCCATGGTTGTGGAAGCCTGCCGCGCATATCTCCCGGAAAATGCCTGCCGGCTGGATGACAGAAGAGTACATCTTCATTACGAAAATGCACTGAAATTTATCCGACGGTGCGAGGGAAAATATGACCTTATCATTGTAGACTCTTCGGATCCCTTTGGTCCTTCTGAAGGACTGTTTACCCGTGAATTTTATGGAAACTGTTATAACGCACTGAAGGATGACGGAATTATGGTCAATCAGCAGGGAAGTCCATTTTATACCGAAGATGCACATGCCATGCAGCGCAGCCATAAGAAAATTGCCAGTACCTTTCAGATCAGCCGTGTTTATCAGGCACATATCCCAACATTCGCTGCCGGTTACTGGTTATTTGGATTTGCAAGTAAAAAATATCATCCGGTTGATGATCTGGATTCGGAAGCGTGGACAGCATTAAATCTTCGTACACGTTACTATACAACAAGACTCCATAAAGGAGCATTTTATCTTCCGGCATTTCTGGAAGAAATGTTGAAAGAAGTGGAGGAATAGTTCATGCTTTTACCTAATGTAGAAACTTTTATTGGCTGTGAAAGCAGTTTCGAGGAGGCATCTGTTGTCCTTTATGGTGCGCCCTTTGATTCCACTACAAGCTTTCGTCCAGGTGCCAGGTTTGGTCCTGCTGCCATGCGCCATGAGAGCTTTGGACTGGAGACCTACAGCCCGTATCAGGATAAAGACCTTATGGACATCAGCGTATTTGACAGCGGAGATCTGGAGCTTTGCTTTGGAAGCAGTGAGATGGCTCTTTTGGATATTGAAAAAAGAGCGAAAGAAATATTACATGCAGACAAATTCCCACTGCTGTTGGGAGGGGAACATCTTGTAACATTAGCGGCAGTACGTGCGGTTTTTCATAAATATCCGGATCTTCATATCATTCATTTTGATGCACATGCAGATTTAAGAGATGATTATCTGGGAGCGAAATTGAGTCACGCCTGTGTACTGCGCAGATGCCATGAGCTTTTGGGAGATCATCGTATTCATCAGTTTTGTATCAGGAGCGGAGAGAGAGAAGAATTTCAGTTTGCCGCACAGCATACGGATTTTCATCCATTTACGTTCGATGGCCTGAAAGAGACTGTAAGAGAATTGAAAGAGAAACAGGTTCCGGTATATTTTACCATTGATCTGGACTGTCTGGATCCATCCGTATTTCCGGGAACAGGAACCCCAGAGGCGGGTGGCGTAAGCTTTCTGGAGCTTCTTGATGCAATCCGCACCGTTTCCCAGGCAAATGTAGTAGGCGCAGATGTCAATGAACTGGCGCCTATGCTGGATGCAAGCGGTGTATCAACTGCAACTGCATGTAAAGTTCTCCGCGAACTGCTTCTGGCAATTGTAAAATAAATAAAAAAATTAAAAATCAACATAAAAAGGAGAAGAATTATGAGCAGAGTACTTGTAATCGGCTGCGGAGGTGTAGCCAGTGTAGCAATTCAGAAATGCTGCCAGGTTGATGAGGTATTTACAGAAATGTGTATTGCAAGCCGCACAAAGGAAAAATGTGATGCGCTTGTAGAAAAATTAAAAGGAAAAACAAAAACCGTTCTTACTACAGCTAAGGTTGATGCAGACGATGTGAATCAGCTGATCGAACTGATCAATGGCTACAAACCGGATCTGGTAATGAATATTGCTCTTCCCTACCAGGATCTGACGATCATGGATGCATGTCTGGCCTGTGGTGTAAATTATATGGACACTGCAAACTATGAGCCGGAGGATACTGATGATCCAAAGTGGCGTGCTATTTACGAAAAACGCTGTAAAGAAGAAGGATTTTCTGCGTACTTTGATTATTCCTGGCAGTGGGCATACCGTAAAAAATTCGAAGATGCAGGACTTACCGCACTGCTTGGATGTGGATTCGATCCAGGTGTGACACAGGCATATTGCGCCTATGCATTAAAGCACGAATTTGACCAGATCGATACCATTGACATTCTGGACTGCAATGGCGGAGACCATGGATATGCATTTGCCACAAACTTTAATCCGGAAATCAATCTCCGGGAAGTAAGTGCACCGGGAAGCTACTGGGAAAACGGACACTGGGTGGAAATCCCGCCGATGGCTATTAAGAGAGAATATAACTTTGATCAGGTAGGTGATAAGGATATGTACCTGCTTCACCATGAGGAAATCGAGTCTCTTGCAAACACGATCCCAGGAGTAAAACGGATTCGTTTCTTTATGACTTTTGGACAGAGCTATCTGGACCATATGCGTTGTCTTGAAGATGTAGGAATGCTCTCTACAACACCGATTCAGTACAATGGACAGGAAATTGTTCCGATTCAGTTCCTGAAGGCACTGCTTCCGGATCCTGCAAGTCTTGGACCACGTACAAAGGGTAAAACAAACATTGGCTGCATCTTTACAGGTGTAAAAGACGGAAAAGAAAAAACTTATTATATTTATAATGTATGCGACCATCAGGAATGCTATCATGAAGTCGGAAGTCAGGCAATCAGCTACACAACAGGTGTTCCGGCAATGTGCGGTGCACTTATGATGCTCACCGGAAAATGGATCAAACCGGGTGTATACACGGTAGAAGAATTTGATCCGGATCCGTTCCTGAATGCCCTTGACCAGTATGGTCTGCCGCGTAGCGAAAGCCATGATCCGAAGCTGGTAGACTGATGGAAGGATTGGATAAAAGAGCCCCATTTGCAGCAGCCGGCGGAATCATTCCGCCGGAATTCCGGAATATAAAGACACCCTGCTATATTTTGGATGAAAAAGCACTTATTAAAAACGCAAAACTGCTCGGTGAGGTAGCTGAACGAACGGGCTGTAAAATGCTCCTGGCGCAGAAAGCGTTCAGTAACTATGATTGTTATGGATTTTTCGAGCCGTACCTTGCAGGTACAGAAGCCAGTGGACTATATGAGGCAAGACTAGGTGCAGAAGAAATGCCGGGAAAAGAGGTTCATGTATTCTGTGCCGGTTACCGTACAGATGAATTTGAAGAGCTCTTTCAGTATGCAGACCATATAGTGTTTAATTCCCCGTCTCAGCTTCTTCGTTTTGGTGCGAAAGCAAAGAACGCAGGAAAGAGTGTGGGACTGCGGATCAACCCGGAATGTTCCACTCAGGACGGACATGAGATTTATGATCCCTGTGCACCAGGAAGCCGTATGGGTACCACAAGAGCTCAGTGGGATGACGCATGTGAAAAAAATCCGGAGCTTATAGAATTACTGGATGGTATTCATTTTCATACTCTCTGTGAACAGGATTCGGATGATCTGGAGACAACACTTGTATCTGTTAAGAAAAATTTTGGTGATCTGGTCTCCAGGGTAAAGTGGATCAATTTTGGCGGTGGTCATCATATTACAAAACCAGGTTATGATATTGAGCGGCTGGAACGGTGCATTCAAATGGCAAAAGCGGAATGGAAGGTAGATGTTTATCTGGAACCTGGAGAAGCATGGGCATTAAATGCAGGCTTTCTTCTGACCAGCGTGCTGGATGTTTTGAAAAATGGGGAGACGCAGATTGCAATTGTAGATGCAAGTGCTGCCTGTCATATGCCGGATGTACTGGAAATGCCTTATATTCCACCGCTTCTTGGAGCAGATGAGACGGAAGAGAGCGGGATTACAGTCCGGCTTGGAGGCCCAACCTGCCTGTCAGGAGATGTGATCGGAGACTATAAATTCCCACAGATTCCCAAATTGGGAGATCTTCTTATGTTTGGCGATATGGCCATTTATACTACATGCAAGAACAATACCTTTAATGGAATGCCTCTGCCTGATATCTGGCTCAGACGTGGTGATAATACCATGTTACGGCTCACTGATTTTGGATACGCAGATTTTAAAGAAAGACTTGGAAGGCGCAGATAGCGCCTTCCTAATTATATTATGGAAGGCAATATGTAATTATTACGTATAAATCTACTAGAACAGGAGAAATATAATGCTTGGACTCAAACCGATTAAAACATTACCTATCCGAGAGAAAATCGCAGCAACACTTCGAGAAGCAATTCTGTCTCGGAAAATTCCAGCAGGAGAGGTTCTGACATTGGAAAGTACAGCGCAGGAACTTGGTGTATCCATTACACCAGTGCGGGAGGCTTTCCAAATTCTTGCAAGGGACGGTCTTCTGGAACTAAAGCAGAATAAGAGAGCTGTTGTTGTAGGAGTAACAGAAAAAACAATTCAGGAGCATTTCCAGATTCGGGCAGCATTGGAAAGTGAAGCCTGTGTACTTTGCTGCAAGAACAAAATTGACCTTAAAAGAATCGATCAGATTCTCAAGGTCTCGCGGGAAGTAATTGAGGATAAAGATTACGAAAGTTATGCCAGCCTGAACCAGACATTTCATATGGAGCTGTGGCTTGCAGCAGGAAATAACAAGCTTGAAAATATGTTATCAGAGTTGTGGAACGGGCTTTCAAGAGGAATGAAAATAAATGAAGAGGAGCATATACGTAAATCACTTAATGATCATGAAGAGATTGTCCAGTGTATCCGAAGGGGAAATGAAGTGGAATGCTATGTCAAAATGCATGCTCATATTGAGGAGAGCTGTAGGAATTTTCTTCTTCAGTACCAGTAAGTAGTAAATATATACAAAAATCAAATAGCAATTTTTTGCAAAACGTCGAAAATGTTAAATCTTATTGACAAAAAAGACGTTTTTGTTTATTCTTAGATTGTATACAATATCAAATATAAAAAATAAATAATAAAGAACAAAAGGAGAGGTAAAATGAGCACTAAAAACATCATTGTGAATACTTCTGAACCGAAGCCAGGAATTCTTGGCAGAGGAGATATGTTCGCAATCGCGGTAGGAATGGTAATCGGATCAGGAATGGTAACTCTGATTGGTCCAGCAATGGCATATACAGGATATTCTGTATGGCTGGCCTATTTAACAGCAATTGTTATGGGATTTTTTATGGTGTTCCC
>CAKRRG010000017.1 GCA_934394545.1 uncultured Blautia sp.
ACTTTGTTCCGTCAAGGGAGCTACACTCCCTTGCGACGCTTGTGCGTCTATCCCTTGTGGACTTGCCGTCCGCAAACAGCATGAAATGCTGTTCGCCGCCAGCAAGTTTGGAAAAACAAATACCGAAAATCAGACCGTTGACTGGTCGCACTATGCGAAAAGTCGGCGGTCTTTTTTTATCCCCAAAATCAAAAAAGGAGGTCAAGCACAATGACAAAACCGAAAACCCTTGAACAGCTCCGAGCCGAAAAGGAACGAGCTGAGACGCAGCTTGCACAGGAGAAGCACAAGCTCAACCGTCTTGAGAACAGAAAGAAATATCTGGAGAAAGGCGAAAGGCAGAAACGCACCCATCGTCTTTGCAATCTGGGCGGCACGATTGAGAGCCTTGCCCCGGAGGTCAAAGATCTCACACGCACCGAAATGACAGAGCTGATGGAACACATCTTTTCCCTGTCCGAAGTCCAGCGAGCCGTCCGTCACATGGCGATTACCCACATCAGCCAAGCAAACAGAGAAAAGGAGTTGAAAGCCGATGGCACTATTTCATCTGAGCGTCACGCAGACTAAGCGAAGCGCAGGACAGTCCGCTATTGCTTCTGCCGCCTACCGTGCCGGGGAGCGATTGTATAGCGAGTATTACGGCGAATACAGCGACTACACCCGCAAGGGCGGCGTGATCTGCTCCGACATTCTCCTGCCGTCCCATGCACCGCCCGAATACGCAGACCGCCAGACCCTATGGAACGCCGTGGAAAAAGCCGAGCGTGGAAAGAACGCCCAGCTTGCATACAGCTTTGACATTGCCTTGCAGAATGAATTTTCCCTTGAGGAAAACATCGCTCTTGCAAGGCAATTTTTGTTGGAGAACTTTGTGAGCCGGGGCATGGTGGTTGACTTCGCCGTACACCAGCCAGACCGGGAGGACGGCGGCATACCAAACCCGCATTTTCATGTGCTTTGCCCCATCCGCCCCATCGAGCAGAACGGCAAATGGGGACTAAAGCAACGCCGGGTGTATGAGCTGGACGAGGACGGCAACCGTATCCGGGACGCAGACGGAAAGTTTGTGTTCAACGCCGTTCCCACTACCGACTGGGGCAGTCCCGAAACGCTGGAATACTGGCGGCAGACATGGGCGGAGCTATGCAACGCCAAGTTTGCGGAAAAGGGGCTTGACGTTCGTATCGACCACCGAAGCTATGAGCGTCAGGGCGTGGAGCTTCTTCCCACCGTCCACGAGGGCGCAACCGTCCGGGCAATGGAGAAGAAAGGCATACGCACCGAGAAGGGCGAGTTCAATTCCCGCCGCCTGCACTGATGCTTAGAGACGAGGGTATTATCCGCGTCCTGGATAAATTTGCATTTTGTATTATCCAAAAGCTGCTTTCAAATTTTGTGGGATATTTGAGGAAAAGCATATAAAATTATGTCATTATTGATATTTTGATTTTCGATTATGTCGAAAGCGACATTTTATAATTATGATAATGGCATTTTGACATTAACGGGATATAAAAGAAAATGCCATCACTGTTTCAGTGGTGGTAGCAATTTTAATAAATTAATGAACCGTAAAAACTTCTATATAAGATGCCGTCAGACATTTTGTCTAAGGTTTCAAGTACAGAGGACATAAGGGCGTTATGAATAATTTCTTCATTTATTTCTTTCATTTCTTCAAGTTCTTCGTCCGTCATGAAGGCCGGGTTAAAGCTATAGCATCTGTCAGGTTCGACATACTCCAGATTACGTACACTGGACAGTAGCATATAGGACAGTCTTTCTGGTTCATAGCCTCGCTTTTTTCTGAACTCCTGTATTGCCTTTTGAATTTGAAAAGGTAAAAGCATATGAAATTCATTTATCTCGAAAAAGCTATCAATAAAATTTGGTTGTTCTCTTAAGATGAATTCCAAATCATTTATAAAACCTAGATCATCTGAATTTCTATAGTCTAATAAAAACTTAATAGTAAACGCACAGATGGATTGTGCTTCTTTGACCGAACAACTTCTGCAATACATTTGTTTTAATGCTATTAATGTTTCAGAACGCAGTGACAAAAAATTTGTTTTTGCTTCAGGATGTTTATCGGCATAATCCTTCATGACAGTTAGCAATTGAAATTCATCAAAGGTATACGTGGCGTCCGGTAAAACACTATGTAATGTTTTATATAGAGCGTAATTAGCAGGAATACATATGCAGGCTTTTTTATTAGAACCATATGCGTGTCTTTGCATATTCTGCTTTAAGGAATCAAAATTATCATCAATGCAGATATCAAACAAAGAAAACTCAAGATATTTAGGCTTGTCACCCAAATAGGCATATGTACAAAAGGTTAAAATAGACTGTTTATAGGGTACTGATACAAACCAGAGATGAGTGTATCTATCCGGATAAGCTGGAAAAGCATGATTCCTTTTGGCCCAAGGGAGCAAAGTGTCGTAGGCATCTGTTGTAGCATTTTTACCCAATGGAAAGCGTTTCAGCAAATCATCATATGTGTATGCAGGATCACGGAAGTATTGGTGTAGCATATCCATGGCATCGTGCGTGTACTTTCCCTCAACCATGCTGAGGACTTCTTCACAGACATTTCCGTTTTCGTCTTTATATCGTGGAACGCGGATTGATACCCGGACGAGCTCGCCTTTATTATTCACATCATAGACCTGATGCTGAGTATACGGCGTATAACCGGCAGGTAGGGCATCAACATTGCGTGGCATCGTGTAATATTCGCAGGGGATGCCGCTGGGAGTAGCCGTGGCACATCTCTTTGGAAAATCTCGTCGCATTCTTCGTAACTGATCATAATTACTATACATATACACTCCCCAAAAATCAGGAATCTTATTCATTTTCCTTTCCTTTCTTAAATTTCGACAACAATCGGGTAAAAAATAAAATTTCGACAGCAGTCGGGTAAAAAATAAAATTTCGACAGCAATCGGGTAATAACAGGTCTGTATTGCATAAATTTGAGTAATTGCAAATTGTAAATAAAAAGAGACTGTACGATACTAAACATAACGATATCGCACCATTAATTATATACCAGATATATCTGTGAGAAAAGAGGTAAGATGAAAAAATACGAACACCTGGTCGAACAAAAAGAGGCAGAATATCAGGCAAATGATATAAAGATCTGGAATGTGCTGAAACAAATGACGGTAAGGGAAATAGCCTTATCCCCTGTGCGTAATATAGCTCAGGAAGCTGGTGTTGGTCGAAACACCTTATATAAGCACCGGACTGCTTACCGCTATATTGTAGAATGCCGTTTGCAGGAAGCTGAGCGCCTGAGAAAAATTCAGGAGGAGAGGAAAAATGATTAAGATAGTATCGTGGGATGCGGCTGGGATAAGAAATGAATTTTTTGATTGTTTTCATAACTCTCAGGCAGATATTTTTTGTGTGCAAGATATGCAGTTGGAAGAGCTGCAATTTATGAGCTTTAATCCGTCGGGTTATTATTCTTATTGGAATTGGCAGGAAAAAAATAAAAAATCGGGAACAGCTGTCTTTACGAAGTTAAAACCACTATCGTCTGCATGGGGAATTGATTCCAAATTGGACAAGGAAGGGAGAACACTGACCCTGGAATATGACAAATTTTATTTAGTCAATGTATTGACTCCAGAATCAACGAAGAAATACGATTCTGTTCGCCTGGAATGGGATATTCTGTTTTCACGCTTTGTTCTAAAACTAATGAGAAGAAAGCCCGTTATAATTTGTGGAAATTTGAATGTAGCTCATCAGATGATAGATATATCTGATATTACATATACTGGATTGGGCTGTACGGGACCGGAGCGCATTGGAATTTCTCACTTGTTAGAGCTTGGAATGACGGACACTTATCGTTATTGTCATCCACACCAGCAACAGTTCACATGGTATTCTTACAACTTGGCAATGAGAATAGATTATGTTCTGATTTCCAATGATATATTGAAGTATTTGAATGATAGCACTATATGTGATGTTAGATATGGCGCAGTACATAGCCCGGTAGAGGTTCTATTGGATATAGAAGCACCGATGCCTGCGCTTGCAATAGAGGCAGATCCGTTACCTTTGCTTTATTGGGCAAGCAGACTGCCAAAACCACTTGATTTTGTTAAGGAGGCTGAAAATGAGTAAGATTGTAGCTTTTAGCTCAAAAGAAAGCGAACGGAAAAAATATATATTCCGAAACCGTGCTGTTCGGATTCCAGCAGAAAATACCCTCTTTCCATGTATCAGCCTGTATGATCAACAGACAGACATGTTGGTAGCTGTTCCGGGATATGAACGCTGGTACCTGCAGATGTCCAAGACAACAGCGCAGCGAAGTCCGACATTACAGAAAAAAGCATTCAACATATGTGCTTTTTTAAATTTTGTGTTATGGCATACTGACTGCGATTCTTTGAATGAAGTTTCGGTAGATATTTTAAGGGATTTTCTAATTGATTTTCGAGAAACAACAGACGGGGAGCCAAGAGATCCAGCCAGTTGGGAGAAAGGAATCACGGATGTGTATAATTTTTTAGATGCATATCAGAAATGCAATCCACATCTGCAGTATTCGTATTCGGCAGAAGATTTGATAACAACAACAGCAGTACGTAACATGGGATCCGGACGAAAGGCAGTTATCCGTGAAACAAATAAATTTTTTGTGAAGCCTCCTAAGAAACTGAAGAAAAAGAACCGTTATTTGCTGGAGGGTTATTTGGAATTGCTTCTCTTTGAGGCGCGAAAATATGATCCAATGATTGCACTTGGAATTGCGTGTCAGGCGTATGGTGGATTACGTGAAGCCGAAGTTGTGAATCTGACACGTACCAGTATGCAGATGATTGACACGGGATTTGGACATATTGGAACGATTAAAATTAATCTGTTGGATGAAGCCGATTTTGCGAAAAATTATAAGGGAAAGTGTGAGTTTGGTCATATAAAAAAATACCGTATACAGCAGATCTATCCTGATTTTATCTCAAAAATTGTGGAACTGTATGATGAACATGATTCTCTGCTGGAACTGAAACAGGCTTCCGACAATCCGGCTGCTCCCCTCTTCGTAAATAATCAGAGAAACCCGATGACTGTGGATAGCTACTGCGGACGTGTTGAAACGCTTTTCCGGAATTGTTTTGTACCGGCACTGAAAAATGCTTGTATAGTAGACGGATCCTGGGCTGAAAATGCACCATTTATTGAAACATGGGAAGACAAAATTTCTCCTGATGGTAAAAAAATCAGGGGAGAATTCCCTGGATGCCATATGTTCAGGCATTGGTTTACGATGTATCTGCTGGGTAATACCACACTCTCTCATGATGAAATTGCTCACGTTTGGCGTGGTGACAGCAGTTCTGAGGCAATGGATGCTTATATACACGTTAATGCTCAAATGATCAATCTGTATCAGAATGCGGTATTTACATTTCAGCAGTCAATTTTGGAGGAAATATTGTAGTGGAATATTACAGCATACAAAAGGCATGTGACATGACAGGTGTTACCAATACTCTCATAAAAAGGCTTATTCGGGAAGAAAGAATCTCTCTGTCCAATGGGAAAATTCCGGAAGATGTTATTTGCAAAATTGCAGATGAAAATAAAAAGTATATAAGTCTGCGGGAATACTCTTCTTCACATGACAGTAATCAGTTTCACGGGAATACAGCGAAAGACAGAAACAATTTACTGGACACGCTTGAAGAACAGGAATTCTTTGGTATCGAAATATATGAACATACAGAGTTGCTTATCGGAAACGGGAAAGATATTTTGTATTTTCAGCGATCAGAGGTGCCATTTCTGGATAGTAAACTAAAAGATTTTTTTCAAGAATATGGACACTCCGAAGAACAAAAGATAAAAAGGTTGTTGAAAAATACAAAGAAGGCAGGTACTGCCGGATATTTAGAAAAATATCTGTCAGAAGCTTTTTATGAGAGACCATATACGCCGTCTGTCACTGAATTTGTACGACTCATACTGCAGATGCCAGCTCTTTCTAAGCTGACAGATGAATATGTGGCGGAATTGCTGAAACAGCCAATGTATGCTACCACAAAAGACCTTATTATAAATTTTCTGAATTATGTTAAAAGGAAACAGAATGTAAAGTATAACGTATTTACAAAAATCAAGCCTGAAAGATCAAACGGCATTCCTGCGTACCAGGACGATACATACCTTACGATAGCAACATACATTTTTAATGGTGATTATATTGCAGAACACAACATGATCGAGAAAGCTTTAGATAATCATATATATGCAGAAATGTGGCTGTATCTTGCAATCTTCTTCTGTTGTGGCTGGCGGGCACAGGATGTATGTAACGGTTGGCAATATCTCAAATTATTCAGAAGGCCAATGTTCGATATTTGTCCAGACACTTTATACACGGACATTCTGGAGGACAATCTGCCGGATGAGATCTACATACAGACCTGTAAATATGCTTTGGGAGCTATAGATCAGTCAGGTAGACTACCTTCAAAAACAGCCAATAAGAATCCAAGTCCATTAATGGCGATGATCACACCAGGATTATATACGTTTTATGGGCTGTTAACGCTGATTGCAGAGGCACATATGCTGCAATCAGGTGACGGGTATATGAAGCCCCAGAGGGCGTCTTCATATCAAAACAAAATGCAACTGAGGGATTTCTTTGGAAGACCGATGTGGGATATCCTCGGAGGACAAAATATCCAGTCAAGACGGTTGAATAAGGATTTTCTACAGGGTGTTGAGAAGGCAGCCAGGGAACAGGGATGTGGCGGTGTTATGGCCTCCGCAGTAGCGTCCTATGCCCGCAATCATACAAGCCTGAATACAATTAGGACATATCTGCAGGATCACCGCCTGACAGGGGAAAATGCAGATATGGTGCTTTACTACATGATGGAGAGAGGTGTGTTTGGATTTGAACTATATCAAACGTTGATTACTGCATATCCAGATGCTATGAGAAAATTGACTCTTAAAGAACAGAATCAGGCCATTGATCAGATGAATGTTACTCCTTTACAGCTGGAGGAAGCAGAATCTGGTGTGCGATCTATATTGGCTATACAGACTGAATTTAAAAATGGAAATGATACTGCTGTGCTTCAGATGCTCAAGACTATGTATGAGATAACGCAGAACCGGGGGCAGGGAAAAGACCACGGAGTGTACTGTCTGCTCCGAGCCGAGAAAATGGCATGCCAGCATGCTGAATGGGATTCCTGTCTGGCAAATGGCTGCCCATATCTTGTATTTACGAAGATCGGATACCTTCCTCTTCTGCGTATCCTGTTGAAGTATCAAACAGAAGCAAATAAAGGGAATAAAAAAGCCCAAACCGTTTTACAACAGGTTTTAATACCAAGGTATCAGAAAATCCTAAACCAGTTAATGAAGGATATGAATATGTCCAAAGAAGACAGAAACGGGCTGAAAATGATTATGAGGGAGACTTTAAATGGATAATCTGTTAAGAAAAATAGAACTCAGTGAAGATATAGTTATCTACAAAGAAAACCAGTACAGACCAGAAGAAAAACATCTATATGTAGAGAAATTTCAGGAATATGTTCAAAAGGGCGTGATAAAAAGCTCTTATGAAAATAATCTTTGGATTGGGACCTCTGGGATTAAACAAACAGAACTTGATTTTAATTTTCGCGAATACCGTTATAAGACACATGCGGGAAAATTGCTGGTATTTACAGTTCCAGAATTAACAGAGATTTTAAAATGCTATGCCATTAATATTTTCGGTGTGTACATATGGAGAACGATAGCGTTACGTCTCAAAACGATCCGGGAATTCCTTACCAATTTTGGAGATCCGGAATACAAAATTAAAGATAAAGAAGAAATATGTCTGATTGAATTCCTGTGGTTTATCGGATTTACAGAGATGGAGGTAGATAGAATTCTTGCCCAGATTCCGGTTATAGCTACTACCCCGGCACAGCAGAGAAAACTGGAGCATATGATCAATTACCTGGCTTTAGATAATGAGCTGACAGATTTATATCATGCAGAGCTTTCAGTGACAGAATTTCTTAAATGGTTTCCGCTATATTTCTGGTGCAAAGTGTCATTCATACTCCCAATGAGAGCAACGGAGACACTGGTAACTCCTTATGACTGCATACAGCGCAGGGATGACGGCATTTATCTTTGTATACGTAGGACAATGCTGAAAAAGGGAGCAAGAAAAGTGTTTTACGATATAGAACAGGATTATCGGATTTTCGAATATAAAATACCAGAAATTGATTGTATCAAACAGATTGAAAAATACCAGAAATTAACAGGGAATCATCAAAGACGTTTTTTATTTGACTACAGTGACCTGTCAATAAACAAGATACTGTCCCTTCCACAGTTTAATATGCTTATCACAGAGTTTTTTCAGGAGTACTTAATCGGAAATCATAAATATGACTACTCCCGGTTTGCGACCGGAATCAAGGAATTTACTCCTGTCACGGCGGGTGACTCCAGACCGATTGCCATGAGCAACTTGTATTATCAAGATAACAGTGCAGACATATGCCGGCAACTGGCAGATCATATGCATCTGACAACTTCAGAAGGATACTATACCAACGTATCCAACACGGTGCTTGCTACTTCTATCATGGATCTGCAGCGTAAAATCAATCAAGGATATCAGCAGATGGAAAAGCAAGAAAACAGATATAAAAAAGCAATGTCCCAGTTACAGACTACTTCCGTTTGCTCTTCCATTCATCAGCCATTGGTGACAGGTGACATTTCAGATTGTGTTGCAGAAGATCACCTGGAGGAGTGTCTTGGCTGCAGGTACTACACCCCGGGAGAAAATGAATTGAAAGAGGCAATGAATACACGAAGAAAACGGCTGGATGACGCCAGCAAAATGGTTTTGGAGTGTATTTCTGATAACTTCAAAAAGGGCTTAGATTATGAAAAAGTATTCCTTGAAGCACATACTGGAATTACACGCTATCAAACAGCAACAAAAGAAAAAGCGAAGGAGGCATTTGTTAAATGGCAAAGGCACAAAAAATAGACAATGATCTATTGTTGGAGGCGGTTGTTAAATATTCTGATATCTGCAAAGGTAAAATAAAATATAAAGAGCTGGCAGAATGGTCGGCAGCAAATATCCCAGGTTTGGAGGAAGTAAAGGATTATATGTTCTCCAGACGAGTAATAGAAACGGATCCGGTTACTGGTAAAAAGAAACACCAGGATCGTCCATGTACTATTCGTATAAAAGAAATCAACGCTTCCCGGACAGTCACTGCCGGCATAGCAACGAATGTTCTTATACAGGCCTCAAATGTAGAAATATTCATGTCTTTACCGAGAGCAGAACAACGTCGGGCTATATTATCAACGAGAGAACAGGTAACTTCTTTGACAAAGCGCAACATTTATTTGGAACGAGAAAATAAACGCATTGTTTCTGCGGATGAGGATTTGAAAGTATTTGCAGCCGAACTGGAAGCAAGGCTATTATCTGTTACTGAAACGCATGAACTACTGAAAAAACAGATAAATTATATTCGGAAATTTACAGATGCAGCTCAGCGCAGACAGGCATTGGAACAAATTGGAATTACGGAAGAAGGATTTCAACTGTTAGTCAATCAGGAATCAAGGCAAATCGAGGAAGCGTTTTCTTTTGGAGATGCAATAAAGAAATTTCAAAAAACTGCGGAGCAAATAGATGAAACACTGCTAGTAATCTCATCAGAAGGCAGCAATTCTTTAAGTGATGATATTATGAAGGGATTGGATTTTTAGTGAATAATACAGTTGCAGAAAGCCCAGATCTGCTAAATAAATGGGACTATGAGAAAAATATAATTTTGCCAGAAAGGATTACAACCGGGAGCGGAAAAAAAGTCTGGTGGATCTGCGAACAGGGGCATTCCTATGAAGATTCTGTTAAACATCAGAACGCTGGCCGAAATTGTCCTGTATGCGCTGGAAGGCAGGTGTTGAAAGGGTATAATGATTTGGGGTCTGTTCATCCTGAACTAATGCCTGAATGGGATTTTGATAAGAATACCATATATCCAGATGCAGTCACGTCTGGTTCAAATAAGCAAGCTTTTTGGAAGTGCCCAAAGGGTCATGCCTATATGATGCAGATTATGGCAAGAGTTCGTGGCCGTAATTGCCCTGTCTGTGCTGGGAAAGTAGTTATTCAAGGGGAAAATGATCTGGCAACAATTCATCCAGAATTGGTATCAGAATGGGATACAGAAAAGAATGTCCTTCTTCCATCTCAAGTTACTGCCGGATCAAATAAAAAGATCTGGTGGCGCTGCAAACAAGGGCACTCCTGGGAAACTTCTGTAAAAACAAGGACAATGGGAAGTGGTTGTCCAACCTGTGAAAAAAACAAGCTATCTCCAAAACGCATCCAATTACGACAACTATTTATTGAATGTTCGCAGCTACAACAGGAATATGATTATGAAAAAAACAGAAATGTTTCAGACATAACTACCCAGAAAAAGTTATGGTGGAAATGTCAAGACGGACACAGCTGGCAGGCTACAATATCCAATCGTAAAAGAGGTTGTGGCTGCCCATATTGCAAGAATAAGTTTGCGACACCTGAAAGGAATCTGGCAGTCTGTTTCCCGGACAGGCTGAACTTTTGGGATTGGGATAAAAATAACATATCACCGTATGAGCTTCTTCCGAACTCCGATTTATATGTATATTGGAAGTGCAAACAGGGTCACTCCTGGGAAATGTCTGCAAACTCTGCAACTGATAGGAAGAAAATGTCGTGTCCGTACTGCTCTGGTAGGATTCCTATTCCTGGTAAAACAGATCTGGCAACATTGGAGCCGGACATTGCTTTTGAATGGAATTATAAAAGAAATATAGTATTACCAACGGAAGTGACGAGAAAGTCAGGTAAAAAAGTTTGGTGGATATGTCCAATTGGACATGAATATAAAGCATTTATTTACAATCGTTCAAATGGGAAGGGTTGTCCTATATGTTCAAGGAGAAAAAATGATGTTTATATCAGAAGATAAGAAATTAATGAAGGAATGGCATCCTGTGCTAAATAAAAATTTAAAGCCTGAGGAAATATCCGTAAAATCAAATAAAAAAATCTGGTGGTTTTGCCGCTATAATGATCCAGAAACAGGAGAGCATGATTTTGTATGGCAGGCAACAGTGAATAGTAGACGGAAGAATGGCTGTCCATACTTGACAGGGAGAAGCGTCTGGAAAGGTTACAATGATTTGGCAACTAGGCGACCAGATATTGCAGCGCAATGGGATTTGAAAAAAAATGGCGATTTGAAACCGGAGGATGTTACAGTAGGGAGTAAAAGAAAAGTGTGGTGGACACTTCATTACAGTGATCCAGAGACAGGAGAACATGATTTTAGTTGGCAGGCTACAGTAAATAATAGGGTAAAATGTTGGAATACAAAGTATCAAGGCTGTCCTTATTTAGCCGGAAAATTAGTCTGGAAGGGATATAATGACCTTTTTACGAGATGCCCAGACTTAATGACTCAGTGGGATAAGGAGCAAAATGTAGGTATAAATCCTGAAAATATTAATTGGAAAAGTGAAAAAGTGGTTTGGTGGTGCTTAGATTATGAAGATCCAGAAACGGGGCATCATCACTTCACATGGAGAGAGAGCATTTATTTGCGAAGTGTACGACATTTTGGATGTCCGTTTCTAACAGGGAAAAAAGTTTGGAAAGGATACAATGATCTGGCAACTAGGCGTCCAGACTTAGCAGCACAATGGGACCAAGAAAGAAACGGGGATTTAAAACCGGAGGATGTTACAGTAGGGAGTAAAAGAAAAGTGTGGTGGATACTTCATTATAGTGATCCAGAGACAGGAGAATATGATTTTAGCTGGCAGACTACCGTAAATAACCGAGTAGCCTGTGATCAAGGATGTCCATATTTAGTTGGAAAAGCTGTTTTACAAGGTTTTAATGATTTAAAATCGAGATATCCGGAATTAGCAATGGAATGGGAGTATTGCAAAAACCGTGTTTTGACACCAGAAACAGTTTGCGTAAATTCTAATAAAAAAGTGTGGTGGATATGCAGTAAAGGACATCGTTGGCGTGCTAAAATACAAAGCCGGATTTTGGGAAATGGTTGTCCCGTGTGTGCTGCACAAAAACGAAAGTATGGTTATTTCGAGGGCTGAGAAGTCCTCTTTTTTTTGTGATAGAAATGTCGGTTTAAGTCTATCTTAATTTTTCTATTCTGGTATTGAATTTTCTGACAAAAGAAAAAACGACGTTTTGGGGCTATTTAAAATTTTCTGTTCCGGCATCAAGACTGGAAAACGGAGCCAGAGTCAATGTGGTTGTGGCACCAGTAGCACTGGACGGACCAATTTTGACCATTCGACGTTTTCCCGACACTCCAATTACAATGGAAAAGCTGATTGAGCTGGGAAGCATAACGTCGGAATGTGCCAGCTTTTTGGAAAAATTGGTGAAGGCCAGATATTCTATTGTGATCGGAGGTGGAACCGGAAGTGGAAAAACCACATTTCTGGGAGCATTGTCTGAATATATTCCAAAGGATGAACGGATTATCACGATTGAAGATAATGCGGAACTGAAGCTTCAGGGAATTGCCAATCTGGTAAGACTGGAGGCCAGAGCAGCAACTATAAATGGAGCACCAGGAGTCAGTATCCGGGATTTGATACGTTCAGCACTTCGTATGCGTCCTGACCGGATCATTGTGGGAGAGGTTCGTGGCGGGGAGGCAATGGACATGTTACAGGCTCTGAATACCGGACATGAGGGAAGCCTTGGAACAGCTCATGCGAACAGTTGTCGAGATATGCTGGCACGTTTGGAAATTATGACATTAATGTCGGAAATGGATTTGCCTCTTCAGGCAGTGCGAAGACAGATTGCTTCTGGTGTGGATATTCTTATCCATCTTGGACGTATGAGGGATAAATCAAGAAAGCTTCTGGAAGTTGCAGAGGTATGTGGATATGAGAACGGAGAAATCAAGCTGCAGTCCTTATACCAATGGCAGGAAGGATGTGGCTTGGTACAACTGGCATATCTTATGCATAAAGAAAAGCTGGAGCATGCGGGGGTAACGTTATGAGTGGTCAGAAAGCTGATTATGATAGATATCATTATTCTGCAAAAGAGATTTTGAAATATATGGCAGAAAGTATTTCATTGTGTGTTATGGTTGATTATTTGTTTTATAAAAGTTTATGGGTTTTAATTTTTATGCTACCTGTTTCCGGAATGTATTTGAAGTGGAAAAAGAAGCAATTGATCAGAGAACGGAAAAGAAAGCTGAATTATCAGTTTCGAGATGCGCTGAATTCAATGAGTGTTGCTGTTCAGGCTGGATATTCTGTTGAAAATGCAGTTTCTGCCTGTGTGAGGGATTTGGAGCAGTTATATGCGAAGGATGAGGATATTGTTGCGGAATTCAGGTATATAGAAACACAGCAGAAGGTAAGCGTGCCCGTGGAGGAATTGTTTCTTGATCTGGGCCAAAGGTGTAGAGTGGAGGATATTGAGAATTTTGCTTCTGTTTTATATACGGCTAAAAGAAGCGGAGGCGATCTTGGAAATGTGATTCAGAAGGTTGCCAGAATGCTGGGAGATAAGATTGATGTAAAAAAAGAAATCGAAGCTACTTTGGCGGCAAAGAAATCTGAACAGATGATCATGAGTCTTATGCCTGCCGGAATTATTCTTTATCTTAGATTGGCATCTCCGGGATTTCTGGATATGCTTTATGGAAATCCGTTTGGAATAGGCGCAATGACGGTTTGCCTTACGGTATATGGACTGGCTTACTGGATGGGAAAGCGAATAGTGGAAATTGAGGTGTAGTGGATGTGGCTTCATATTGTCATTTTTGTTATATTATTGCTTCTGGTGATACTTAGCTCCCTGGGGTGGCTTCATTTGGAAAAAATTGGTACAGCAAAGGGGCGAAAACTGTTTTTTATGGTAGCGCTGACTGGAAATATAATCGGGGCTATTCTGACTTATACAAAAGGTGGAGGACAGATTTTTGAACATGGTCATGAGTTGAAAAAAGAGGAGGATCCTTATGAGGAAAAATTCACGGTATCTGTGGAAGGAAAAGAAGCAAGCGTTTATATACAAATTCCGGAGAAAAAGTCTTCCAAGGAAGATTCCGTGCAGCAGGAGGTGCTGACTGAGGAAGAAGAAAAAGAACAGCAGCTGCTGGAATTTGTTGAGAATTATAACAGCGAGCAGGAGAACGATGATTATTATTATCTTCCGGCTGCCTGGAATGGCAGAACACTGAAATGGAGAACACCACACGATAATACCGGAAATCTTCTTTCTGCAATAGCAATTGCATCAGCTTTTGTTATGATTGTTATAACGTCACAAGAAGAACAAAAGGAAAAGGCAAGAAGATATGAAGAATTGATGATGGATTATCCGGGACTTATTATGAAGTTTACTTTGCTTGTACAGGCAGGAATGACCGTTCGAAATGCTTTTCGAAAGATAGCTGTGGATTATAAAAAAAAGAAAGAAAAACGCGTTGCTTATGAGGAAATTGTTACTGCTTGCTATGAGATGGAAAGTGGAGTATCTGAACTTGAGGCTTATCGACGCTTTGGGGAGCGGTGCGGACATGTAAAATATAAAACATTTGCCACTCTTTTAATCCAGAATCTTCAGAAAGGGAGTAGTCATATGGGAGAGATGCTGGAGAAAGAATCTGTGGAAGCCTGGGATGACAGGAAGAGAAAAGCGAAGGTACTGGGAGAAGCAGCAACCACTAAATTGCTGGTTCCCATGGTACTGATGCTTGGAGTAGTAATGGCAATCGTTATGCTTCCTGCCTGTTTGTCCTTTTATGGATAAATCCAATCTGCAAAGAAACTCTGCCGATAAAGAGCGGAGTGAGACAGCAGAAATATTTCAGGCAGAGGGAGGTGAAAGAGATGAAGGAATTGCGCAGATTTGTAAGAGATTTTTTGAGGGAAGAGGATGCTGTGGGTGTTGTGGAAATTATTCTGATTCTTGTGGTTCTTATTGGTCTGGTTATGATTTTTAAAGACCAGCTTACCAGTCTTGTAAAAAACATTCTGTCAAAAATCACAAAACAAAGTAATTCGATTTAAATGATTCCTGATTAACAAAAATTGAATCAAAAAGGAGGGGTGCTCCATGACAAAGAGAGGAAGTATTACTGTTTTTCTGGCATTAGTTCTAGGATTGGTTTTGTCCCTGCTGAGCTCAGGACTCGAGTCAGCAAGAATGGCTGCGGCTAGAACACAGATACTGAATGGGATGGATATTGGACTGTATTCTTTGTTTGGACAGTATAACAAGTCTCTTTTAAAGGACTTTGATCTGTTTGCAGTTGATGGAACTTGCGGGGGAAAGGAAATGGATCTGGCTTCTGTGTACGATAATCTGGAATCCTATATGAAGCCTGTGATGAAGCAAAACAGTCAGAAATTGTCAGTACAGCAAGGCGGTATATCTGGTTATCTTCTCATGACAGATTCAGAAGGCGAGATATTTTATCAACAAGCAGTCCGTTATATGAAGGAAACTCTCGGAAGTCATGGTGCAAAACTCCTTTTAAACAAAATAAGGAATTTACAGAGAAAGACAATTGAAGCAGAGACCAAAGGGGATGAACTGGAAAATAGAGGGACAATTGAAAATTATGAAAGTGAAATGGATTCTGCCAGCCAGAAAAGCCAGGCTGCTTTGGAAGAGAAGAAAAAACAGGAACAGCAGAACCAACAAGAACAAAATGGATTTACAGATGGGAATATGCTGCCGGCTGTAACTGAAACAGAGGTGCCACCGGTGAAAGTAGAAAACCCTATTCCAGTTATCAGAAAACTTAGATGGATGGGAATTTTGGATCTTGTTTTGCCTGCCGAAAAAAATATATCGGATAAAAGTGTTAAGAAAAAAGCATTGTTATCAGGAAGAAAATTAGAGCAGGGCTTTGCAATGGAAGATACAGTGAAACCTGATGGAACCGTTGCTTCCCAGGTTTTATTTCAACAATATTTGTTTGAAAAATTGGGCAATTATATGGAACCTGGAATGGGGGAGTTGGCTTATCAGATTGAGTATATTATTGAGAGGAAAAGCAGTGATAAAGCGAATCTGAAAGCTATAGCAAAAAAACTGCTTATGGTGAGGGAAGGAATTAATGTTGCTTGTCTGATGTCAGATTCTTTGATGATGTCACAGATTCAGGCGTTGGCAGCAGCTATTGCCGCTGGTTTTTTGATTCCGCCGGCAGCAGTGGCTATTGAAGCTGCATTGATTTTGTGCTGGTCGTTTGCAGAAAGTGTTCTGGATGTAAGGGAGTTGTTTGCAGGCGGAAAGGTACCTCTTGTAAAAAATAGCTCTAACTGGCAATTGTCCTTGCAGGGAATGTCTGCTTTGGAGGATAAGCTGGATACAGACCGTAAAAACGATAAAGAAGGTTTGTCTTATATGGATTATCTGCAGATCTTTTTGTTTGCCACTTCAAAATCCCAGAAGATTTCAGGCGGGATGGACATGGTGGAATGCGCATTTCGGGAAAAAAATAACTGGGAAGATTTTCGCTTGGATTTTTGCATTACAGCCTTGAAAGCATCTGTGGATGTTAATGCAAATAAAAGAAAGACTTTTACAGTGGCAAGAGAATATCATTACATGTAAAAAGCTATAGAAAAAGGCGCAGAAAGATGCTTTTCCGGAAAGGATATGGGAAAATGATCAGAAAATGGAGAAAAGATATATATACTCTGAAAATGAGAATAACAAGAAGGAATAGTTCTCTGGGGAACCCATCCTTTCGAATTTCCCCGATTTTGGAAGGAAGCTTTTTCGGCAAAGTATCTTTGTGCGCCTTTGGAAGAAAGAACTTTGACAGAATGAAAAAAGCCAGTTTTACTGTGGAAGCTGCATTTGTGCTGCCGTTGTTTTTTCTTGGAATGGTGACCATGATTTCTTTTATGGATGTTTACCGGATACAGACAGAGCATCTGAGCAAACTTTGTCAGCGCACAAAGGAAGCTGGAATGTATGCTTATGCTATTGAAAAGAATCGTGCGGAAGAAATTACACTGCCGGATATTTATAAGTATGAACCGATTGGCGGTCTGATTCCGCTTCCGGCGATATGGATGCATAATACGGTAAAAGTTCATGCCTGGACTGGGACTGATAGGAGAAATTGTGCAGAGGATGAAGACAGAGAAAGAGAGAACATGGTATATGTGACTATTTCCGGTTCGGTATATCATAAAAGGCTGAATTGCAGCCATCTTAATTTGTCAATATCAAAAGTATCAGGAGCCAATGTGTCTGCAAAGAGAAACGAATATGGAGAAAAATATCATGCTTGTGAAAGCTGCAGCCGGGGAGAACAGCCGGGAAATACAGTGTATATTACAAAATCTGGAAACCGCTATCATAATGATAAAAACTGCAGTGGCTTGAAACGTTCTGTGCGATTGGTGAAAGAATCTGAAGTGGAAAATCTGCATCCATGTAAAAGATGTGGTAAATGAGAGGTGAAAAATAGATGGAACAGATTTGCGTTTTGACATTTTTAGGGATAAACAGTTGGAAGGATTTGCGGACAAGAGAGGTTTCTCTTTTTACTATTTGTATATTTGGTATTGTTGGAGTGATAAGAGCATGTTTTTTGGGAAATATCGGCATGGAATGGATTGGAACCATCAGTCTTGGAGGTATTGTGCTTGGACTTAGCATCGTCTCGAAGGGTGCTGTGGGGATGGGGGATGGATTTTTACTATTGGCTCTTGGAACGGTATTATCTTTTCGTGAACTTTTATGGGCTTTTTTAACGGGATTATTATGTTGTAGTCTTTGTGGAATATTACTGCTTTTATTGCCAGTAAGAAAAAAGAAGGTGGAGCTTCCATTTGTGCCTTTTCTTCTGGTTGGGTATATTGGAGGCCTGATGTATTGAAAAAGAAAATAAACAAGGGAAGTATGACTATTGAACTGGCACTTTTGATGCCGGTAATCCTGTTGGTTTTATTTGGAGTCTTGTTTCTGTTTTTTTATGTGCATAATCGTGCGTGGCTTACTGCGGCTGCATATGAGACTGCTTTGGATGGTAGTATGGAGAATGCCAGACCAGATGGAAAAAGCAGGGAAAGAGCATTGAAAAAAGGAAAAGAACTAGGAAATACAGGATTTTATGGAAGCCGTGATTTAAAATTTCAAGTTAGTGATGGGAAGACAGTGAAAGTAACATATGATCTTGATCTGATTTCCGTTTATGGAGGTTTTAATACTCATCTGCAGGTGCAGGGAAGTGCAAAAGTGATAAGGCCTGTATCCTGGATACGTAAGGTAAAAGGGGTATCTGAAACTGCAAAAAATCTGAAGGAGTAGAAATGAAAGCTGAATATAAAAGAGATATAAATGGAAATTATCTTGTGTTGTATGAAAATGAAGAGCCCGATACTTCGTCTTATCAGATTAGAATGTTGGTTGGAAATACCATTCCGTCTGTTTTGAAATGCAGAGTACAGGGGATTAATGGACAGTTTATGGTTTGCTTTGACATAACATCGAAGCAATCGCTTTTGTCTTTGTATGAAGAGAAAAAGATTGGTTACGAGGATTTACAAATGATTTTCGGCGGTTTTGTGCAAGTTATGGAAGAAATGTCAGAGTATTTACTAAATCCTTGCAGACTTATTTTGAAACCGGAATATATGTATGTTGATGTGGAAAAAAGGCAATTATATTTTTGCTATCTTCCCAGTTATGATCAGGATATACGACAGAAGTTTCAGGAATTGACCGAATATATTTTGCCGATTCTGGATCATGAGGATCAGATGGCAGTAATGCTTGGATATGGAATATATCGAAGGGCATTAGACGACAGCTTTCATTTGGAATACATAAAAAAGGAACTGTATCAGGAACGACTGGAAGAGGGAGAACAAAAAGAACTTTTTGGAATGCAGGAGGATATGCAGCATTTTGAAAAAAGTATGCAGCCGGAAATAATCCAGGATAAAGAAGATAATGATGAATTTATATGGAGGGATGAAGAAGAACCCAAAGAAAAGCCCAAGGAAGAGTCAAAAGAAAAGAGAATATCAGCCTGGTCCACAAAAGGGGCTTTGCTTTGGTGTGCGGTAACAGCACTGGCAGCACTGATGATTGTGGGGGCGGAAACTTTGGGATATCTGCCGAGAATATCAATCGTAACTGTTCTGGGAATTGCTGTAGCGGCTATGGCAGGGGGAATGCTGTGCAGTTATTTGATTTCAGTGATCAGAAGAAAGAAGAAAATAGATAATCCGGAAGAAAAAACAGAACTTAAGGAAACTGAATTTGACAATGAAAAAATGGTGACCAAGAATTCTGTATCGGATAATAAGATAAAAATAGAAACTAGAATAGAAAAAAACACAAAACAAGGAAAAATATCAATATCACAAAAAAATTTCGGAGAAACAGTGGTTTTGTCGGAAAATATTGTCATTGGACCTGCAACACTCGTTAGCCGGGAACCTGGGGAACTTGCAACTATATATTTGCAAGAGGAACTGACTGTAATAGGAAAGATGGAGACGGCGGCAGATGCGGTGGTAAATTTGCCAACTGTTAGTAGGATTCATGCCAAGATAAGAAAGCGTGATGGAGAATATTATCTCACAGACTTAAATTCACGTAATGGTACTTCCGTTAACGGAAAACTACTGAAGGGAGATGAAGAATATTGTCTGCAAAATGAGGATGAAGTGGATTTTGCTCAGGCTAGATATGTATTTTTAAGTGCGGAATAAGTGGAGTTCTGTCTCAACAGGTTGGAAAACAAGGAAAAATTGAGCGATTTACAGATAAACGATTGAGATATCAGAGTAATGGTGCTATACTAAGACTATTATCAGAAATCAATAGAATTATCTTTTTAGTAAGTTATAAGCATCGAGGTGGTTGCGTGGAAGAAATAAAAAAAGAACCGGTGACGGTCCTTTTTATACTTCTGAATATACTGATATTTCTTGTGGTTGATTTTTCCGGCGGCTCCGAAAATACTGCACACATGATTGCGTGTGGAGCTGCGTATCCACCGCTGATCTTAGAGAGTGGGCAGATATACAGATTGTTTACAAGTATGTTTCTCCATTTTGGAATTTATCATATTGCGAATAATATGCTGATACTTTTTGTTTTAGGACAGCGGCTGGAACCTGTTGTTGGAAAAATAAGGTTTATTTTAATTTATCTCCTGGGAGGGCTTGGAGGAAATATTTTTTCTATTGTGATGGAAATGAAAAAATCGGAATATGCAGTATCTGCCGGAGCATCAGGAGCTATATTCTCAGTAATGGGAACAATGATTTATGTAGTGGTTCGAAATCGCGGAAGAATCCAGGATATTTCTGCACGACAGATGTTGATTATGGCAGGTTTTTCATTGTATTTCGGTTTTACAAGCACAGGAGTTGATAATGCAGCTCATATTGGAGGTCTGGTTTGTGGATTTCTTCTGGCAGTCCTTCTTTATCATCCGGGTAAAGTGTCAGGAAGAAGGATGTGAAAGGATGTACCTTGATGTATATCACTTTGCGCATAGATTTTACCACCATGGGCCTGAATGATTTGTTTGGTGATAGCCAGTCCCAGACCGGTACCGCCTTCTTTAAAGGTTACAAAAGGAGAGAATATTTCCTCAAGTTGATCCGGGGACATTCCGCAACCATTGTCAGTTATGGAAATGTGAACCTGCTTTTTATGATAAAATGCTGAGCATATAACCTTTCCGTTGGTACCAGTAATCGCTTCGGCTGCATTTCGAAGCAGATTTAGCAGAGCTTGTCTTAATTTGATGCGGTCAATAGATATTAACGGAAGAGACGGAGCAAGCTGGAGTTCCAGGTGAATTCCCAGATATTCATAGGTGGGACGTACACTGGAAAGGAGTGATTCCAGATAAGGCCGGAGTTCTGTTTCCTTTAATATCAGCTTGTAAGCGTTGTTATAGTCTGAAAGGCTGTTTAGGAGTTCTTTGGCATATTCCAGGTTGGCAGTAATATCGTTCCAGTAGTCGAAGGATATAACTTCCGGATGTGTATCTTCTATCATTTGAAGTTCGCTGTTAATAAGCGCAATGGGATTGCGCAGTTCATGAGAAAACCTGGAAAGAATCAGATGGAATTCGTTTTGCGTTTTATTTGTAGTCATTTCTTTTTTCATAATCTCACCTCATATGAAGTGTAACATTGGAATTGAAGAATGACAAATAAAATCGTACCTAAAAAATCGAGATTATTCGACAAAATATTAGTGTTTTAGAAGAAAAAATCGGAAAAAGTGTGATTTTTGCTGTTAATAAGCGTATTATATACATATAGGTAGTTCATTCTACATTTTTAGGAGGAAAAGGGTATGGAAAATTGTATCTTTTGTAAAATCGCAAACGGAGAAATTCCGTCAGCAACACTGTACGAGGATGAGGATTTCAGAGTGATTCTGGATTTGGGACCGGCAAGTAAGGGACATGCTTTAATCCTGCCTAAGGCGCATGCTGCTAACATTTATGAAATTTCGGATGATATGGTTGCAAAAGCAATGATTCTTGCAAAAAAAATGGCAACTAAAATGACAGACGTGCTGAAATGTGATGGATTTAATATTGTACAGAATAATGGTGAGCAGGCGGGGCAGACAGTCTTTCATTTTCACATGCACCTGATTCCAAGATATAAAGGTGATAAAGTTGGTATTACCTGGGAACCAGGAACTTTAACGGATGAAGTAAAGAATGAAATCATAGAAAAAATGAAAAAATGATAAGGCAGGGCACAAGCGATGAATAGTGAAGAATTCAAGGCGTTCTATAAACGTTACTATGAAGTCTCAGTTAAAATTGCAAGTGGGATTGTACAAAGTCGTTTTACAGCGGAAGATGTTACACAAGAAGTGTTTTTATACTTTTATGGAATTAAAGAAAGACTGGATGTATCCTGCGAAGCAAAGCTTCAGGCATTAGTGGTTTGGAAGACAATGAATAAGGGAAGAGATTATCTCAGAAAGTCATATGTAAAACGAGAGGTAATGTTTGATAATGATGTGGCTGACTTGCAGTACCGTACTACGGAAAGTGCAGAAGCGGCATTACTGGGCATGGAGAAACAACAGTATTTATCAATGGCTTTTGAAAATCTCTATCGCAAAAATCTGATAAACTATAAAATCTTCATGAAAGTTGTAATGGAAGGCATTTCCACTGAAGAGGTAGCTCGTGAGTTTGGCTATACCAGAAACAATGTAAATAACAGAGTTTTAAGAGCCAGAAACTGGCTTTTAGAGGAACTTGCGAGATTGGAAAAAGAGTAATAACCGAAATGTAATTTTGACTGAAAATATACACCTCTGTATTCGAATACAGAGGTGTACAAAGCTAAAATGCTAAAAGTATAACTGGTTTTATGAAATGTATCATGAGAGGGTATACTCTTCAATCAGACTGACAATATGTTGGATAGAATTTAAATTCTTACCTGCGGACATAGCTGCAATATATTTGTCTCGTTCCTGATAAAGCTTACGAATTGCAGTCATAAGAGTAGTTTCTGTAATCTCTTCTTCTTCAAGAACCATGCTGTACCCCTGGCGTTCGAAGGAACGGGCATTAAGAATCTGGTCACCACGGCTTGCTTTTGCTGATAATGGGATCAGAAGATTTGGTTTTGAAAGTGCTGCAAGTTCACAGATTGCATTTGCTCCTGCTCGAGAAATTACGATGTCCGCCAGAGCAAACATATCCGGTAATTGTTCTTGGACATATTCATATTGAGCATAGCCCGCCATCTGTATGCTTTCATCCATTTTTCCCTTTCCGCAGATATGGATTACCTGGAATTCTTTCAGGAGATCTGGAAGAATTTTGCGTATATTTTCATTTACAGAGGCAGCACCCAGACTTCCACCGATTACAAGAAGAACCGGCTTATCGGGAGTGAAGCCACAATATGTGCGGGCATATTCTTTATTGCCATGGAGAAGTTCCTGGCGAATAGGTGTACCGGTAAGAACTGCTTTGTCCTTTGGAAGGCTACTGACTGTCTCTGGGAAATTACAGCAAATTTTGGAAGCTGAGGAAAGACATAATTTATTTGCAAGTCCGGGCGTCATATCTGATTCATGAATAATTGCTGGAATATGACGCTTTCCGGCTGCGATTACAACAGGAACGGTTACGAATCCGCCTTTTGAAAAAATAACGTCCGGTTTCAGCTTCTTCATAAGTTTTTTAGCCTGAAAATAACCTTTTAGAACACGAAATGGGTCTGAAAAGTTTTTGAGATCGAAATAACGTCTCAGTTTACCGGAAGCGATTCCGTAGTAAGGAATGTCAAGCTCTTCAATGAGTCTTTTTTCAATGCCATCGTAAGAGCCAATGTAAGAAATTTCATAACCTTTTTCCTTTAATGCAGGAATCAGGGCAATATTCGGGGTAACATGTCCGGCAGTGCCACCGCCGGTAAGGATAATATGCTTCATAAGTCCTCCTGAATAGTTGGATTTGTTGCTGCTTTTTAAGAAAAATCAGTAACGGTCTATTTTATAAATATGAACCCCTGACGGGGAATTGTCAAGGAAAGAAAAAATCTGGGAGAAAAAAATGAGTAAAAAAAAGATAGATGAAAATATTGATAAATTGTTGGAAGCCGAAATGATCAAAGAGGCCAGAATGATAGAAGAAAGTATTATAGGAAATAATACAAATGACATTTCTATCTCAGATGAAGAAGCAGAGCAATCCTATCGGCAGTTTTTAAAGCGTCTTGAAGCAGAAGGAATGATGGAAGAAGCTAATGACAATAAAACTGCTGAAATTGTAAAGTTTCCAGGCTGTAGAATGGAAACAAAGACAGAAGAAAAAGCACAGGTGATATCGGAAAAAAATACAAATATCTTTTTGGATGAAAATGAGGGTGATATGCTTGCTCATATTTCGGAAATGGTGCCTTCTTTTACGAAAGAACGCAAACCAGTATGGTACAGATATGGTGCGACGGCAGGTTTTGCCCTGCTTGCGGCAGTAGGAATTCTGGCAGGAAGCATGGCAGGACAGGCTGATTCTGCGAAATTTGTTAGTACTGTGCAGCATATTATAAATAGTAGTACAGATATGCCGTAAGGTAAAAAAGGGGGGGATCTACATGAAGCTCACTTTTATTGGGGCAACACATGAAGTTACGGGAAGCTGCTATTATCTGGAAGCTGCCGGAAAAAAATTTCTTGTGGATTGCGGAATGGAACAGGGACCTGATTATTATGAAAATAAAGAAATTCCTGTGTCTCCAGGAGAACTGGATTTCGTGCTTTTGACCCATGCACATATGGATCATTCAGGAAACCTTCCTGCAATTTATGCAAAAGGTTTTAAAGGACCTATTTATGCAACTGAGGCAACCTGTAATCTTTGTGATATCATGCTGCGAGACAGTGCTCATATTCAGATGTTTGAGGCCGAGTGGCGTAACCGTAAGGCGAAAAGACAGGGAAAACCAGAATTTGTGCCAGCCTATACCATGGAAGATGCACTTGGAGTTATCCGTAATTTTGTTGGTTGTCCGTATGAGTCGGCTGTTATTCTTGGGGATGGGATCAGAGTAAAATTTATTGATGCAGGTCATCTTCTGGGCTCCAGTAGTATTGAAGTGAATATCTGTGAAGATGGCACAGAAAAGACGATTGTATTCTCCGGAGATATTGGAAACAAAGCTCAGCCATTGATAAAAGATCCTGTGTATATAAAAAAAGCAGATTATGTAGTAATGGAATCCACATATGGAGACAGAAGCCATGGAGAGAGACCAGACCATGTAAAGCTTCTTGCGCAGATTATCCAGGAAACATTTGACAGAGGCGGTAATGTAGTAATTCCGTCTTTTGCAGTGGGAAGAACACAGGAAATGTTGTATTTTATACGTCAGATTAAGGCAGAAGGTCTGATTCACGGACATGGTAATTTTAAAGTGTTTGTAGACAGCCCTCTTGCATGCGAAGCAACTAATATTTTCGGGCAGCATAAATATGACTGCTTTGATGAGGAAGCACTGGAACTTATCCAAAAAGGAATCAATCCTATCAGCTTTCCGGGATTGAAGACATCTGTAACTTCCGAAGATTCAAGAGCGATTAATTTTGACGATGAGTGCAAGGTGATCATTTCTGCCAGCGGAATGTGTGATGCGGGAAGAATTAAGCATCATCTGAAACATAATCTTTGGCGTGAAGACAGTACAATTCTTTTTGTAGGATATCAGGCTGTGGGAACTCCAGGCCGTGCACTTCTGGAGGGTGCGCAGGAAATTAAGTTATTTGGAGAGCCGGTCCATGCTGCAGCAAAAATTTGCCAAATGTCTGGAATTAGTGGACACGCAGATGTTAATGGATTGATAGACTGGATAAATGCCTTTGAAGAGAAGCCTAAAAAGGTTTTTGTCACTCATGGAGAAGACAGTGTAACGGAACTGTTTTCAGCGAGATTACGTGACGAAATGGGATATGATTCCTATGCGCCCTTTAGTGGAACTGAATTTGATCTTGCTACGGGTGAATTTCTATATAAAGCAGAAGGAATTAAGATCCAGAAGCCTTCAGTTGTACAGAAAGCGTCAAAAGCAGCAAGAGTATATGAAAAACTTCTTGCACTTGGATACCGTCTATTGTCTGTTATTCGCAAGAATGAAGGTTGTGCAAACAAAGATTTGGAAAAATTCTCCAGAGATGTCCAGTCCCTGTGCGATAAATGGGACAGAACTGATTTATAAATAGATATAAACATTTCCGCAAAAAAATCCCCCGGAATATATATCCGGGGGAAAGCATTATGAAAGAGATTCTTTTAATGCTGTGGCAAGCTGATCCGGACATGAAGTGGGTCTGCTTCCACATTTGATTCCCTCCAGACGTGTAATAACTTCTTTGGCAGGCATGCCTTCTACCAGTTTGGCAACACCCTGTGTATTGCCGGAACATCCACCGATAAATTTTACATTGTGAACTCTCTGTTCATCGTCAAGCTCATATTGGATTGCCATAGAGCAAACACCTTTTGTTTTATATTCCATTGTTTTTTCCTCCTGTTGTTTTTATAAAATCAGATCTGTGAACAAATCTTTCTTTATTATAACAGAACATAATATAAGTTTCCATTCTAAAATTAAGTTGGATATAGGAAGAAGTTTTGGTATAATACTAGATGGAGAATCAGTTTGTTATCAAATCAGAGATGAAATATAGGAGAATATCAAATGAAAACAATCGGTATTATCGGTGCAATGGAAGTTGAAATTGCAATTTTGAAAGAAAAGATGGAAGACGTGAGAATTATTAAGAAGGCTTCTATGGATTTTTATGAGGGAACCCTGAATGGAAGAAAGGTTGTAGTTGTACGTTCGGGAATTGGTAAAGTAAATGCAGGTATTTGTGCCCAAATTCTGATAGATATGTTTTCGGTTGATGCAATCATCAATACGGGAATTGCAGGAAGCCTGAATAAAGATATTAATATTGGAGATATTGTTCTTTCTACAGATGTTGTACAGCATGATATGGATGCGACAGGCTTTGGATACAAAAAGGGGCAGATTCCCCAGATGCCGGTATTTTGCTTTCAGGCTGATGAGGGACTTCGTAAGCTTGCAGAAGAAGCATGCAAGGAAGTGAACCCGGATATTCAGGTGTTTGAGGGAAGAATTGCTTCAGGTGATCAGTTTGTGTGCGATCAGGAGGTAAAGAACAGAATCGTAACGGAATTTTCAGCATATGCTACAGAAATGGAAGGAGCAGCAATCGGACAGGCTGCTTATCTGAATGAGATTCCATTCCTTGTTATCCGTGCAATTTCTGATAAAGCTGATGGAAGTGCACAGATGGATTATAGTGAATTTGAAAAAGCTGCTGTGGAACACAGTGTAAAGCTTACGCTTAGTATGCTGACAAAGCTGGCATGATTTTTGGCATATCGTATGAGGATAGAGCTGGTTATATGGTGAATGGTGACCTGATTTATAGGAAACGCATATACTGGTAGTGAAATGGAAAAGGAATCAGATTGCTGATATGATATATAAAGAGTTTTGTCCGTTTTATACAAGCTATGCAAATCCCTTACTATACAGAGGAGAAATGGAACAGGAAGAAGAGTTTTTCCTGATGAAATCCTATTATCCTGCAACTGCCAGAAAAATTCAGGAAAAGATAGAGGAAGAGTGTGAACTTCTGGACTATGAAGGCAGCAGGCTTTATGATGAGTATCCGGATCGCTATATGTTATATCATCTGGCTCACAAGGTTATGGATGAAGTGAAAACGGAGACCGATGTGGAAGCAATGTCTGACGGATTGCTGGGAGACTTGGTAGAAGTACTCCTTTTTCATGAGATTTCAAGAAGACGCTGCAGAAGAAGACGATGTAGGGCTAAAACGAGTAATTACAGAATATAAAAGAAAAACTAATATAATTGGATATGAAAACAATAGATGAATATTTAGAAGAACAGATTAATGAACAGCTTAACCAGGCTGTCTTAAGCGGCAGCAGAGGGGATGGTCCATCGAAGGTAAAGATTCGCCCGGTAGAGATTAAGGGCCAGATCATGTATCAGGCCTCTGAGACAGTAGGTACCAAGGTACTTCACAAAAATTATCCAAGAGAAGCTCTGATCCGGTATTTGAAGACAGAGTTACAGTATAATTTTTCACAGCTTCAAGCCAGCGGGATGGCGCTGGAGGGAACTGTTCTGGTGAGCAAGAAAGGTAAAATGACAATAAAGACCAGACGTCATCCCAGTAATTTATGCGGAAACAAGCTGAAACCAGAAGAAGACAAGTTGTCCCAGGCTGGAGAGAAAATACAGATTCTGGCGCATAACCGGGTGAAGCAGTACATTCTCAAGGAGAATATCCCAGTACCATTTTTGGTGGATCTGGGGGTTATGAATAAAGAGGGCAGGGTTATTACCCAGAAATATGATAAATTCAGGCAAATAAATAGATTTTTGGAATTCATACAGGATATTCTGCCAAAGCTGGAGCAGCAAAGAGAAGTAACGATACTGGATTTTGGCTGCGGGAAATCTTATCTTACATTTGCTATGTACTATTATTTGAGAGAACTGAAGGGCTATGATGTGAATATTATTGGCCTGGATCTGAAAGCTGATGTGATTCAGAAATGCAATAATCTTGCAATAAAATATGGATATGAGAAACTGCATTTTTATCAAGGAGATATTGCTGATTATGAGGGTGTCTCTTCTGTAGATATGGTAGTAACCTTGCATGCCTGTGATACAGCTACAGATTATGCTCTTGCAAAGGCTGTGGAATGGGGCGCAAAGGTCATTCTGTCAGTACCGTGCTGTCAGCATGAAGTGAACCGCCAGATAAAAAATGAAATGCTGGAACCTGTGTTGAAATATGGGATTCTGAAGGAACGTATATCTGCCTTGGTAACAGATGGAATTCGTGCGAACCTTTTAGAGAGTATGGGATATGAAACTCAGCTTCTGGAATTTATAGATATGGAGCATACACCTAAGAATCTGCTTATCCGAGCGGTAAAGACAGGGAATAAGAAAGACGGGAAAAAGACTACGGAGCTTATGGATGCATTACATATAAGCCTGACTTTGGACAGACTTCTGGCTGTGTATTCAGAAAATTTAGGGGAGAAAAAATGATCAAATTTTTACGTAAAGCAGTGATTCTCCTGTTTATTTTTGTACTTGGTGTAGCAGGAAGCTCTTTTTTGCTGAATAGTGAGACTACGGATGACCGTTCTGATATGAATGATTCGGTTTTTCCTGAGGTAATGGTTAATTTTGATGGTAATTATGCAAACAGGATGTATGGATATGCCCAGCCAATGCAGTCGGATTTTACAAGAGATAGCGTAACACCTATTGATACATCCAAGGAACTGTCTTTTGCTATAAACCCATATAATACAACTGTAAAGAGTTTATCATATGAAATACGCACTTCAGATGGAAGCAAAGTGCTTGAAAATCGTAAGATTAAAAATCTGAGCAAGCAAGAGAGTTATTTGACAGCAACTATCAAGTTGAATAGTGATCTTTTGATGAACCAGGAGTATTCTTTACAGCTGTCTGTAGAGACAGATAAAGGAACTGCTTATTATTATACAAGAGTAGTTTCCAGATCCAATGTAAATACGGCACAATATGTGAAGTTTGTCTCAAGCTTTTATGAAAAATGCATGGACAAGGCTTCAGCAGAGGATTTAACTGCTTACTTGGAGCCGGATACATCTGATTCTACGATAAATTATACAGATATTGATATTAATTCCACATTTTCTCAGATTAGTTGGGGCAATTTGAATCCGCAGATATACAGAAGTGGAATTCCGATAGTGAAGGATATTAATGAAACAACTGCAAGTTTGTCTATTGAGTACCAAATTGCGGCATCGGATGAAAATGGAAATCAGGAAATTTATGATGTGACAGAATTTTACCGAATGCGTTATACGGAAACCAGAATTATGCTTCTCGATTTTAAAAGAAGTGCATCCCAGGTATTTACAGAAAATTCTATTAACATTTCTGATAAAGGGCTTCTTCTTGGAGTGAGAACTAAGAATGTGGAATACATGATGAACGAGAATGCTGGTATTCTTGCTTTTGTGCAGGAAGGAGATTTGTGGTCTTATTCACCAGATGATGGGAAATTTTCCAGAATCTTCAGTTTCAGAAAGGATACAGATGGAGACTTCCGAGATTCCAGATATCAGCATGATATTAAGATTATTCGGGTGGAAGATAACGGGGACGTAGATTTTGTTTTATATGGATATATGAATCGTGGAGTACGGGAAGGTTATTGTGGTATTTGTGTATATCATTACAGCAACGACCAGAATGTAGTAGAAGAGAAAGTTTTTATTCCATCTACCGAATCCTACGAATTTTTGAAAGAGGATCTTGGTACGCTGTCCTATGTAAGCACGGAGAATTCCCTTTACCTGTTATTTGCCAAAAAGCTTTACAGAATAAATATTTCAGATGGTACCAGTGAGGTGCTGGATGAAGGAATAAGTACAGATGACTTCGCGGTTTCTGATACTGGTGCTCATGCCGCCTGGGTGATACAGGAGGGCGAAAGCGCAGGAAATATAAAAGAAATTGATTTTGAAACTCTGGAGACCAGAACTTTGGCACCGTCGCAGGGACAGTCTCTTATTCTGACTGGATTTATGAATGAAGATCTTGTTTACGGAATTGTGGTAGACGGAGATATAATTACAGATAGTAACGGTCATGATACAACCGGAATCCATACGGTCCGTATTGAAGGATTTGATGGAACGCTGAAGAAGGAATATCATCAAGATGGTCTATATGTAACGGATGTTACTATGGGAAATACTATGATGGAATTTGAATTGTCCAAGAAGTCCAAGAAGGGATACAAGGTAGTAAGTAAGGATAATATACTGAACAATACAAAGGCTTCATCCAATACGGTGTCTGTGGAACTGGTCAGCAACTCAAGAACAGGAACTCAGGTGCGGCTGGCACTGGATGAGGAACCTGAAATACAGGAGCCGTTGGTGGTTTATGCTAAAATGAAAAATGTAAGAGATGACAGTATTGTTCTGGACACCCAGATTCCAGAGGAAAATATTTATTATGTTTATGCCAAGGGTGGATTGGACAGTACTTTCACAGATCCGGCACTTGCGGTTTTGAGGGCAGATGAACAGACTGGTGTTGTACTGAATCGCGCCCAGCAATATGTGTGGGAGAGAGGCAATAAGAAGACGAAGCTGACTCTTAATCTGGAAGATATTCCAGAGGCAGTGAAGAACGCATCATTGGATGTGAAGGCACTGCAGGAGGCACTTGGGGACGAGGGTACGATTATTGATTTATCAGGCTGTACCTTAGATAGTGTATTATATGAAATCAGTGCTCAGAGACCGGTAATTGCGAAAACAGGAGACGGCACCAGCGTAGTGATAGTGGGATATGATGAGTATAATACTTATTTATATGATCCTCAGAAAGAGGAAACATATCCATACGGTATGAATGACAGCACAGAATTGTTTGAAAAAGCTGGAAATATTTTTATCAGCTATATAGAAAATATCAGCCATTAAAGAAATAAAAAAATAAAGCAACAGGAAAGGATAAAGACATGTTAAGTGAAAGTATTAAAAAATTGGTACAGTACGGAATTGAGACAGGGCTGACTCCGGCCTGTGAGAAGAACTACACAACGAATCTTCTTCTTGATGTATTTAAGGAGGATGAGTACACAGAGCCGACAGAAGAATATTCCAATATTAATCTGGAAGAAGTTCTGAAAGAACTGTTGGATGAAGCAGTGGAACGTGGACTGATTCAGGATAGTGTGGTTTACAGAGATCTGTTTGATACCAGACTGATGAATTGTCTTATGCCTCGTCCGGCCCAGGTTCAGAAGACTTTCTGGGAAAAATATGAGGAATCCCCGGAAAAGGCAACCGACTATTTCTATAAATTAAGTCAGGACAGCGACTACATCCGTCGTTATCGTGTAAAAAAAGACCAGAAATGGAAGGTTGATTCTCCTTACGGAGAGATTGATATTACGATTAATCTGTCTAAACCAGAGAAGGATCCTAAAGCCATTGCAGCGGCCAAGCTTGTAAAATCAAGCAGCTATCCAAAATGTCTTCTTTGCCCGGAAAATGAGGGCTATGCAGGACGTGCGAACCATCCGGCGAGAGAAAATCACAGGATTATTCCAATTACCATTAACGATAGTCCATGGGGACTGCAGTACTCTCCATATGTATATTACAATGAGCATTGTATTGTTTTTAATTTTCAGCATACACCAATGAAAATCGAGAGAAATGCTTTTATTAAGTTATTTGATTTTGTAAAGCTTTTTCCGCATTACTTCCTGGGCTCAAATGCAGATCTTCCAATTGTAGGGGGATCTATTCTGAGTCATGATCATTTCCAGGGAGGACATTATACCTTCGCCATGGCAAAGGCTGAAATTGAAAAACATGTAACGATTCCCGGATATGAGGATGTAGAAGCGGGTATTGTCAAATGGCCGCTGTCTGTACTTCGTATCCGCCATAAAGATGAGAAGAAACTGATTGATCTGGCAACACATGTTTTGGAAGTCTGGAGAGGATATACAGATGAAGCTGCATTTATTTTTGCAGAAACAGATGGAGAGCCTCATAATACGATTACCCCAATAGCCCGTAAGAATGGGGATATGTATGAACTGGATCTGACTCTCAGAAATAATATTACAACAGAGGAAAATCCTCTTGGTGTATATCATCCACATGCACAGTATCACCATATTAAGAAAGAAAATATTGGTTTGATCGAGGTTATGGGACTTGCAGTTCTTCCTGCAAGATTAAAGGAAGAACTGGAACTTCTGGCTGAATACATTCTTGAGGGCAGGGATGTTGCTTCTAATGAGAAAATTGAAAAGCATGCTCAATGGGTAAAAGAATTCCTTCCGAAATATGATCATATTGATAAGGATAACATTGAAGAGATTCTTCACAAAGAAGTCGGAGATGTATTTGTCCATGTTCTGGAGGATGCTGGTGTTTATAAATGCACAGAAGAGGGCAGAGCAGCCTTTATGCGTTTTATTAACGCCCTGTAAAATGTTCGAAACAGCTTCTTCCGAGACATGAAAGCAGAGGAGTGCTTATGAGAAATAGAATAAGAAGAAAAAATAGGATTTTTTGGATGTTGTTGGCCGTGATGCTGATAGTTTCCGGTGTATCATTAAAAAATGACAGAAGCCCTGGCATTGGAGGTGTCCAATCCGTACAGGCAGCTGCCAAGAGTGTAACTGCCCGCTTCTGGAGCACAAATGGAAAAAAATCTTATAATCAATTGCGGGTTAAAGTAAACTCTGGAAAGAAGATTAAGCTTCCGGCAGTTCCATCAATTACCGGTTACCAGAATCTGGGCTGGTCAACAAAGAAAAATGATACTCAGGCTATGTATAAAGCAGGAAAGTACATTCGTCTGAAGAAAAACATAAGCTTGTATGCAGTTCGGAAGAAAGTAGGTACTTATAAGGTATACTTCTATGATAGTAATGGTAGTGCCAGCAGTGTTTTTAAGAAGCTGAAAAAAAATGTTACCAAGAACGGATCTCTTATCCTGCCAGAGCTTCCGGTAAAAACCGGGTATGAAGCTGTAGGCTGGAGCACTGGCAAGAATGATTCTGAAGCAGTTTATACAGCGGGACAGAAGATTCGTGTGAAGAAAGCGCTGAAATTGTATGCCGTATATGAATCTTCGGAAATTTTTACAGTAACTCTTTGCAAGAATGATGGTACTATTTATCAGACTGTGGAAGTGCCATCTGGTACTTCCTACACACTTCCGTCTGTAAGAAATGCATCTGGATATACTTTTATGGGATGGGATATTCAGCCCAGGAAGAGTGTAGCACCCCGCTATGAAGCAGGAGATGCGGTTACGGTAAGTTCTAATCTGACGCTTTATGCAGTTGTATTTAATCGTAGCAATGAAGAGGAACTGGAGATTGCTGATCTCATGGCTGCCAGTGGATGGAAGCTGGGAAATGGAAGCACCAGCCGGGGATATAATCATGTGATATTTGTAGGTGATTCCAGAACCTATCGTATGTGGATTACCTTGCAGAGAATGTTAGGTACAGATTCCAATGTTTTGCGGGATATTGATTTTGTGTGCGCAGAGGGAAAAGGACTTGAATGGTTGAAAGCAGAAGGAATGAATTCTATTCTTTCTATTGCGGAACAGAATTATTCTGTGCTGAAGCCGACGGCTGTTATTTTTAATCTGGGAGTAAATGATCCGGGAAATGTGTATAATTACGTGGAATACTACCAGGAAATTGCCGGAAATCTTCAGAAGAAGAACTGTAAAATGTTTTTCATGTCTGTAAATCCAGTGAACAGCAAGACCATTGAGTATGAAAAAAGAAATGCGATCAGGAAGGAAGAAGTAATCCGCAAATTTAATTCTATACTAAGCAGCAGCTTAAGCACCACATACAAGTATATCGATACGTATTCTTATCTGATGAACAATGGTTATGGAACCAATCTTGGTGGCGCAGGACAGGATGTAGCAATAGATGATGGACTTCATTTTACAACGAAAACCTACAAACGTATTTTTAAATTCTGTCTGGATTACCTTGCAATGCATTAAAAACAGCAGATCATAGTTCTGTTTACTTTACTCTTTCCTTTTTGTATGAACCACAAAAATATCCTTGCGCGAATAAAAGGAATAGTCTATACTATAGAGAAATAAGTGTTTGGAATAATGAGGAGAAAGAGGAAGTAATTATGAAACTTACAACGGTAAAAGAGATTTACAGAGAGCGGGAGAAATACCTGGACAAAGAGATTACAGTAGGCGGCTGGGTACGAAGCGTTCGTGATTCCAAGACATTTGGGTTTGTAGTTCTTCATGATGGAACTTATTTTGAGACCCTTCAGATTGTATATCATGATACTATGGATAATTTTGCTGAGATTTCCAAGCTGAATGTAGGCGCAGCAATTATTGTAAAAGGAACTCTGGTAGCTACTCCACAGGCGAAGCAGCCATTTGAGATCCAGGCCACAGAGATTTCAGTAGAGGGAGCTTCCGCACCAGATTATCCACTTCAGAAGAAGCGTCACAGTCTTGAGTATCTGAGAACAATCACACATCTTCGTTCCAGAACAAATACATTCCAGGCTGTATTCCGTATACGTTCCCTTTGCGCATATGCAATCCATAAATTCTTTCAGGAGAGAGGCTTTGTATATGTACACACTCCACTGATTACAGGAAGTGACTGCGAGGGTGCAGGTGAGATGTTCCAGGTTACTACAATGGATCTGAATAATATCCCTACGGATGATAAGGGAAATATTGATTATGCCCAGGATTTCTTTGGCAAAGAGACGAACCTGACAGTAAGTGGACAGTTGAATTGTGAGACTTTTGCACAGGCATTCCGTAATGTTTATACATTTGGACCGACCTTCCGCGCAGAGAATTCTAATACCACACGTCATGCAGCTGAGTTCTGGATGATTGAACCGGAGTGTGCATTTGCTGATCTTGAGGATAATATGAATCTTGCAGAGGCTATGCTGAAGTATGTGATCGGCTATGTGTTGGAGAATGCCCCAGAGGAGATGAATTTCTTCAATTCCTTCGTAGATAAGGGACTTCTGGACAGACTGAATCATGTTGTAAGCTCTGAATTTGGCCGTGTTACCTACACAGAGGCAATTGAGCTTCTTGAGAAGAATAACGATAAATTTGATTATAAGGTCTCCTGGGGATGCGATTTGCAGACAGAGCATGAGCGCTATCTGACAGAACAGATTTTTAAGAAACCTATTTTTGTTACAGATTATCCGAAGGAAATCAAAGCGTTCTACATGAAGGCTAATGAGGATGGAAAAACCGTTGCGGCTATGGATTGCCTGGTTCCTGGAATTGGTGAGATTATCGGCGGAAGCCAGAGAGAGGATGACTACGGCAAGCTGAAAGCACGTATGAACGAGTTAGGACTGAATGAAGCAGATTATGACTTTTATCTTGATCTGCGTAAATATGGTTCTACACGCCATTCCGGATTTGGTCTGGGATTTGAGCGTTGTGTAATGTATCTTACCGGAATGGGCAACATCCGTGATGTAATTCCATTCCCAAGAACAGTTAACAACTGCGATTTATAAAAAGAGGTAAAAGAATGAGATTTATTCATCTTGCAGATGTACATCTTGGGGCAGTGCCGGATAGAGGCTGCCCGTGGAGTGAGAAGCGGGAGAATGAAATCTGGGAAACATTCCGCCGGGTTATTGCGGGCATCCGCGAGAATCCGGTGGATTTGTTATTTATAGCCGGAGATTTGTTCCACCGTCAGCCTCTTCCGGAAGAATTAAAAGCAGTCAATGACCTATTTGCTGAAATACCAGAAACCAGAGTATATCTGATGGCTGGTGACAGTGATTATATGAATGCGGATTCTTTTTACAGAGGTTTTTCCTGGTCTGCCAATGTAACCTTTTTTTCAGAGGAAAAGGTTACCTGTGTAAAAGACCTGAAGTCTGATGTATATGTTTATGGGTTGAGCTATGAGCATCCACAGATAGAGACTCCGTTGTATGAAGGAGTTCGTCCTGTTTCACGAGAAGGAATACATATTCTCATGGCTCATGGCGGAGAGGAAATACATTGTCCTATAAATGTTCCGGCTCTGGCTGGAGTTGGTTTTGATTATATTGCTCTTGGGCATTTCCAAACGCCCCAGAGTATTATCAGGGATACGGCTGCTTATAGTGGTGCGCCAGAACCTGTAAGTGGTAATGATTTCGGAGAACATGGTTATATTGAAGGAAGAATAGAAAATGGCCGGATAAGAACCAGATTTGTTCCATTTTCTATGCGGACATACAGACAGCTTCTTATTCCTGTAAATGAAGAAAGTACGCAGCTTTCTATAGAAGAAGTGCTGAAGGATGAAATATTTAGAAGAGGCGGCCTGAATATCTACCGGGTGATTCTTCAAGGGAAAAGAAAACCGGAATTGTTTTTGATTCCAGAGAAATTAAAAACCTTTGGGAACATTACAGAGGTACTGGATGAAACAAGGCCTGCTTACGATTTAGAGAATCTGCAGAATAAGTATGCAGGAACACTGATTGGTGAATACATCCGCTTTTTTCTGGAGAAAAACAGAAATACAGTGGAAGATAAAGCCTTGTATTATGGACTGCAGGCATTGCTGGAGACACGGCACTCCAGTTGATGTATCATAATCAAAACGTAACAGAAAAGTATGTAAATGCGTGATATATGTGCGAGGGAACAATGTTATATGATTTTAAAACGCATATTAATAAATAATTTTGGTGGACTTCGTAACAAAAACATAGAATTATCTTCTGGCGTAAATGTGATTTATGGAATGAACGAAACTGAAAAAAATATTGTGTTTATTTTTATAAAAAGCATGTTTTTTGGAATGTCTGAAGAAGGGCAGAAAAGAAGCAGACTTTGTGAAAAAATAGGTACTGATACTTCTCAGGAAAAATGTGGGGGAGTCATATGGTTTCAAGATGAAGATAAAAGTTACCGTCTGACGCGTGAATTTGACGGGCAGACTCACAGTTGTGAATTGCTTTGTGAAGATAACGGTGCACTTGTGGATGGAGATAATGGCGCCCTTCAGGGCATTCTGAGCGGAATTGGTGAAGTCAGGTTTGACAATGTGGTAATGATGGAACCTCTTTATGGTCATTCCTCTGGGGAAATGGTGCGGGAGATTCAAGGTAAGCTTGCTGTTCTTGGAAAGAGCGGAGATGAACTGTTGGATCTTGGAAGAACCGACCAGATGCTGAAGATGTGGAGAAAGGGATATCTTACCCAGAAGGAACGGGGGCGAAAGGGAATCTATAAAGAGCAGGAGAAGCTTGCGTTGAAACTGGAGAGCCTGGAGAAAGAATTGGATGACCTTCGGGGGCAAAAGGGACAGGTAGTTCAGGAACAGGAGAAAATTTGTTCTGCTGCCGGGAAAGAAGAGGAAGCTGAGCTTGAGGAACAGCTTCAGTCCATTGAGAAAAAGAATCTTGGAATGGTAATCGCAGGCGTTCTTGCAGTAATTGTTGGAATTGTTGGGATTATTGGAAGATTCCAGCTAACAGACGAAATGTCAAAAATGGGAATGAATGTATGTGTTCTTGCAGCAGTGGCGGCAGTAATTTATACCCTTACAGCAAGAAGAAAGCTTCGCATGGAGTTTGTAAAGCAAAAGAAAAGAAAGATTTATCTTCAATCTCAGCAGGAGAAATTAAAGTCTAGCAAATCGGATATTGACGAGATATACCATGAGAAGCTGACCGCTTTTACCAATTTACAAAGTGAATACCAAGAGTATCAGGCTGAGACTGCACTTCCAACTTGTGAAGATCTGGAAACGCAGGCACTGAATCTGGCTATGGATACCATAGGAGAGCTTTCCAGAAGCATTTATTTGCAGAAAGGAAGAAAGATACGTGTACGGGCATCAAGAATCCTCAGAGAGCTTACAAATGGAAAATATAGGGAATTCTATAATGATGAAGGACAAAGTATAGAGCTGAGTATGGAAGCGGGTACGGTTCCGGCAGAAAACCTGGAAAAGGAAGAATTGGAAATGCTATATTTCGCTATCCGCATGGCAGCAAGTGAATTACTTATGGAGAAAAATTTTTTCCCCATCGTACTGGATAATATTTTTCATGGGAAAAATGAGAAATACCTTACGGCAATTGCCAGATGGTTGAAAGAGCAACCACGTCAGGTGCTTCTTTTCACGGATAATAAAAGTGTTTTCGAAATAGAAGAAAAAATATAAATAATTCAGACTTAAGATAAAAAGGGGCTGACACCAATATATGTCAGCCTCAAATTAGTTTCAAATTATTTATTTCTCATACTGAGCCATATAATTGGCCACGCAGCGCTTGATTCTGTCAACCGGGTTCAGCAGATGGCTTACAGACATATCATGATTCAGGGTATCAATTATTAAAGCAATATACTTGCTCATATCACAGGAAATGTAATATGGTTTTGCAAGAAGCTCTTCAGACTGGTATACCATGTTGGTAGTAAGAAGCTTGTCAAAAATACCTGCTGCATGTGCCTCGTCAAATTTCTTAAGATTGTCTGTAAACAGTCCGAAGGTAGAGCACAGGTAAATTCTGCCCGCACCTCTTTCTTTCAGAAGGGAGGCTATCTTCAGAATTGTTTCACCGGAAGAAATCATATCATCAATGAGAATCATATCCTTGCCTGCTACGTTTGGTCCAAGGAACTCGTACGCTGCAATGGGATGTCTGCCGCCTATATTCTTAGAGTAGTCAAGACGCTTATAATACATACCCATATCAACACCCAGGATATTCGCAAGGTAAATAGCACGGCTCATGCTGCCCTCATCCGGGCTGATGATCATGAAGTGCTCATTGTCAATATGAAGCCCCTGCTCATGGTTTAAAAGAGCCTTAATAAACTGGTAGGAAGGTTGAACTGTCTCAAATCCATGAAGAGGTGTGGCGTTCTGAATCTGAGGATCATGTGCATCAAAGGTGATGATATTTTCAACTCCCATATTGATCAGCTCATGAAGGGAAGTAGCACAGTCAAGAGATTCTCTTCCGATACGTTTGCTCTGGCGGCCTTCGTACAGGTATGGCATGATTACATTCACACGGCGGGCTTTCCCACCAATCGCTGCAATTACACGCTTCAGATCCTGATAATGATCGTCAGGAGACATCAGGTTGGTATATCTTCCAATGGGGTAAGAGATGTTATAATTACATACATCTACCAGAATGTAAACATCATCCCCTCTTACAGATTCCGTGATCACACATTTACCCTCTCCGGAACCAAAACGTGGGTTCTGAACCTTAATTGTATAGGAATCTCTCTTGTATCCTTCAAAGGCGAAAGAATCTGATTCAGAATGCTCGCGCTCCTTACGCCACTTAACGAGCCATTCATCAACCTTCTGTCCAAGGCTCCTGCAGCTTTCCAAAGGAACTAATCCTAGTCTTCCAACGGGAAGTGTAGTCAATTCTTCTTGTGCCATTTTTTAATTTCCTCCTAAAAATATTTTCTGAACACGGATATCCTTTCCAACAAGCTTGGTCATCTGATAATTGCTTGCAATACGGGAAAAGGTTCTCTCAGAATAAGTTGCTGAGAAATCTTCCAGTTTCAGGTTTGTGGAAATGATAGTAGATTTTTTGCGCATGATCCGTTCATTGATACACAGGAAAAGCTGTGAAGATACAAAGCTGTTGGTAAGCTCTGTACCAAGATCATCAATGATCAGGAGATCACAGTCAAAAATCGGTTCATCATCGGGAGCGTCACTCTTTCTGGAAAAAGCAGATCCCGCAAGAAAATCGAAAAGATCAAATGCGGAAAAGTAAAGTACGCAATGCGCACTGCCCAGAAGTTCATGAGCAATGCAATGGGAAAGAAAGGTCTTGCCAACGCCGGTATCACCGTAGAATAACAGATTCTGAAAAGAATCGTCGAAATTTGCCACAAAATCTCTGGCAAGTCTGTAGGCACGGCGGGCAACCTCACGCTCCGTTTGTCCCATAGAATCATCTGTTATTGTATCAGAATAAAAGTCAAATGAAAAGTGGTCAAAGTTCTCTTTTTCAAGAATTTCTTTTAAATTTGACTGGGTATAGAGAAGTTCAATCTCTGCTTTCTTGAAACAGGAGCATTTCTGACTGCCAATATAGCCGGTATCCTGACAAAGAGGGCAGGTGTAGCTCATTTCCAGATAGTCTGCCGGATAGCCGGAAGAGAGAAGAAGAGCAGTCCGCTCCTGGGAAAGCAAGGCAATGTCGTTGCGCAGATCATCGATGCCAGTCTCCTGCCGGCTGATCAAGGCACGTGCCTTGCGGGCACTTAATGTGGCTACTTCTTCGTCAATTTCACGCAGCCGTGGGAGTTTCGCATAGGCTTCGGCCTGATGCTCTTCCTGGAGCCGGCGGTTCCGGGCCTGACGCCGATTGTATTCCCGCATTATGGTATCATATTGGTAATTCTGTAAGGGCATGTAAACTTCTCCTTCCAGGTCGTAAAACGCGTAATAAAAATTGGTTAATTAGGTTTGTTAAGCAGGCGCTTCTCGTATTCAGCAAAATCATAGTCACGTTGGTGAAAATTGTTAAACCGGTTGGGCGCAGAAGACTTAGCTTGTGTCTGCTTCGTGGCAGCCCTCTCCTGCTTCCGCTTCTGATGCTGTGCATCCTGTAGACGAACATTCTCCAGTGTGCGGATATTCTTATCCCTCCATCGTTGGAGAATCTTATCCGTATATGGAAAACTTGGCTGTCCGGTCTGCAGAATTGTCCGGGAACAGGCTTCCTGGATCAGTTCCATAGAAAAACCGTAGTCCTTCATCCAGGTATTGATCAGGGAAATTTCTGCATCAGAAGGATTGCGGTTCGTAATGCCCATAGCTTTCAGAACAGAAAAATATTCCTTGCTGTAGCGGGAGGTGGAATCCTTCGCCATTTCGACAGTGGTAATTCCTTCTTCCTTCCAGGCCATGGCAACTGTTTCTATATAGCGAATGCTTCGATGGTCACGGCCTACGCAGTATTCGATCAGATAATCGATCAAATCTACCGACATATGAAGCTCATCGTAGAAAAACAGAATCTTCCGTGTCTCTGTAGGGGTGAGAGTCTTACCCAGATACTGTTCAGCAATATAAAGAAGCTGGATGATTTCTTCGTTCTGCTTCAGCTCCTTTATGCGGTCAGGAGTGAGAGGCTTGCTCTCAGAAAGGGGCTTTCCTGAAGACGTAGTAGTAAGCACGTCAGGGATGGTTTGCACATTAGGGAGGTCATGTATATCAGGTGCCTCTTGCACACCAGGTAGAGCAGTAACCACAGACACATCAGGCATCTCTGGCGTATTCCACGGTGCTTCCAAAGTGATTCCAGTTAAGCTGGTTTCTTCAAATAAAAGAGAAATCAGTTTCTCATTCTCCCAGTATTTCAGCGCACGAAGAATATCTCCTTCTGTACAGAATAAGGAGTCAGCCATCTGAGAAAGTCCGAATGTCTGCTCCGGTCTGCCAAGCATACGGAGCAGATAAATATAAACTTTTACAAATTCGCCGTTGGCCTTTGGCATAAAGCGGTCAATAAATATATTGGATAAAATAGTGGTATCGTTAAGCCCTGTACTATGTAACCTGATCATGAAAAGCTCCTTATCTGGGGAATGGAAATAAATATAAGAATCTCTATCTTATTCTTTGCATTATAGCACACCCCTCCTTAAATTAGAATAGGAGATTTTTGGGACAGGACTTTCCGGAAATGTGTGTGGATTACAATGTGGATAATGTGGATAATGTGGAAAGCAAGTTGCACATAATGTTTATGGGTAACCGGTAAAATAGGGAAAAATAAAGAAAAACTGTGATTTTTGTCGATTGGTGTCGTAGTATTATGTTAAGTGCTTTATACACAAAAGAATCCACATGAATCTGGCTGTGAAAATGTGCATAAGCATGTGGATAATGTGGATAACCTAAGAAATGCTTGAATTTACAAGCTTTTTCAGGTGTGGATAAAATTTTTGAGAAAGTCAAGCGGATATTCCAGGTCCGCTTCGCTACGTAGCTCTACACCGAATAACTGCTTCGCAGCTATTCGGTTAAATATAACGTAAAACAGCAGCTGCCAGGCTGGTATAACCTGACAACTGCTGAAATTCTAAGCTTGCTTATAGTAGATCAATGATTATTTTCCAAGCAACTGCTCTCCGATTCGTACAACATCTCCGGCGCCCATTGTAATTAGCAGATCTCCTGCTTCGCAATTATTCAGCAGAAAGTTCTCAATCTCATCAAAGGTTGGGAAATATTCGCACGGAGTACCAAGTTCTTGAATCCTTATCTGAAGATCCTGGGAAGAAATTCCCAGTGTATCTGTTTCTCTTGCTGCATAAATATCAGCCAGAACGACATGATCTGCCAGTTTAAGAGCCTGTGCAAACTCGGGAAGAAGCGCTTTGGTACGCGTATACGTATGTGGCTGGAAAACACACCACAGTTTCTTATGTGGATAATTGTGTGCAGCATTTAAGGTGGCCCGGATTTCTGTTGGATGGTGTGCATAATCATCCACAATGGTAACACCTGCAACTTCACCCTTGTACTGGAAACGGCGATCGGTGCCGGTAAAGCTTCCCAGTCCTTTGACTGTTACTTCGTCAGGAATCTGAAGAAGGTGAGCAAGAGCAATAGCTGCCAGTGCATTGGAAACATTATGGCTTCCCGGAACCTTCAGATAGAAGCTGCCGGCTTTTTTCCCATCCTTCAGAACTGTAAAGGAGGCGTGTCCGTATTTGTCATAAGTGATATCTGTAGCCTGATACCGGGCATCATGCTCAAGACCATATGTAATTACTTCGCATGGAAGATCCCTGATAATATCCTCATAGTGAGGCGTGTCTGCATTAATGATAAGAGCTCCGTCAGCAGGAAGCAATTGGGCAAATTTGCGGAAGGAATGCCGGATATCATCAATATCTTTGAAAAAGTCCAGATGATCAGCATCAATGTTCAGAATAATACTGATCTTCGGGAAAAAGCTTAAGAAGCTGTTGGTATATTCACAGGCTTCTGTGATGAAGGTCTCAGACTGTCCTACACGGATATTACCGCCAATAGATGGAAGAATACCGCCAACACTGATAGTAGGATCTGCGTCTGCTTCCAGAAGAATCTGAGAAATCATGGAAGTGGTAGTGGTCTTACCATGGGTTCCGGAAACTGCGATCGGTGTGTCATAGTTGCGCATGATCTGACCTAAGAGCTGTGCTCGGGTCAGCATAGGAATGCCCTTTTCTACTGCACAGGCATATTCCGGATTATCAGGATGGATAGCTGCCGTGTAAATTACAAGCTCTACATCATCTGTAATATTGGAAGCGCGCTGTCCATAAAAAATGTGTGCACCTTTTCTGGTGAGGGAATCGGTAAGAGGGCTCTCTTTGGAATCGGAACCGGAAATTATAAAGTTTTCGCCCAAAAGTATTTCGGCTAATCCGCTCATGCTGATTCCGCCAATACCGATAAAATGAATATGAAGCGGTTTATGAAAGTCTATCTGATACATATTGATCTCCTTATTAAAGTGGTCGTTTCTGCGGCAAAGTGATATTACCGTTTTTTGTTCAAACTAATTATGTTTTATTTATTATACCCCGAACCGGAAAAAAAGCAAAGTATTTCTTTAACCGCTTGATCCTGTCTGTAGTATAAACAAAAAAAGTGCTTTAACACTGTACAAAATAAATAATAAAACGCAGATGCCTTTCGGCACTTGTCGAAAAAACATGTACAATAGCGATAAAAAAAACAAAATATAATCAAATGTTTTGTAAAATATGTTCACTAAATATAAAAACGGGAGTTTGACAGTTGAATAATAGAGAAAGTACTTGCAGGCCTTATAAAACCTGCTTTTTTTGTGTCAATTTTTAT
>CAKRRG010000018.1 GCA_934394545.1 uncultured Blautia sp.
AATTCATTTCCCTCAAATAAAGATCACCTTTGACGAACTATTTGAGGAAATTGATTAGTGGTTTATAACAAAGGCAGTTGTGAATATGCCCAACCAACAAAATTAGTGTCTAAGCGTAAAAATTGACCTTGTAGGTTTGTAGTAATACAAACCTACAGAGTCTTTTTTGTTATACTAAATAGAGTGAAAACTTGATTTTACTGCCTTTCAAATTTTCTGTCCTTATACGCTAGAGCCAGAATTGTCAGGAAAGTAATCGTTTCCGCTGCAAGCAGAGATATCCAGATTCCATTTAATCCCAATAATTTCGCAAGCACAACTGCGCAGATGATAATGGCAACAATTCCTCTCAGGAATGAACCGACAATTGCAATTTTCGGTTCATCTACTGCTGAGAAATAGGCCACCAGCACAACATTGATCCCTGCAGCTATAAATCCCAGGAAATACAGACGAAGCCCTGTGTGCGCATAATTCAGCAGCTGGACATTGTTTTCGCTGTTGAAAATGCTGATCAGCGTGTCGGTTACATTCCAGATGAGCAATTGGATCAGAGCTTCTACGGCAAGACATACGAACAGGCTCCATTTCAGGAGCTTTTTTACCTGAGTGGGCTGACCTTTCCCGTAGTTTTCACTTATCAGGGGCTGTGCACCCTGGGCCAGACCGTTGAAGATCGCAAATGCCACGATAGATAGATTTGCCACAACTCCATAGGCTGCTACACCTACATTTCCAGCGATCCCGAGAATCAGAAAGTTAAACACAATAGCAATCACACCGGAAGACAGTTCACCGACAAATGCGGAAACGCCCAGCTGACAGCAGGAAATCAGGTGTCTGAATGACGGTTTTTTCCAATGGAATCCTACATGGTTTCTGCTGCTTCTGTAGTGTATGCTACAAACACTCATTGTTACGATTGGACAGATTGCCGTAGCCAGCCCTGCTCCGGAAAATCCCAGACCGACAGGGAACATGAAGATATAATCAAATATAATGTTAAAGATACTTCCACTGATGGAACCGATCATTGCAATAGAAGGTGCGCCATCGTTTCTTGCAAATGCAGTAAATGTATAATTTGACATGAAGAATGGTGTTGCGATCAGAATAATCCGCATGTAATTTCGTCCAAGTCCGATCAGTCCGGCATCTGCGCCCAGCAAAGCCAAGGCTTTGTCCGGGATGAAGATTCCGATCAGCATGAATGGAACAGCAGCTAGTATGCTCCAGGTTACGGACTGCATAAAATAATGATCTGTGTTTTCTCCTTTTGCCCTGCTTATGGCGTATCTGGTAGCGGAACCAATCCCGATCATAGCCCCAAGCGCATAGATCAGTCCGTAAACCGGAAGGATCAGGTTCAGGATTGCCAGTCCGTCAGCGCCGGAATATACAGATATAAAGAAAGTGTCTGCCAGAACATAAACGGAAATCCCGATCATTCCGGCAACACTCTGGGTTACATATTTGGTGAATCTTTTCAGCATAATACTTTGCTCCTTCATTTTGTTGTCTGTATTGCTTCTTTTTAATCTACAGACTTATTTCATCATTATACTTGTATAAAACCAAAATGCAACCATAAAAAGTTTTCTGTTCAGTATCCGTATCTTTTAACAGCAACTACTTTTCCTGCACATTAATGATTACTTTCATTGTAGTTTCACGGTTATCATCAATGTACTCATATGCTTTTTTATAGTCCTTAAATGCGAATGTTTTAGAAATCAGTGGTCTTAAATGCACTTTTCCTTCATTTACCAGTCTGATTCCGTCTACATAATCATCATGTCTGTACATCATTGTACTCTTGATATCAAGTTCATGATCATTGGCAACTGCCAGATCAATCTCTGCCATTCCTGCAAAAACCGCAACCAGCACAATCACGCTTCCTTTTCTTGCATATTTGATTGCCTGTCCCATTGTAATGTTATTTCCTGCACAGTCATAGATAACATCTGCCTTATCCGGTCCAAAAGCTTCTACCATTGCTTCCCCGAAATCTTTATTTCTTGTATTAACACATACGTCAATTCCACACTCTTTTGCTTTTTCCAGACGAAGATCACTTACATCTGTGATCATAACTTTAGCTGCTCCCATCCCTTTAGCAGACTGCGCTACCAGATTTCCGATCGGACCGGCTCCTATAACTACAATATTCATTCCTGTTACATCGCCCATCTGTTTAACACCATGAACAGCTACTGCCAGAGGCTCGATCATTGCACCCTCTTCATAGGACATATCTTCTGGAATCGGTGTTACTTTTGATGCATCAACTGCAAAATACTCGGATGCAGTTCCTGTTGTCTGGAATCCCATTACTTTCAGTTCTTCGCAGAGATTGTATTTTCCGTGACGGCATGGATAACAATGTCCACAATATACCTGTGGCTCAATCGTTACTTTCTGTCCTACATGAAATTCTGTTACTGAATCACCTGTTTTTACCACTTCTCCTGATACTTCATGTCCCTGGGTTACCGGATATTTTGTAAAAGGATGTTTTCCGTGATATACATGGATATCAGAACCACAGATACCAATATTCATGATCTTAACCAAAACCTGGTTGTCTTTAATCTCTGGTACGGGAACCTCTCTGAAAATAATCTCTCCTGGATTTGTCATAACCTGCTGTAACATAATATTTTCCTCCTTGTTTGTTGAATTTACTTTGAACCTTTAGTTATTTATTATCTTTTATTAAATGTTTTATTAAAGTAATTACATTATCATTCAAATCTATAGGTTTGTCAATAAATATTTAAGAATATTTCTCATTTCTACCAGTTGCACAAAGTAAAGATTTTGTTTTTATGCAGATTTTACTATAGCAATCCTTCTGATTGTCTTCGGAATTCCCTGCAACAGCAAAAATACCCTGATCACAACGTTTCATTGTTGTAATCAGGGTATTTTTTGTATTCAGATATTTTTTTACTATGATAATCGGCAGATTATAGGCAAATCTATATCTTTCCGATAAAATCCTGCAGAAAATGCTTTGCTGCACCTACAGCTGAGGCTTCTTTCTTATAAGAACAGTTTTTCAGATATCTCAGATCATGATCGAACCCATTATACTGCATTACTTTTTCCCCAAGAGGTATCATATAATCTGAAAGATATCCACCCATTTCTCCTCCAAGAATAATATCCATATCATATGCCATACGGAGATTGGAGATCAGAATCGCAAGGTAATCAAGATATCCCCCCCATTTCTTCTCAGCCTGTTCATCATTGTTTTGAAGCAGCTGCATAAACTGTTCTACAGAATCCTTTGACTCACCAACAAGTGCGCCTGCAGCGCAATAAGCATCTGCACAACCTGATTTTCCGCAATAACACTTGCGGCCCTGAGGTACAAGTATCATATGTCCAAATTCTCCGGCCTTCTGATTTTCTCCGGAAAACAATTTTCCCCCTATGCAAAATGCACCGCCAAGTGTCTGATTCAGCGAAAGATAGATTGCATTCTGATAGGTGTTCATATCTTCTGCCATCATTGCCGCATTCGCATCATTTGAAAAATAAACCGGAACAGAAAAAACCTGTTCCAGGAAACTGAGACTATAGTTTTCAAGTCTTAGTGCGTGGGATTTTATCACCAGTTTCTGCTCCTGATTAATGATTCCCGGAATAGAAATTCCAATACCCAGAAGCTTTTCTTTCTGGTCTGCATCATTCATATTATCCAGAAATTTCTCTGCAAAATATGCCACCTGACTGCAATATGACATATCGGGTACAAATTTCAGACGTATCCGCTCTGATTTTACAATCTCATACTTTAGATTTACCAGCACCATTCCCAGATGATTTGCAGTGATCACAAGTCCCATTGCATAACGATAGGATGGATTGATTCCAATACTCTTAGCTTTTCTTCCTCCTGTAGATTCATATTCTCCGGTTTCTATTATGACACCTTTCTCCAACAGATCTTTTACATTAGACAGAACGGTTGGCATACTTAGATTTAGTTCTTTGGAAATTTCTACTTTTGATGTGGATTTTCTAGTTATAATATAATTTACAATTTTTGATTTCGTGGCAAATTTCTTTCCCAGTCCGCTCATTCTATTTTACCTTCTTTTATGAATGTGTTTATAAAAGAATGATACCTGTTATTGTCACATTTGTAAATAGCAATTGTTTCTACAGAGTGTGTTGCAACAGATATGCGGTTACGATAACAGATAAATTTATATCGTTCGGATGAAATAGTATGTTTCATTTTTCACAGTAATGATATAAAATGTAAATATGCTTCGGAAAGGAAATTTTATACGAATGAAAACCAAGATTCAGGATATGACCTCTGGTTCGCCGGGGAGGTTGATCATTCTTTTTGCAATTCCCTTGATGCTGGGGAATATCTGTCAACAGCTTTATACAATGGTGGATACTATGGTCGTTGGCCAGATCGCAGGTGTGGAGGCTCTTGCCGCACTGGGGGCGGTTGACTTTCTGATGTGGGTTGTCACAGGAATCTCCACTGGTCTCACACAGGGATTTTCCATTTTGCTTTCTCAGTATTATGGTGCAAAGGATTTTGAAAATCTGCGTAAATCTCTGGCACACAGTTATCGGCTGACCGCATTCATCGCAGTGGGAGTATTTATTCTCAGCCAGTCCTTTGCTGCACTGGTATTAACAGGGCTGCATACACCTTCCAATATTATCGGAATGTCATTATTATATCTGCGCATTATTTTCTGCGGAATTCCGGCTACTGCAGCCTATAATATGTTTGCCTCTGCTTTAAGGGCTATGGGAAACAGTAAAACACCATTGACTGCAATGATCATCGCATCTGTACTGAATATCTCACTGGATATCCTTTTTGTAGCAGGCTTCGGATGGGGTGTGGCAGGAGCGGCAATCGCAACTGTGATTGCTCAGAGCTTCTCTGCTGTGTACTGTTTTCTGATTTTACGCAGAATTGATATTGTGCATCTGTCCAGAGCAGATTTTATGCCTGCCTCCGGCATGAATACCCGTCTGATGAAGCTTGGTGTTCCTGTTGTATTCCAGAATATCATCATTGGCGTAGGCGGTCTGGTAGTCCAGTATGTGATCAATGGCTACGGCTTTCTTTTTGTGGCAGGATTTACAGCTACAAATAAGCTTTATGGTCTGTTGGAAATGGCAGCGATTTCTTATGGATATGCCATCGTTACTTATGTGGGTCAGAATCTGGGAGCCGGAAAGATCGACAGGATCAGGAAAGGTGTCCACAGCAGTATGCTACTTTCCCTGCTTACCTCATTGATCATTTCTGCTGCCATGTTTTTATTTGGAAAAAATATTCTCTCACTTTTCATCTCAGGTGAACCGCAGCAGACACAGGAGGTACTTGCAATTGCTTTTAAATACCTCTCTATTATGGCTGCCATGCTCTGGGTTTTGTACTTCCTGTATGTGTACAGATCTGCACTGCAGGGACTGGGAGATACGTTAATGCCTATGGTAAGTGGTATGGCCGAATTTGTCATGCGTATCAGTGCTGCGCTGATTCTTCCCCATTTTATCGGGCAGGACGGTATTTTCTTTGCGGAGATTGCAGCATGGAGCGGAGCTACTGTGATCTTATGCATCAGCTATTATGTGCGGATGCATAAATATCATCATATTATTAAGGAAAAATATAGGATATGAAAGATAAAAAGGACATATGTCTTTTTACAAAAAATCAAATATAAAAAAATATACTAAAAAACACTTGAAAAAATATCCTTTTTGTACGAAAATGAAAATAAATATGAAAAAAGGGACATGAGTCCTGTTTTAAAAGTGAGACATATGTCATTGTAGAGATAACAAAGCCGATTTTAAAAAAAGGAGGAAAAATAATATGAAGAAAAGAATTGCAGCTATGGTTCTTGCAGGCGCAATGGCACTCTCCCTTGTACCAGCTTACGGAGTGACAGAGGTGAAGGCTGAGGCAGCTGACATGCATATCGCTATGGTTACAGACTCCGGTGATATTACAGACCAGAGCTTTAACCAGACCACATACGAGGCCTGTAAGGCATGGTCCGAAGAGAATGGTTCTGAGTTCAACTATTATAAACCAGAGAGTGACTCTGATGAGGCACGTAACGCAAGTGTTGACCAGGCTGTAGCAGATGGTGCTAACGTGATCGTACTTCCGGGATATATGTTTGCAGCTACTATCGTAGAGCAGTCTGAGATGTATCCGGATGTGAAGTTTATCGCACCAGATGTAAGTGCAGGCGATATCTGTGAGAAGGGTGTTGGCGAGGGATACACCTACAATCCGGATGATTATGAAGTGACTGATTACTACAATGCAGACAATGTTTACTGCTGTACTTATCAGGAAGAGATTTCCGGATACATGGCTGGATATGCAGCCGTGAAGCTTGGATACAAGCATCTTGGATTCCTCGGCGGTATGTCTGTACCAGCTGTTACCCGTTTTGGATATGGATATGTTCAGGGCGTAGACGAAGCAGCCAAAGAGCTTGGAATCACAAGTGACGTTGAGCTTGAGTATGTATGCGGCGGACAGTTCTACGGTGATGCAGACATCACAGCTTACATGGATACCTGGTACGGAAGCAAGGGCGTTGAAGTTGTATTCGCATGCGGCGGTGGAATTTACACATCTGCAGCAGAAGCAGCAGCGAAAGTGGATGGCAAGGTAATCGGTGTTGACTCTGACCAGTCCGGAATCATTGGCGAGGACATCACTGTTACATCCGCTATGAAAGGTCTTGCACCGACTGTAAAGACTGCACTTGATGCAATCAAAGATGGCAGCTGGGAATCTGATTACGCTGGAAAGATCGACAACCTTGGTCTTGTATCTGAGAACCCGGAAGACAACTACGTACAGCTCCCAATGGAAACAACCCAGTGGGATGACAATTTCACTGTAGATGATTACAAAGATCTTGTAAAGAAATTATACAATGGCGAGATTGAAGTAAGCAACGATATCACAGCAATGCCTGAGACTGAGATCACAGTAAATGATTATGGCAGCATCAAATAAGACAACCGACTACTCCGCATAGTAAATGCAATTATAAATCACGGGTAGGGTTCCGACAGGAAAGCAGACTGGTCTTAACATGAAGAATGGCCATGCAGTGATAAAAAGGGGAGTGAGCAGTGGCCACTTCCCTTTTTTACTTTTGTAAGTACCTGTGCTTTCTGGCTGTGAATCTGCCATGAAAAAAGGAGAAAGCGAAGATGAGTGAATATGCAATTGAAATGCTGGGAATAACCAAGCGTTTTCCCGGAATCATCGCAAATGACAATATCACACTTCAGTTAAAAAAAGGTGAGATTCACGCTCTGCTTGGCGAAAATGGAGCGGGGAAATCCACTCTGATGAGTGTTCTGTTTGGTCTGTATCAGCCGGAAGAAGGCGAAATCCACAAAGATGGAAAGAAAGTTGAGATCAAAGATCCAAACGATGCAAATGACCTTGGTATTGGAATGGTACATCAGCATTTCAAGCTGGTAGAATGCTTTAGCGTTCTGGATAATATTATCCTTGGCGTTGAGACCACAAAAAACGGTTTCCTTCAGAAAGAGGGCGCACGTAAAAAGGTGATGGCCCTTTCCGAAAAATATGGTCTTTCTGTAGATCCAGATGCCATTATCGAGGATACCACGGTAGGTATGCAGCAGAGAACTGAGATCCTGAAAATGCTGTACCGTGACAACGAGATCCTGATCTTTGATGAGCCGACTGCGGTACTTACGCCGCAGGAAATCCAGGAGCTTATGCAGATCATGAAGAACCTTGCAGCAGAGGGAAAGAGTATTTTGTTTATTACCCATAAGCTGGGTGAGATCATGCAGGTTGCTGACCGCTGTACTGTTCTTCGAAAGGGCAAATACATTGGAACAGTAGACATTAAGGATACAAATCCGGAGAAGCTTTCGGCCATGATGGTAGGAAGGGACGTAAATTTTGTTGTAGAGAAAGAAGAAGCAAAGCCAGGTGAAGTTGTTCTGGATATCAAAGATATGGTGGTGGGTTCCAAACGTCATAAGAATAATGCAGTCAACGGCGTTTCTCTTCAGGTTCACAGAGGTGAGATCGTATGTATCGCCGGAATCGATGGAAATGGCCAGACCGAATTTGTTTACGGACTTTCCGGTCTGGAGCCGCTAAAGAGCGGCACCATCACCATGAATGGAAAGGACATTACTCACATGCCAATCCGTGAGCGTCTTACATCTGGCATGAGCCATATCCCGGAAGACCGTCACAAACATGGTCTGGTACTTGATTATTCTCTGGAAGACAATATTGTTCTTCAGAGATATTTTGAGCCTCAGTTTACCAATAAACTTGGTTTTCTGAAACGCAAAGAGATTCGCAAATATGCAAACCGGCTTATTGACCAGTATGATATCCGTTCCGGTCAGGGTGCCATTACAAAAGCCAGATCCATGTCTGGAGGAAATCAGCAGAAGGCTATCATTGCCCGTGAGATTGACAAGAATCCGGAGCTTCTGATCGCAGTTCAGCCTACCAGAGGTCTGGATGTGGGAGCGATTGAGCATGTTCACAAACAGCTGGTACAGGCAAGAGATGCAGGCAAAGGCGTTCTTCTTATCAGCCTGGAGTTGGATGAGGTTATGAATGTATCAGACAGGATTCTGGTGATGTATGAAGGTGAAATCGTAGGAGAATTTGATCCGAAGAAGGTTACAGTAGAGGAGCTTGGTCTTTACATGGCAGGATCAAAGAGAAAGGAGAGGAACAGCAATGAATCATGAATCCAACAAGAAATCAAGTGTTTTGAGAAACAATGCGGTTCAGACCATCATTGCCTCTCTTCTTTGTATTGTGATCGGTCTTCTTATCGGATATGTAGTGCTCCTTATTATCAATCCCAAGGGAGCCGCAGGTGCGATCACCGCAATTATCAAGAATTATTTTTACTATCCAAGCCAGAAGGCCATAATGAAATACATGGGAACCACACTGGTAAAGGCTTCTGCACTTCTGATGTGTTCCCTGTCCGTTCTGTTTGCTTACAAGGTTGGACTTTTTAACATTGGAGCAGCTGGACAGTATGTAGTTGGAGCTGGGGCTTCTCTGTATTTTGCGTTAAAACTTGGCATGCCCTGGTATGTATGTATGATCGCAGCAATCGTGATCGCAGCCCTGGTAGGAGGCATCTCCGGTGCATTGAAGGCTTACTTCAATGTAAACGAAGTTATTTCCTGTATCATGCTGAACTGGATTTCCCTGTATGTGGTGAATATGCTTCTTACCCAGGTGAAATCTGAGTCTACTCCATATACTGTAGATCTTTCCAGCGGTAATAAAAGTGCTCTTCTTCCCAACTGTGGACTGGATGAGATCTTTTCCGGAAACAAATTCGTATCCATTGGTCTTATTATTTCTGTGGTAATGGCAATCGTAGTGTGGGTACTTCTGGAAAAAACTAAATTTGGTTTTGAACTTCGCGCAACCGGTATGAATAAAAATGCTGCAAAATACTGCGGCATGAAAGAAAAGAGAAATACTATTGTAACTATGATGATCGCTGGCGGTCTTGCAGGACTTGGTGCAGCTGTTTTCTATCTCAGCGGAATTGAGACCTGGATGGTTCAGCAGACAACGGTTCCGGGCATGGGATTTAATGGAATCGCAGCAGCCTTCCTTGGCGGCCTTCACCCGATTGGGGCGATTTTCTCCTCTTATTTTATCCAGCACATTACAAGTGGTGGAAGTTATGTGGATAAGACTATGTATTGTGCACAGATTTCGGATCTGATCTCCGCGTTTATCATTTATCTGTGTGGATTTGTATTCTTCTTCAAACTCTGGTTAAACCGTTATCTCGACAAGAGAGATGAGAAAAAAGCTGCAAAAGGAGGAGAAAAATAATGTTATTATTGATTCAGTATACATTAATATTTGCTTCTGTATTGATTCTCGTAGCACTTGGCGGCTGTTTTTCCGAGCACAGCGGTGTTATCAACATCGGTCTTGAGGGAATTATGGTTATGGGTGCACTTGGCGGTGCCCTGATGATGAAGTATCTTCCGGATTCGGCCCCGGCAGCAGTTGTGATCATACTGGTTGTGCTGGCAAGTGTGATTGTGGGAATGATATTTTCCATGCTCCTTGGTGTGGCTGCCATTCATTTCAATGCAGACCAGACACTGGTTGGTACAGCCTTGAATCTTCTTGGACCGGCCGCAGCAGTAGTTATTGTGCGTGCCATCAATATGGCCGAGAATCCGGATAACGTATCCTCTACCGTGGCTTACAAGACTGCGAAGAAAGCATTTTTGATAAGATTTGGCAAGTTTGAATTCAGCTGGTTTATGCTTTTTGCCCTGCTGATTCTTATTGCATCATATATTGTCTTATATAAAACAAAATTTGGTCTTCGTCTGATGGCATGTGGTGAGCATCCTCAGGCGGCGGATTCGGTTGGTATCAATGTGTTCAAAATGCGTTATGCAGGCGTTCTGATTTCCGGTGCGCTTGGTGGTCTTGGAGGACTGGTTTATATTACTGCCGGAGTTAGTGAGTGGAAATTTGAGAATGGAGTTGCGGGATTTGGTTTCCTGGCACTTGCAGTTATGATTTTTGGACAGTGGAAGCCGGTGAATATTGGACTGGCAGCTCTTCTGTTCGGTCTTTTCCGTGCCTTGTCAAACGTATACACAGGATTTGACGCTCTGGTAGCACTGAAGCTTCCGAGCACCTTATATAACATGTTTCCATACATTATTTCTCTGATCGTTCTTGTCTTCGTATCTAAGAACTCCAGAGCACCGAAGGCGGAAGGTATTCCGTACGATAAGGGACAGAGGTGATATATTATGAAGAATTATTCTGAGGATGCCAGCAGGCAGTATCATATCCAGGTTGCCAAAGGAGAAGTGGGACGGTATGTGATCATGCCGGGAGATCCGAAAAGGTGTGTGAAAATCGCCCAGTATTTTGAGAACCCGGTTCTCATTGCAGACAACAGGGAGTATATCACATATACAGGGACTCTGGATGGGGTGAAGGTAAGCGTGACCTCCACTGGAATAGGCGGTCCTTCTGCATCTATTGCAATAGAGGAATTATTTCGCTGTGGCGCAGATACTTTTGTCCGCATTGGTACCTGCGGCGGTATGCAGCCAGAAGTAAAAAGTGGGGATGTAGTAATTGCCACAGGTGCTATCCGTATGGAAGGAACCAGCCGGGAATATGCACCAATTGAGTATCCGGCAGTAGCAGATCTGGATGTAACAAATGCGCTGGTAGCAGCAGCCAGGGAAAAAGGTCTTTCCTGCCATACGGGAGTTGTACAGTGCAAGGATGCTTTCTATGGACAGCATGAGCCAGAGGCAATGCCAGTAGGCTATGAATTGATCAATAAATGGGAAGCCTGGAAGCGGATGGGATGTCTTGCTTCAGAGATGGAGTCAGCAGCACTTTTTATTGCAGCGGGCAAGCTTCGTGCAAGAGCAGGCTCCTGCTTCGTGGTGGTTGCCAATCAGGAAAGAGAGAAACTGGGATTGGAAAATCCGGTTGTTCACAACACAGATGCGGCAATACAGGTCGCAGTGGAAGCAGTAAGAAAGCTGATCAAAGCAGATCAGAACGTAACTATGTAAGTTTTAAAATATTAAAATAAAAGAAACGAGGATAAAAAAATGAACGTAAAAGAAATCTTAAAACATGTAGACCATACGCTTCTTCTCCAGCCATCTACCTGGGAAGAAATCAAACAGATCTGTGACGATGCAATGGAATATGGAACCGCATCTGTATGTATCCCGCCAAGCTATGTGAAACAGGCAGCAGAGTACATGAATGGAAAAATGGCAGTCTGTACCGTTATCGGTTTTCCAAATGGTTATATGACAACTGCAACGAAAGAATTTGAAACCAAAGATGCAATCGCAAATGGTGCTTCTGAGATTGATATGGTAATCAATATTGGCTGGCTGAAGGATAAGAAATATGACCTGATCGAAAATGAGATCCGTACATTGAAGGCTGCATGTGGCGAAAAGATTCTGAAGGTTATCATCGAGACCTGTTTCCTTACAGAGGAAGAAAAAATCAAAATGTGTGAGATTGTAACCGCAGCAGGCGCAGATTACATCAAAACTTCTACCGGTTTCGGTGGTGCAGGCGCAACATTTGCTGACATTGAGCTGTTTTCCAAGCACATCGGACCAAATGTAAAAATGAAAGCAGCAGGCGGAATTTCTTCTCTGGAGGATGCAGAGAAATTCCTGGCTCTTGGAGCAGACAGACTTGGAACAAGCCGTATTATCAAAATTGTAAAGAATGAGAAGGCGACCGGTTATTGATGAACCTTCTGTTCGGACTCTCATAATAAAAAAAGAGGTGTGAGAATGGAGAAAGACATGATAGATCAGCTGATCGATACAGCAATCAGTCAATTGAAATATTCCTATACACCATATTCAAATTTTAAAGTAGGTGCAGCCCTTCTTGCAAAAAATGGAGATATTTACACGGGCTGTAATATTGAAAATGCCGGATATACAGCGACTAATTGTGCCGAGAGAACTGCGTTTTTTAAGGCGGTAAGCGAAGGCGTACGGGAATTTCAGGCAATCTGTATTGTGGGAGGCAAAGACGGCATCCTTACTGAGTATACTGCTCCTTGCGGTGTCTGCAGACAGGTGATGATGGAATTCTGTGATCCGGATACATTCCAGATCATTCTGGCAGTGGATAAAGAGCATTACCAGGTATACACGCTGAAAGAACTGCTGCCATTAGGATTTGGTCCATCAAATCTGGCCTGAGAGATGACCAGGCAAGTAATACAGGAGAAAAGCTATGACAACAGAAGAATTAAAGGCATTGCCAAAAGTGGAGCTTCACTGTCATCTGGATGGCTCTCTTAGCCGCGAATTTATAGAAAACAGACTGGGAAGGCCGGTAAAACAGGAAGAATTACAGGTATCCGATGATTGCACCAGTCTGGTAGAATATCTGGAGAAATTTGCACTGCCCGGGCAATGTATCATGGATGAAAAGGGGCTGGAAGAGGCTGGATACGATGTATTAAGAACCATGAGCCTTGAGAATGTACGATATGCGGAAATCCGTTTTGCCCCTCTTTTATCCGAGACAGCTGCAATGAACTGCCGCTCTGTGATCGAGGCTCTTCTAAAGGGCCTTGAACGGGGCAGGGCAGATTTCGGAATCCGGTTTGGAGTGATCACCTGCGCCATGCGCCATCACAGTCAGGAGGACAACAGCCGCATGATAAAAACAGCCCGGGAGTATCTGGGCTATGGTGTGTGTGCAGCTGATCTTGCAGGAGCGGAAAGCGTATATCCAATGTCACAGTTTATGGAACTCTTTCAGAATGCCCGTAAGCTTGAAATGCCATTTACTATCCATGCAGGAGAATGCGGAAGTGTGCAGAATATTATGGATTCTGTAAAAGCTGGAGCAGGCAGGATCGGTCATGGTATTGCCCTTAGAGGTCATTATGATCTTCAGAGAGAACTGGCTACCCATGGAATTGGTATTGAAATGTGTCCGATCAGCAATCTTCAGACAAAGGCAGTAAACAGCACAGCAGAATATCCTTTACGGGAGTTTCTGAATGCAGGTCTGACGGTTTCCGTAAATACAGACAATCGTACGGTCAGCAATACAAGTCTTACGAAAGAGCTGCAATTTATTCAGAAGGTTTACGGAATCCGGGATGAAGAGATTCCGCTCTTAATGAAAAATGCAGTAGATACCGCATTTGTCAGTGAAGAGGAAAAAGAAAGGCTATATTCAGAATTACAGATCAGATAATACAAAGGTGGCATAAGTAAGTATGAAGAGCAATAGAAATGGGGGATTTTGTTTTGAAAAAATATGAAAGGATTTTCGTAATCGTTCTGGATTCTCTTGGAATCGGTGCCATGCCGGATTCAGAGAAATACGGCGATACCGGGGTTGACACATTCGGACATATTCTGGATAAAATGGGTTCCCTGGAAATACCAAATCTCAGAAAATTAGGAATGCTGAATCTTCATCCGGCAGGAAACATGCAGGGGGAGGAGAGACCAATAGGCCGCTATATGCGGGTAGGAGAAGCCAGTAACGGTAAAGATACTATGACCGGGCACTGGGAAATGATGGGAATCAAGACCGAGAAACCGTTTATCACCTTCACAGATACAGGTTTTCCACCGGAATTGATCAAGGAACTGGAACGGCGCTGTGGCAAACGTGTTATTGGGAATAAAAGTGCCAGTGGTACAGAAATCATTGAAGAGCTTGGGGAAGAGGAAATCAATACAGGTGCTATGATCGTCTACACTTCTGCTGACTCTGTCCTTCAGATCTGTGGAAATGAAGAAACCTTTGATCTTCAGAATCTGTATCGCTGCTGTGAGATTGCCAGGGAAATTACCTTAAAGGATGAATGGCGTGTGGGCCGTGTCATTGCAAGACCTTATGTGGGTAAAAAGAAAGGTGAGTTCAAGAGAACCAGTAATCGTCATGACTATGCATTAAAGCCTACAGGAGTTACTGCCTTAAATGCGCTAAAGGATAATGGGCTTGATGTGATCGGCGTGGGAAAGATCAACGATATTTTCTGTGGAGAGGGAATTACGAAAAGCCTTCATTCCGACAGCTCTGTGCATGGAATGGAACAGACAATTGAAATCTGTGAAGGAAATTTCAACGGCCTTTGTTTTGTGAATCTGGTTGATTTTGATGCACTGTGGGGACATAGAAGAAATGTGGAAGGCTACGCAAAAGAAATCGAGAAATTCGATAAAAACCTTGGGATTCTGCTGCAGAAACTTAAGGAAGACGATCTTTTGATCCTGACAGCAGACCATGGAAATGATCCTACCTATAGTGGTACGGATCATACCAGGGAATACGTTCCTTTTATTGCCTATTCCAAAGCAATGGAGAATGGTGGAGCCCTCGAAAACGAAGATACGTTTTCCATTATCGGAGCAACGATAGCAGAGAATTTCGGTGTGAAAATGCCGGAAGGAACTATCGGACACTCAATTTTAGAGAAGCTTTGAAACGGATATAAATGCAAAATAGCATTTCGCAAAAAATGAGGAAATCACATGAAGCATACTTACCTGCATGATGTACTTCCGTTCCTTCGGGAACTGGAGAGAGAAAGACAGAAACAATTTGAAGCGTATTTCAGAACTGCACCTTTATGGCTTATGGACCTGTTTCAAAGCGAGATAATGGAAGCCGGAACGGTTTTTATCAGAGAAAATGAACCGGCAGATACGATTTTTTTCGTTGCGAAAGGCAGAGTGAAGGCTACGGACTACCGGGTCTCCGGAATTGCTTATGACTTTATGAAGCCAGTGAATCTGATCGCACTTGGTGGCATGGAGGTGATACTGGGACAGGATACCTACAGAACCACTTTGCAGACGGAAACAGACTGTATTGTTGCAAAGCTGCCAAGAGCTCAGTATGAAAAATGGATTTATTCAGATACGGAAGCATTTTGCATGGAGGCAAGGCTTACCTGTGTTTCTCTTTTGGAAGAGGTAAGAAGAAACCGGCTTTATCTGTTTCTGGAAGGTGCTGACAGACTGGCTGTACTTTTTTCGGAAAGATTCGAAAAATATAACAAAAATGACATGTTACTGATTAATGAAAGCCGCCAGAATCTGGCTGATGAAACCGGACTTTGTCTGAAAAGCATCAGCCGGGCTATTAAAAAGTTTCAGGCGGATCAGCTGATCCTAAAAAAAGGAAATCAGATCTGTATTGACAGAAAGCAGTATGAGGGTCTGAAGAGGACAGTTGAAGATAAAATCGGTAAATGAAAGAAGGAGAAGGATATATGAACGAGTTATATAAGAAATTAGAGACTTGCCTTGCAAGTGTGAGAGCCAAAACGGACTTCAAGCCGGAGGTGGCGTTGATTCTTGGTTCTGGTCTTGGAGATTACGCAGATGAGATCCGTATAGAGACAACCATTGATTATACAGATATTGAGGGCTTTCCAACTTCTACAGTTGCAGGTCACAAGGGCAGATTTGTATTTGGTTATGTAGAAAATGTGCCGGTTGTGATCATGCAGGGAAGGGTGCACTATTACGAAGGCTATCCAATGTCAGATGTAGTACTTCCAACCAGACTGATGGGAATGATGGGGGCGAAAAAGTTGTTCCTTACCAATGCTGCAGGTGGTGTAAATACAACCTTTAAACCAGGGGATTTCATGATGATCACAGATCACATTACCACAGGGATACCAAGCCCGTTGATCGGTCCGAATATTGACGAATTAGGAAGCAGATTTCCGGATATGAGTGAAGTCTACAGTCGAAGAATCCAGGATGTGATTCGTACCAGTGCGAAGAAAAGGGGAATTTCCATTCAGGAAGGTGTTTACGTCCAGTTTACAGGTCCCAATTATGAAACACCGGCTGAGGTAAAAATGGCGGCTATATGGGGCGGTGACGCAGTTGGAATGAGTACGGCATGTGAAGCCATGGCGGCCCGTCATATGGGACTTGAGGTGTGCGGAATTTCCTGTATCACCAACATGGCAGCAGGAATTTCAAAAGAAGAGCTGAACCATAAGGAAGTGCAGGAGACAGCGGACAGAGTGGCGAAATCCTTTAAAGAACTGGTAACAGAAATCATTGTAAATATGTAATGACGGAATACAACGGAGGAGAAAAGAAGAAATATGGGAATTGTTGTGATCGGTGATGTTTTTATTGATGTGAAAGGATATTCCACAGCACCATTTATTCCGGGAGGAAGAAATGCAGGTGTGATCCAGCAGATTCATGGCGGTGTAGGCAGAAATGTAGTGGAAGATATTGCAAATATTGAATTAAAGCCTACTTTCGTCAGTCTGGTAGACGATGATGCAATGGGAGACGATGTGATCCGGAAACTGGAGCGTCATAAGGTCGATACCCGGTATATGCGCAAGGTAAAGGATGGAATGGGCACCTGGCTTGCTGTTTTTGATCAGGATGGAGATGTAGTGGCATCCATTTCCAAGCGTCCGGATCACCGTCCCATTGAGCAGATCCTGAATGAGTGCGGAGATGAAATATTTCAGGATGCGGACAGCATTGTAATTGAGATTGATATTGATAAAGAAATTGTAAAAAAGACATTCCATTATGCAGAAAAATATGGCAAAAAAGTATATGCCATTGTTTCGAATATGACAATTGCCATGGAGCGCCGTGATTTCCTTCGAAAAACAGCCTGCTTTGTCTGCAACCAGCAGGAAGCAGGACAGCTGTTTTCTGAAGACTACAGCAATCTGAACCCGGAAGAAATGGCAGAGTGTCTGATGAAGCGTATTCAGTCTGCCCATATTCCGAAGATGGTAGTTACAATGGGAAGCGAAGGAGCAGCTTATGCAGATCAGGAAGGAAGCTGTGGTGTATATCCGGCCATGAAGGTAGATGTTGTGGATACTACCGGAGCAGGAGATGCTTTTTTTGCAGGGGTATGTGTGGGTCTTACCTATGGAAAGACTATGAGGGAGGCTTGTGCGATTGGTACGCGCCTTTCCTCTACCGTAATTTGTACTTCTGAGAATATTTGTCCAAGATTTATGCCGGAAGAATTTGGCCTTGACAGGCAGGAGTGAAGGATATGGAAAGTCTTATTATAGGAATTGCCGGCGGCTCTGGCTCCGGAAAATCTACATTTACAAACCGGATCAAAGAATACTTCGGAGATGATGTGGTAGTTCTCTATCATGACAACTATTATCGCAGACAGGATGGGGTTCCTTTTGAGCAACGTGTAACTGTGAATTATGACCATCCGGATTCACTGGAGACGGAACTTCTGGTGGAGCATCTGAAGCTTCTGAAACAGGGAAAATCCATAGAGTGTCCGGTGTATGATTATTCCTTGCATAACCGTTCTGATAAGATTCTTCATATTAAGCCAAGCCCAGTGATTCTTGTGGAGGGAATTCTTCTCTTGGCAGACCCAAGGGTGCGGGAACTGCTTGATGTCAAGGTGTATGTAGAGGCTGATGCAGATGAGCGTATCCTGCGCAGAATCACCCGGGATGTGGAAGAACGGGGAAGAGATTTAAGAGGCATTATCAACCAGTATCTGAATACGGTAAAGCCCATGCATTATCTGTATGTGGAGCCAACTCGTTCTAAGGCGGATATTGTGATCAACAGTGGTAAAAATAATGTGGCATTTGATCTGTTTGTTTCCAAAATCAGCATGGAATTGGAAAAACGTAAACAGAACCGGAAGGATGCCGGAGCAGAGTAATACATGGGGGAATAGAAAAAGACACAGGAGATAAGAATGGCACAGAAAAACGAAATAAATAATCCTCAGAACACACAGGTATTTCAGGAGGGAGAGCAGCCGCATAAAAGAAGAGTACGTTATAAGGGTAAATATCCGAAAAAATTTGAGGAAAAGTACAAAGAGCTTCAGCCGGAGAAATATCAGGATACCATCCAGCATGTTATGAATAAGGGGAATACCCCGGCTGGCATGCATATTTCTATCATGGTAAAAGAAATAATTGATTTTCTGGAAATCAAGCCTGGGCAGGTTGGCTTTGACGCCACTTTAGGCTACGGTGGACATACAAAGGCTATGCTTCAGTGTTTGCAGGGGCAGGGGCATATGTACGCTACAGATGTAGACCATGAGGAAGCAGCGAAAACAAAGAAGCGTCTGGAGGAGCTTGGCTTCGGGGAGGATATTCTGACGATTAAGCTTCAGAACTTCTGTACCATTGACGAAATTGCCAAAGAGGTAGGAGGCTTTGATTTTCTTCTTGCCGATCTGGGAGTGTCTTCCATGCAGATCGACAACCCAAAGAGAGGATTTTCCTTTAAGGTAGATGGCCCCCTGGATCTGCGACTGGATCAGGAAGCCGGAATCAGTGCGGCAGAGCGTCTGGAGCATATTTCAAGAGATGAGCTTGCAGGTATGCTTTATGAGAATTCGGATGAACCATACTGTGAGGAGCTTGCGAAGGCGATCACAGATGAAATCCGTAAGGGAAACCATATTGATACCACTACAAAGCTTCGCCAGATCATTGAGAAGACTCTTTCTTTCCTTCCGGAAAAAGAAAAGAAGGATACCATTAAGAAAACCTGCCAGCGTACCTTCCAGGCACTTCGAATCGATGTGAACCGGGAGTTTGAAGTTCTGTATGAATTTATGGAAAAACTGCCAGGTGCGTTGAAGCCAGGAGGAAGGGCTGCGATCCTTACCTTCCATTCCGGAGAGGATAAGCTGGTAAAGAAAGCGTTAAAAGAAGGCTATAAAGCCGGAATCTATTCTGATTATGCAAGAGATGTGATACGTCCTACTGCACAGGAATGTGCCCAGAATGGAAGAGCCAGATCTACGAAAATGAGATGGGCTGTGAAAGCAGAAGAATAAGAAAGGGGGTGGAACCGCATTACTGCAGTTCCATCCCCCATATTTTACAATCTCTGGTGCCTACCACCATATAGCTTTTATATACAGCAGGAGATGCCTCGATAACACCTTCACTGATCTGGTGAGTATCAAGAACTTCTCCTGTTTTTCCGTCTAGCAGGTAAATGTGACCTGTGCTGTTGCAGTAGAGCACCTTTCCACTGCCATCCGGGTTGTACACACAGACAGGAGAGGACCAGGCATAAGCGGACTGGTGCTCCCAGTTGACTTCACCGGATCCTTTATCAATGCAGGCAAGGACTCCCTGGGCTTGTCCGTCTGTTCTGGCAACGGTTACGTAAATGTTGTCAGAGAGCTGTTCTTTTCCAACTGCAATCGTAGACTGGACACCTCCGGATACACCATCATCAGAAGCACAATCATAAGATGTCTTCCAGATGATCTCGCCAGTTTCGGCGTCAATTTTCCATATGGGAACCTCAGCAATGGAATTACTGCGCCAGCCAAGCCGGAAGGAGGTACTGATATACAGGTAAAGGTGTCCGTCTTCAACAGAAAGAACCGGTGAGGAATTGGAGTCATCCAGAATATCCTGTGCCCATACAAGTTGCAGGGTGTTCAAATCGAGGCACATCAGGTTGCCGCCATTGTCCGACATAAAAATATAACCGTCATAGATGGCAGCGCTGTCTTCCATACCCAGCCAGTAAGAAGCAATGCTAGTTCTGGTTCCGTAATAATGCCATTTTACAATGGAATCCGGGGCAATGGATAAAGTTCCTGCTTCTTTGTCATAATTGGTGTTCAGCTTTATAAGGTAAAGAATGCCGTTTTCACCAGGGTAGATCAGAGTGTCCGTTTTGGCATCCACAAGGGCTGAAGAATCAAAATAGCTTAAATTTCCCCGAAGGGAAAAGGGATCGTTGTTTCCAAAGGTGTACATGACGCTGCAGTCCAGAAGATTAACTACAAATACTCTGGCAGTTCCCTCATTGCTGTCGTAACCTGCACCTACGTACAGAATCGGATAGCCTCTGGGATCCAGGGCGCCGGCCCCCTTGAAGGTGAATCCAAGATAGAGGGGATCTCTTGTGGCTTCTCCTGTTTCCAGATCCAGAAAATATACATAACCATCCATACAGGCATAGATGACCTCCACAAGGTCGTCTTTTTCTTTTGCCCAGTCGTACATATTCATGGCCTTTTTTACTTCTTTGGGCCATTTTTCCATAAGAGGCTGACCGGTCCATCCGCTTCCGGACCAGGTTGCATCTCCGTAGGTGAGAGAGCCGGTTTTTGCTGTCCATAAATCCTTTATTTTTCCATCTTTTATCTGTGTATTGCCGTAGGATGCAGTGTCTCGAAAGTTATTTCCACGGAAGGTAACAATGCCATCAACATCTGTATAGCTGATTCCTGCATCAAAGGAATGGCTTTCCTTGGGAGCATAGTCCGAAATACTGGCGAGAGTCTGACCATCTGTTTCAATGTCAGTCGATTCTATGTAAAGGGATGGTTTCGTAGATTCTACACATCTGGGGGAAAACGAAGTGGGACGTGCCATGGCAGCCTTTACTTCTGCAAGAGAGTCTGACTGTTCCATGTTTAGACCGGGATTTTCGCCGGAGACATCAGTAACCATAGAAACTGTGTTGGCTTTATCTTTGACTTTTTTATAAATGGAAATTCCACCAAATAGTATAAGGGAAGCTGTGGCAACAAGTGCTCCTGTTGTAACAAGCTTGCGGAAAAGATATTTTCTTTGCAGCTGACGCTTTCGTTTTCCTGTTTTTCTTTTCATACGTCTGTTCATATTCGTCCTTCCTGAAAAATTCAGAGCCTGTTAATCAAGTATATTACATCTGCATTATACAAGGTGGATAAGAGAAATTCAAGGCAATCCTGAGGGGTTGCATTGACAAGTGCGGCTTTTTTTCTTGACAGAGAGTAAGATGAATTGTTAAAATAATATCAACTGTGTGCAAAATCTGTTGCTGTGAACAAGTTGAGCGGTGATATGAAAATCACAGTAACAAATCATTTAAGGAGGAAAGAGGATGCAAAAAGTATGGATCGTAGGATCAGAAGGTCAGATCGGCGAAGCAATTAATGACGTGCTGGATCCATTAGAAATCGAAGTTCTGAATACGGATAAGAACGAGCTTGATATTACCGAAACAGATGAAGTTCTTCGCTTCGGTGAGATCAATCGTCCGGATGTGATCATTAACTGTGCAGGACTTACCAATGTGGAGCTTTGCGAGAAGGAGCCGGAGGAAGCATTTCGGGTAAATGCACTTGGAGCACGTAACTTAAGTATTGTGGCAAGAAAAACAGGAGCAAAGATGGTACAGCTTTCCACAGACGATGTTTTTGACGGTCTGGCGAAGAAACCCTATACAGAGTTTGACGATACCAATCCAACAACTGTTTATGGCAGATCCAAACGTGCCGGAGAAAATTATGTGAAGGAGTTTACGCACAAGCATTTTATTATCCGAAGCAACTGGGTTTATGGAAAGGGAAACAACTTTGTAAATAGTGTTCTGAAGGCGGCAGAGGAAGGCAGAGCACTTTCCGTAGCGGAAGATCAGTACGGTTCCCCCACCAGTGCCAGAGATCTGGCAAGAATCATTCTTCATCTGATCTACACGAATGAATATGGAACTTATCATGCTACCTGTAAGGGTGTTTGCAGCCGTTATGAATTTGCTCAGGAAATCCTTCGCCTTGCTGGGAAAAAGGATGAGCTGAATCCGGTTCCCACACCTCAGTCTGATCTGTCTTTTGGCAGACCGGCCTATGCAGTTCTGGACAATTTCATTCTCCGGATCATTGATGTATATGACATGCCGGAATGGAAAGAGTCCCTGGAAGAGTTTATGAAAGAAAAGCTGGAGGGTTAAGATGGGCGCAAAAAAAGGAACGACAACAAAAGAAAAAAAGAAGCTTGGCCTTACCAGCATGATTTTTATCGCACTGATTGCCGGAGCCATTACCGGAATGGTGCTTCATTATCTGGTGCCGGACAGCAGTATGAAAAGTGATGTGATCGTAGAGGGGATTCTGTATGTTCTGGGACAGGGCTTCATCCGTCTCATGAAAATGCTTGTAGTACCGCTTGTATTTTGTTCTCTTGTATGCGGAAGTATGGCAATCGGAGACACGAAGAAGCTGGGAAATGTAGGCGGAAAAACCCTTGCATTTTATCTGATCACAACAGCAGTTGCGGTAGCAGTTGCTCTTGGAATCGGAACCCTGCTCAGACCTGGAATCGGGCTTGATATGAGTCAGATCCAGACCAGTGCTTCAAGCGTGGAAACGATGGAATCTACTTCCCTGGTGCAGACGATTCTGAATATTATTCCGGATAATCCTGTTAAATCCCTGGCAAATGGGGAAATGCTGCAGATCATAGTATTTGCTCTGATCATAGGTGTGATTCTTGCCAAGCTTGGAGAGCGTGCAGAGACAGTTGCAAACTTTATCAGTCAGTTTAATGATATTATGATGGAAATGACCATGATGGTCATGAAGCTGGCACCTATCGGAGTATTCAGTCTGATTGCCAGAACCTTTGCAAATATTGGTTTCAGTGCATTTGTTCCGCTGGCAAAGTATATGATCGCTGTTTTACTGGCTCTTGCAATTCAGTGCTTTGGAGTATACCAGATTCTGCTCAAGGTACTTACCGGTCTGAATCCGGTCAGATTTATTAAAAAGTTTTTCCCGGTTATGGCCTTTGCATTTTCTACAGCTACATCTAATGCAACCATTCCGCTGTCTATTGACACACTCCATAAAAAAATGGGTGTTTCCAAGAAGATTTCTTCATTTACCATTCCTCTTGGTGCGACCATTAACATGGATGGTACTTCAATCATGCAGGGTGTTGCAGTTATGTTTGCAGCCCAGGCTTTTGGAATCCAGTTGACGCCAATGGATTATGTGACTGTAATCGGTACTGCAACTCTGGCATCTATTGGTACAGCAGGTATTCCAAGTGTTGGTCTTGTTACTTTGACAATGGTATTTAATTCTGTCGGGCTTCCGGTTGAGGCCATTGGTATCATCATGGGTATTGACCGTATTCTGGATATGGCCAGAACTGCAGTCAACATTACAGGAGATGCTGTTTGTACTACGATCGTGGCATGCCAGAACGGTGCTGTGGATAAAGAGACGTTTAACCGAACTGAATAAATGAGGAGTACGGATCCTGGAATGAAGAAGAATCAGATTTTTATAAAATGCGGAACCGAATATACAGAGATGACGAAGGAACTGCTGGAGGCATCTGATCTGGCAGGGGAGATAGAGCAGAAGCATGAGAAATGTGGGAAAAAGAAAGTGGAATGTTCTGTGGATTTTGCAGAGAATCAGGATCATGAGAACGATTTGCACAGCATGCGAATTGGTATCAAGCCCAACTTGGTTGCCCCCATGGAAGCCTGCTGGGGCGGCACCACCCACCCGGAGGTAGTCGCCGGAATCGTAGAATACCTTCAGGAAAAAGGTTTTTCTAATCTGGTTATCATGGAAGGCTCCTGGGTAGGAGATAAGACCTCCGAATCCTACGAGGTATGCGGTTATAAATCTCTCTGTGAAAAATATAACGTTCCTTTCCTGGATATGCAAAAGGAAAAGGGGGTTCCGGTAGAATGCGGTGACATGACTCTGAATATTTGTAAAAGTGTTCTTGACCTTGATTTCCTTATCAATGTCCCGGTGCTGAAGGGACATTGCCAGACGAAGATTACCTGTGCTCTGAAGAACATGAAAGGCCTTTTGCCTAATTCCGAGAAGCGCCGATTCCATGCGCTTGGTCTTCACGATCCCATTGCCCATCTTGGCCTTGGTATCTATCAGGATTTTATTGTGGTGGACAATATCTGTGGAGATCTTGATTTCGAGGACGGAGGAAACCCGGTGGAAATGAACCGTGTTCTTGCAGGTACAGACCCGGTTCTTATGGATGCTTATGTTTGTGACATGATGCATTATCAGGTAGAAGAAGTCCCCTACATTGTAAAAGCTGCCGCTCTTGGCGTAGGCTGCTCTGACATCCGTCAGGCAGAGATCAAGGTGATCGGTGGTGATCCAGGCAAACCTATTCCAAAGTCGCGTAAAGTAGTGGAGCTTGCAGATGCAGTAGAAGAGGTGGAATCCTGCAGTGCCTGCTACGGAAATCTGATTCCCGCGCTTGACAGGCTGCAGCAGGAAGGTCTCTTGAATAAGCTGGACACCCGGATCTGTATTGGGCAGGGCTATCGCAAGCAGGAGGGAAAGCTTGGGATTGGAAACTGCACTTGTCATTTTATTCATCATCTGGCAGGCTGTCCTCCAACAGAAGATGACATATATGAATTTTTGAAATCTTATATAAGCCTATAAAAAAGCAGGCCAACCGTGGTAGTAATCGCGGTCGGCCTGCTTTTAAACTTTCTTTAGATAAGCTTTTTTACCATATCTACAATTTCTTCCTTAGTTACCGTGCTGCTGTTTATGCACAGATCATATTGAAGCATATCCAGCCAGTTGGTATCTGTGAAATACTCGTAATAAGCACGTCGTTCTTTATCGGTACGCTTCACCAGCTTGCGTACACTTTTCTCCTCCCGTCCGGTACGGGCTATAACTGTTTTCACACGATCTTCGAAAGGTGCATAAATGAATATTCTCAGGTGCTTTTCCTTGTTGTCCTTTAGGAGATAGTTTGCACAGCGTCCGACAATGACACAGTCTTCCTTATCAGCGGCTTCCAGAATGATCTTCTTCTGCAGGTCAAACAGTACATCATTCATAGGGACAAAGTGGTACTCCGGATTCATCTGAAGTTCATAATCTACCGGATACAGCCATTGGCTGGCCTTACGCTCATCTACTCTGGCAAATTCATCGAAAGGAATATTCTTCTCCTTACTTGCCATTTCAATCAGCTCTTTGTCATAAAATTTAAATCCCAGTTCCTCGGCAAGATCCTTTCCAATAATACGTCCGTTACTTCCAAACATACGATTGATTGTTATGATACGTTTACTCATAAAACCCGCTCCTTTCGTGAAATATTCCGTTCTTTTCATGCATTATAACACAATTGTTTGAAAATATCTATATAATATGTATAAAATCAAAATAAAAAAATATTCTGAATATGTCATTTTGCTGGAAATCTGTTATTTTTCTTGTTATACTAAGAAGGAACAATACAAGAAAGGAAGAAAGCATGCTTAAAATAAAAAATTATGTGAAAGTGGAATCTCTGGAAGAGGCTTATGAGCTGAACCAGAAGCGGACAGCCTGTGTGCTAGGCGGTATGGTATGGCTGAAAATGGGCAGCCGTAATGTGACCACAGCCATTGACTTGTCTGGTCTTGGACTGGATCGTATCACAGAAACTGGGGAAGAATTCGTGATCGGCTGTATGACACCTTTACGTGATCTGGAACTTCACAAGGGACTTGATACCTATACAAATGGAGCAATAAGAGAGAGTTTGCGCCATATTGTGGGGGTTCAGTTCCGCAACTGTGCAACGGTAGGCGGAAGTGTCTGGGGACGCTTCGGCTTTTCTGATGTATTGACTATGTTACTTGCGCTTGATACGGAAGTAGAGTTGTATAAGGCAGGCAGAGTCTGTCTTTCTGACTTTGTAAAAATGCCAAAGGACAGGGATATTCTGGTTCGTATTATTGTGAAGAAGACTCCATTAAAGACGATTTACTTAAGTCAGCGAAATACCAAGACAGATTTTCCGGTTCTGGCATGCTGCATCAGTCTTTCCGATAGCGGTGTAAAGGCAGTTTACGGAGCCCGTCCTGCAAGAGCGTTTCTTATTACTGATGAAGAGAAGCTTCTTGCAGATATAGACCAGATGTCTGCTGACGAGAAAGAGAAAGCAATTCTGAGATTTGCAGATTATGCGGCAGAGAAGGTTCCCACATCCGGAAATATGCGAGGCAGTGCAGAATACAGAAGTCTTCTTGTGAAGGTTCTTACAAGAAGAGCGTTAGAAGCAGTAGGAGGGATTGACTGATGAGAATTAATTTCTGGCTGAATGGAGTCAAAAAGGAAGAGGAAATCCGTCCGGATACCATGCTTCTGGAATTTCTTCGAAGCCTTGGCTGTTATAGTGTAAAGAGAGGCTGTGAGACTGCGAACTGTGGTCTTTGTACTGTGCTGGCAGATGATAAGCCTGTGCTTTCCTGCAGTGTTCTGGCAGCACGTATTGATGGCAAAAAGGTTATGACCATGGAGGGGCTTCAGGCTGAAGCCGAGGAATTCGGTTCTTTTCTTGCCAATGAAGGTGCAGAGCAGTGCGGCTTCTGCAACCCTGGTTTTATTATGAATGTAATTGCCATGACCAGAGAACTGGAAAATCCCACAGAGGATGACATTAAGGAATATCTGGCCGGTAATTTATGCCGTTGTTCCGGGTTTGTGGGACAGACAAGAAGTATCCTGAAATATCTGGAATTTAAGAAGAATAAATCAGAAGGCAACAAAGAGCAGGAGAAGGAGGTGCAGGCATGAGCTATGTAAATCAGTCACTTCAGAAAAAAGATGCCATGGCTCTTGTTACAGGCCAGCCTGTATATACAGATGACCTGGCACCGAAGGATTGCCTGATCATCAAGATTTTAAGAAGCCCTTACGCAAATGCCTGGGTAGAAGAAATTAAGACAGATACTGCGATGAAGGTTGAAGGCATGGCTTGCATCCTCACCTGGCAGGATGTGCCCAAGCGTCGTTTTGCATCAGCCGGACAGACGTATCCGGAGTTCAGTCCTTATGACAGAATGATCCTGGATCAGCATCTGCGTTTTGTAGGGGATGCTGTGGCAATCCTGGCAGGTGAGACGGAGGCTGCTGTAGACCTTGCCATGAAGCGCGTGAAAGTAAAATACCGCGTGGAAACACCGGTCCTTGATATGCATACTGCGAAGGACAATCCTGTTCTGGTCCATCCGGAAGAGAACTGGGAGTCTAAATTCCCGGTAGGTGCGGATAATAAGAGAAATCTTGCAGCCAAGGGCCATGAGGAAATGGGAGACATTGATAAGGTTCTTGCAGAGTGTAAGTATACCGTAGATGAAGTTTATCATACGAAGGCAGATCAGCAGAGTATGATGGAGACCTTCCGTACATATTGTACCAAGGATCATTTCGGAAGACTGAACGTAGTATCTTCCACACAGGTTCCTTTCCATCTGCGCAGAATCCTTGGAAATGCCCTTGGAATCCCATCCTCTAAGATCCGCGTGATCAAGCCGCGTATTGGTGGTGGTTTCGGTGCGAAGCAGACAGAGGTCTGTGAGATTTATCCGGCAATCGTTACTTGGCTCACAGGACGTCCGTCCAAGATCGTTTACAGCCGCTATGAAACCCTGACCTGCGGCTCTCCACGTCATGAAATGGAGGTTCATGTGCAGGTAGGTGCCGATGAGAATGGAATTGTAAAAGGAATTAAAGTAGAGGCTCTTTCCAATGCGGGCGCATATGGTGATCACAGTCCAACAACAGTAGGTCTGACCGGTCATAAGGCAATTGCGCTGTACCGTAATCTGGAGGCTTTTGCTTTTGATTATGAGGTTGTGTATACCAATGTGCAGGCAGCAGGTGCATACCGCGGATATGGGGCAACACAGGGTATCTATGCGGTGGAGTCAGCAGTCAATGAATTGGCTCATAAGATGAATATGGATCCGGCGAAGATCCGTGAGCTGAACATGCCTATCGAAGGGGAGCCAATGTATGATTATGATGGCAATCTGACACATACTGCAAGCTGTACCATGGACCGTTGCCTGGCTCGTGCAAAGGAAATGATCGGCTGGGAGGAGAAATATCCATGCCGGGATATGGGAAATGGAAAGGTACGCGGTGTAGGTCTTGCCATGGCTATGCAGGGATCATCCATTTCAAATGTTGATGTTGGTGGTGCTACCCTGAAGCTGAATGAGGATGCATCTTATACCTTGTCTCTTGGATGTGCAGATATGGGTACTGGCTGTGATACCATTCTTTCCCAGATGGCAGCAGATTGTCTGGAAACAGAGTTTGATAATATTGTTGCCTTTGGTGTTGATACAGATGTTTCTCCTTATGATTCCGGATCTTATGCTTCTGCTACTACTTATGCTACCGGAAATGCAGTAATCAATGCTTGTGGCGAGCTGAAAAAGCGTATTGTGAAAATGGGCGCAGGAATGCTTGGTGCAGAACCGGATCAGGTCGAGTTTGACGGTAAGAGAGTGTTTGCAGGAGAGAAAGAAGTAAGTCTTCAGGAAATCGCCTATAAGGGAACCTGTGGTAATAACCAGGAACTTCAAGTGACAACATCCTTCTCTTCCCAGATTTCCCCGCCGCCGTACATGATCGGTGCAGCAGAAGTGGAAGTTGACAAAGAGACTGGTAATATTGAACTGATCGATTATGTGGCAGTTGTAGACTGTGGAACTCCGATCAATCCGAATCTTGCCAGAGTGCAGACAGAAGGCGGTGTTGCCCAGGGAATCGGCATGGCTCTTATGGAAGAGGTACAGTACACCAAAGCTGGAAAAATCCGTGAGAATTCTTTCATGCAGTACAAGATCCCAAGCCGTGTGGATATTGGAAATATCCGTGTGGAATTTGAGAGCAGCTATGAGAAGAGTGGTCCTTTTGGAGCCAAATCCATTGGTGAGCTGGTAATTGATACTCCTTGTCCTGCAATTGCAGATGCTGTTTACAATGCTTCCGGTGTGCGGGTAAGAGAGCTTCCGATCACCCCGGAGAAGGTAGCAATGGGAGTTCTGGAGAATCAGTTAAAAGGAGAAATCCATAAATGAGAGAGGTTTGTCTTGCGTGCATAGGATTTATTCTGGAAATGACTATATTTTTTGCAGCAGGCAGGCTTTTGTCCAAGGCATTAAAATTAAAAGAAGATATATCATTGCAGCTGATTCTGGGATATCTGGTTTATTTTACAATATTAGAAATCGTTGTTGTACCAATGACCCTTTTGTGGGTGCCTCTTAGCTATGGGGCGGTATTATGGGTCCTGATCCTGTTGATTGCTCTGGGTGGCAGCTGTCTTTTTCTGAAACACAAAAGAAAAAATGCGGTTTCAGAAAAAGAAAAGCAAACTTTTGTCGGACGGCTATGGAAAGAGCATTCGGTTATGCTCATTGCCGTTGTAGGAGTCGTTCTTTTACAATGTCTTATTGTGGTGCTGTATGAGGATACTACCGTGGATGCCACATATTATGTGGGAACGGTAAGCACTTCTGTGTTTACCAATACCTTTGGCAGGTACGATCCTTTTCAGGGCGGCATTTTGAGACGCTTTCAGGCACGCTATATTTTGTCTGCTTATCCTATGAATAATGCGATCTGGTGTAAATTGCTTGGAATTCATCCCATCGTTCAGGCAAAAATCGTAATGTCCTGTGTGAATGTTATGATTTCCAACCTGATCATTTATCAGATTGGAAAGCGCCTGTTCGATGATTCCAGAAAAAAAGCCGATCTGATGGTGATATTCGTATGTGTTCTTCAGCTTTTTTGTGGGACTATTTATACCGCAGGAACCTTTTTCTTTACCAGAAGCTATGAAGGAAAAGCCATTCTTGCCAATATTGCTTTTCCGGCAGTGCTAATGTGTGCCTTGTGGTTTTACCAGAAAAAAGAGGAAAAAGCTGTCTGGCTGGTGTTGTTTCTTATAGCTGCAAGTGCACTGGCTTTTTCCGGTTCTGCGATTATTTTTCCTGCGGCAATCCTGGCTGGAATGGTGCCGGTGATGTTTATGAATCGGAAATTTTCCGCAATACCTTATTGCATTCTTTGTATGCTTCCTTCCGGTATATATGCGGCAGTTTATTTTGCATGTAAGCTGGGACTGATCCGGCTTGCCGCATCATAGAAAGGGGAATGGTATGGCTGGAGTGACAATTGATGAACTGGGATTAAACTTTGTAAAAGCCTGTATGAAGCTGTACTGGGGCTCCAAATGGTATCCGTTCCTTTTTGCAGTTGGTCTTTTATGCACATTGATCTGGGGAAGGAAAAAAAGCTCCAGGATTTTTATAGGGTATACAGCGTTTCTTTTTCTGACGGTATATAATCCTGTAGTTGTAAAGTATATAATCGCGAAGCTGGATTTTGAAAACGAATATTATCGTTTTATATGGATCCTGCCGGTGATTCCTGCAATGGCTTATTACGGAACGACCTTTGTTTCCTGGTTTAAGAAAAAATGGATGAAAGCGGCAGCGGCTCTTGCAGTGCTGGGGGTATTTGTGCTTTTGGGAAATCCTCTGAATGGAGTAGTGAAGGATTTTGCTGCAGCAGATAATATTTATAAGGTGCCGGATGAGCTTATGGAAATCTGTGATATTCTGTATGAGAATATGGAGACACCGGATTCCCAGCCCAAGGTGGTGTTTGACAACAGTCTGAATAATATTGTACGGCAGTATGATGCCCGGTTTAAGCTTACGATCAACAGAAATGCAAGCATTTACAGAGCCGGAAGTACAGTGGCAGGAGAGTATAGCGAGAAAAGCAAGAAATATAAACGCCAAAAGGCAATTTTAGATGTAGTTGATTATCAGATTTACGACAATGGAAAAAAATTCAGAAAAGCTTTAAAAAAGACGAAGACAGAATTTGTGGTAGTAGCGAAAAATGAAGAACTGCATGCATTCCTCTTAAAGAATGGCTGTGAACAGATCGGGGAAACCAAATCTTATCATATTTTCGCATTTACGGATAAGTCGTAATAAGAAAAATAAGGGTTGCAATTACATCAAAAAACTGATACAGTGTTTTTGTAAAAAAACTGAATACGGGAAGTTATGATAGAGGCGCAGGCTTCAATAGTAATTTCAGCCATAAGAATCAGCAGTGTACAGAGATTACTGCACATGACAGGACTGGTTCTGGGTCGTTTGGCAGACTGGCTGGAAGGAAAGGGGAGACTGCCGAAGGATTTTATCTGCCAAGAGAGAAAAATCCTGGGCTGACGCAGAATATGCGGCAGACTGTCACTGTTGTGGAGCGCTATCTAAGGTATGGATCCTGTGAAGAATAAATGCCATGAATGTGTCGTCCCATGATGGACCCCCCGCATTCATGGTTTTTTTGTGTAATAGACGTTATTTTTAGGGAGGAAAGTGATAATGAAATTCAATCGTAACAAATTATCTGTTCTTTTTACAGCTGTTTTGCTGTTCCTGCTGGCTTGTCCGGTAACCGTTCTGGCAGCAGAAGAGGAGGCGGCTACTCCGGCAGTGTATGCAACCTTCTGGTCACTGATACCGCCGGTCGTAGCAATTGTTCTGGCGTTGATCACAAAGGAGGTTTACAGTTCTTTATTTCTTGGGATTTTAGTTGGAGCCCTTTTGTATTCCGGCGCTAATTTTGAAGGAACCGTAAATCAGATTTTTTCCGGAGGAATGATCAGTGTATTATCAAGCAGCAGTAATGTAGGTATTCTGGTGTTTCTGGTAATTCTTGGAACTATGGTGTGCCTGATGAATCGTGCTGGAGGTTCTGCGGCTTTTGGACGCTGGGCAAGTAAGCATATCAAAACAAGGGTTGGAGCGGAGCTGGCAACAATTTTGCTTGGTGTGCTGATTTTTATTGATGACTATTTCAATTGTCTCACTGTAGGCAGCGTTATGAGACCAATTACAGATCAGCATAATGTTTCCCGTGCCAAGCTGGCCTATTTAATTGATGCCACAGCAGCACCGGTATGTATCATCGCACCAATTTCATCCTGGGCAGCAGCTGTCAGCGGTTTTGTTCCGGGAGAGGATGGCATGTCCGTATTTGTAAGAGCGATTCCGTATAACTATTATGCGCTGCTTACGATCGTTATGATGGTATCCATGGTCCTTATGAAATCAGAGTTTGGTGCTATGGGTGTGCATGAGTCAAACGCTTTAAAAGGTGACCTGTTCACTACAGCTGCCCGTCCCTATGCTTCTGGTGAGGGTGACGGACCTGTGAATCCAAGAGGAAAAGTGATGGATCTTCTGATTCCAATTATTTCCCTGGTTATCTGCTGTGTTATCGGAATGATCTATACTGGTGGATTTTTCAGCGGAGCTGATTTTGTAACTGCTTTTTCCCAGAGCGATGCTTCTGTTGGCCTGGTGCTTGGAAGCTTCTTCGGCCTGGTGATCACGATTTTGCTTTATATGGTACGAAAGGTTCTGTCCTTCCGCGATTGTATGGCTTGTATTCCGGAAGGGTTCAAATCCATGGTTCCGGCAATCCTGATCCTTACTTTTGCATGGACCCTGAAAAGTATGACAGATAGTCTTGGCGCAGCTGAGTTTGTTGCTGAGCTGGTAAAATCCTCTGCAGATGGTCTTGTAAATATGCTTCCGGCAATTATTTTCCTGGTGGCCTGTTTCCTGGCATTTGCTACAGGCACTTCCTGGGGCACCTTTGGTATTCTGATCCCGATTGTTGTCCATGTATTTGAAAACACACCTGGAGATCTGATGATCATCTCTATTTCTGCATGTATGGCAGGTGCTGTGTGTGGGGACCATTGTTCTCCGATTTCCGATACAACGATCATGGCTTCTGCAGGAGCACAGTGCGATCATGTAAATCATGTTTCCACGCAGCTTCCCTATGCAGTTGTGGCAGCTGCAGTTTCCTTTGTGACCTACATTTTTGCAGGCTTTATCAAGAGTCCTTTGTGCCTGCTTATTGGTATCGCATTGATGATGGGAGTTATGTTTGTGGTGAAAATGAGATTCTCAGATTTAACTGAATAAACAGTTAAGTAAACAGTTCGTGTAAATTGTTAGAAAGGTTTGCCTTGCATCTGTCCGGAAAAAAATATATAATGAACAAATGGACGAAAAAATCAGAATCAATAAATATCTAAGTGAAGCAGGATTCTGTTCAAGGCGTGAGGCAGACAGTCTGATCCAGGATGGAAGGGTGACTGTAGAAGGCCATAAGGCAGAGCCTGGTGAAAAGATTACAGCAGATGCCATAGTATTCGTGGATGGCAAGCCGGTGAAAAAGGTAGAAAAAAAGGTACTTCTTTTATTTCACAAGCCCAGAGGGGTGGTGTGCAGCACTAAGAAGCAGCGGCAGGAGACCACAGTTACAGAGTATCTGAATTATCCGGTACGGATCTATCCGGTGGGCCGGCTTGACAAGGAGTCCCAGGGACTTTTGCTTTTGACAAACCAGGGAGAACTGGTGAATAAGATCATGCGTGCGGGGAACTATCATGAGAAGGAATATCTGGTGACGGTGAACAAGCCTATAGACAGTGGCTTTGTGAAAAAAATGTCATCTGGAGTTCCTATTCTGGATACGGTTACCCGCCCGTGTTTTGTAGAAAAAACAGGAGAAAAAGCTTTCCGGATCATTTTGACTCAGGGACTTAACAGGCAGATTCGCAGAATGTGCCTATATCTGGGTTATCAGGTGGTTACATTGAAGCGAGTGCGGATCATGGAGCTGACACTGGATGGTCTGAAAGAGGGTGAATATAGAGAAGCTACTGGAGAAGAGTGGAAGAAGCTGGAGCGTGGAATCGCTGGCTCATCCAGTCTTCCGGCATATTCCCAGAAGACTGGGAAGGCTTCTCGGGCAACTTTTGTAAAACAGCAGCCTGCCTCACAGGGGAAGGCTGCTTTTGGTGGTAATAAGGGGAAAACAGGAGGACATCATGGAAAATTCTCTACAGCGAATGAAAGAACTGGTAGAAAAACTGGATCAGGCCGCGAAGGCATATTACCAGGAAGACAGGGAAATCATGAGCAATCAGGAGTACGACAGTCTGTACGATCAGCTGGAACAGCTGGAAAAAGAAACAGGAACCGTACTTACGAATAGCCCTACTGTGCGTGTTGGGTATGAGGCTGTAAATGAACTGCCCAAAGAAGAGCATCCCAGCCCTATGCTGTCTCTTGATAAAACCAAGGACAAGGAAGTGCTTCGGGGATTTATTGGAAGCCACAGGTGTCTTCTGTCCTGGAAACTGGATGGTCTGACGATTGTTCTTACTTATGAGAATGGTGAGCTTGTGAAAGCAGTAACAAGAGGAAACGGAGTGGTAGGCGAGGTTATTACCAACAATGCCAGAGTGTTTAAGAACATTCCACTTAGGATTCCTTATAAGGGCAAGCTGGTGCTTCGGGGGGAAGCAATCATTACCTATTCTGAATTTCAAAGGATCAATGAGACCATTGGAGATGTAGATGCCAGATACAAGAATCCCCGTAACCTTTGCAGCGGTTCTGTGCGCCAGCTGAATAATGAGATCACTGCGAAACGAAACGTGCGTTTTTATGCTTTTGCACTGGTAAGCGCACAGAATGTGGATTTTGGAAATTCCCGGGAACAGCAGTTTAACTGGCTGCGAGATCAGGGCTTTGAGGTTGTGGAATATAAGGTGGTTACCTCTGAAACGCTTGATGAGGCTATGGATTATTTCTCCACAACGATCGTAAATAATGATTTTCCATCTGATGGTCTGGTTGTGACTTATGATGATATTGCTTATGGAGAGTCATTGGGAAGCACAGCTAAGTTCCCGAGAAATTCTTTTGCCTTCAAATGGGCAGATGAAATGCGGGAGACAACGCTTATAGATATGGAGTGGAGTCCTTCCAGAACGGGGCTGATCAATCCTGTGGCCATTTTTGAACCGGTGGAGCTGGAGGGCACTACAGTAAGCCGTGCAAGTGTGCATAATATCAGCATCGTGAAGGAGCTTCAGCTGGGAATCGGAGATACCATCAAGGTGTACAAGGCGAACATGATCATACCACAGATTGCGGAAAACCTTACAAAAAGCGGAAAGCTTGTCATTCCGGATAAATGTCCGGTGTGTGGTCATGAGGCGCGTATCCAGCAGGAAAACGATGTAGAGACGTTATATTGTATGAATCCGGATTGTGTCGCTAAGAAGATTAAATCCTTTAGTCTTTTCACCAGCCGTGATGCTATGAATATTGACGGACTTTCCGAGGCAACACTGGAGAAATTTATTGCAATGGGCTTTATCCACAATTTCGGAGATATTTTTGAAATTGGGAAATATAAGGATCAGATTGTGGAAATGGAGGGCTTCGGACAGAAATCCTTTGACAATCTGATGGCAAGCCTTAAGAAAGCCAGAGAGACAACTCTTGCCAAGGTGATCTATAGTCTCGGGATCACAGGAATCGGACTGGCAAATGCGAAGGTGATCTGTAAATATTTTAACGATGATATAGAAAAAATCCGTCGTGCAAATGCAGAGGAAATCAGTGCTATCGAGGGGATTGGTCCGGTTCTTGCAGGAAATCTTGCTGCTTATTTCAAAAACGAAGAGAATAATCGGAAACTGGATCATTTGCTTGAGCATCTTCATCTGATCCATGAGGATGTTTCAGGGGAGCAGATATTTGCAGGAAAAACTTTTGTAATCACAGGAAGCGTAGAGCATTTTGCCAATCGTTCCCAGGCGAAGGAGTTTATTGAAGCCCGGGGCGGTAAGGTAACTGGCTCTGTGACCAAAAAGACAGATTATCTGATCAATAATGATAAAACATCTACTTCATCCAAGAATAAAAAAGCTCAGGAGCTTGGAATTCCGATTTTATCGGAGGAGGATTTTCTTGAGCTGGCGAAAGAAAAGTAACGGGAGGAATAAAAATGCCAATTAAAATACAAAGTGATCTTCCGGTTAAGGAGATACTGGAAAAAGAAAACTTATTCGTTATGGATGAAAATCGTGCCATGCACCAGGATATCCGTCCGATCTACATCCTGATCCTAAACCTGATGCCGCTGAAAGAGGAAACGGAGCTGCAGCTTCTCCGTTCTCTTTCCAATACACCGCTTCAGGTGGATGTAAGCTTTATGGCAGTAGAATCTCATCAGGCGAAGAATACGTCAAAAAGTCATTTGAACAAATTTTATCAGACCTTCTCAGAATTGAAGGATAAGAAATTTGACGGAATGATCATTACAGGAGCTCCGGTGGAGCAGATGGAGTTTGAGGAGGTTGATTACTGGGATGAGATAAGCAGGATCATGGACTGGTCCGAGACGCATGTGACATCCACTATTTTCCTGTGCTGGGCTGCCCAGGCTGCACTCTACCATTTCTATGGACTGCAGAAACGCAAGCTGGATAAGAAAATGTTTGGTCTTTTCTGGCACAAGGTTATGAACCGCAAAATTCCGCTGGTCAGAGGCTTCGATGATGTGTTCCTTGCACCTCATTCCAGACACACTGAGGTTCCCATTGAAGATGTACACGCCTGCAAAGATCTTACTGTCCTTGCAGAATCCGACGAGGCAGGACTTTTCCTTGCTATGGCAGAGGACGGCCGCAAGATTTTTGTAATGGGACATCCGGAATACGACCGCGTTACTCTGGATGGCGAGTACAAACGTGATCTGGGTAAGGGACTTCCTATTGAGATGCCAGAGAACTATTATCGCGATAATGATCCGGAGAATGTCCCACTGCTGCTGTGGAGAGCACATGCCAATAATTTGTATACCAATTGGCTCAATTATTACGTCTACCAGAGCACCCCGTATGACCTGTACGGAACCCCTGATTTTTCCAGTATTTCCAAGGGTTGAGAGAGTTGCACATTTCACGTAAATTATTATAGTTTCACGCTATTTATTACGAAAATGGAGTAAAAATGGAGTACTAGAGGTGTGAAAATGGGGTATCAAAATAAGAATGTAAAAGGTGTGTAAATGAATATTTTTTATAAATTTTGATGAATAAAAATGCATGAATAAGTCCATGGGTTATTGATAACTCATGGGCTTATTTTAGTGTTTGGGACATTTTTTTAGCCGAGATATTATTGGGCGTTGTTTTTAGAAAAAGAGAAGACGCATTATTGGTGCGATTGTATTTCAATGTGGTTCTTATTTCAAATCAAAAAAATCTTAAATAAATCGCAATTTTTTTCCATCTTTTTACACATTTCAATATTTTTTTCCATTATTTATTATAGGAGAGTATAGTACCACTCCATAATTTAGAAACGGAGGAATCAAAGATGTGGTATTTTTGGCTCTTTTTCTTGGTCCTGCTGGCAGTGGCTATTGTACTAATGTATTGCTGCCTTGTTAGAGCCGGAAAAATGGACGACGAGATGGAGGAGACATTTAGAGAACTAAGTGAAAAAAGAAAGGATGAAACAGAGCTGTGGCAAGGGGAAGATCAGGAGTGATTTCGAAGGAGTATAAGGGGGAAGAAAATACTGCCTATCATGACGTAATAAAACTATTTAAAATTTACCGGGCGGTAAACTGGCAGATGCAAATAAAAATCAACCAGGTTAAACGGCGTTTCCATATGGAGTATGGTACAGATGTAGATGAATTTTTAGATAGTATTTATCAAGCTGGAATGGATGTGGAAAGAGATTTGGCATCAGAGAAGGAACGTGTTGAGGCAATCAACCGATCCAATCAGTATTTGCGTTTAATTGATGAAGCCGTAGATCTTATGCGAAGGTATCATCCGCAGGGCGAACGATATTATTGGGTACTCTATTATAGTTATTTATCATCAACGAAACCAGAGAACATTGATGAAATCCTGGATAATCTGGAACCACATTTTCCGCAATATGCCAGGATTCATAGAACCACATATTTTCGGTGGCGTGAACAGGCTTTTGAGGCTATAGGAAGCATATTATGGGGGTACGAAGGGGAAAGTGAGCGTGTATTGAAACTGGTTTGCGAAGATTTCGAAGAAAAATAATTATTTCCAAAATCCTATTGACACAGATTTTCCAAAATCTCTATAGTGAAATTGCAAGGACGCAAAAAAGGCGTATAGCAATACTATATTTGGATTTTGAAAGGAGAAATACATATGGTTATTTCAGTAGATACCGGTAACAAACACATGAAAACAGAGAACTGTGAGTTCAATTCTGGAGTGGAAATTTTGGATACATTGCCAGGAGAGTTGGAAGAGGTGATTGAGTATGAAGGAAAATATTATATGACAACGAATAGAAGAATCTCGTATATGGAAGATAAGACCGCAGATGATCGGTATTATATTCTGACATTATTTGCCATTGCAAAAGAATTATCTTACCGCGAAAAAAATGAAGGTCTGCTTCCGCAAAATCTGCAGGAGATTGAGCTTCTGGTAGGACTGCCGCCTGCGCATTATGGGAAACAGCGAAAAAAATTCAGGGAGTATTTTTATCGGAATGGGGCAGTAGTTGAATTTTGCTATAAAGGCATTTCATACCGAATTGTTTTTAAAGAAGTAAAAGTTTATATACAGGCATATGCCGCATATTGTCTTCTTGCTGTGAAGAAACAGTTATCGGTAATACCAAAAATTCTATTGATCGATATTGGTGGCTTTACCGTAGATTATATGGTTTTAAGATTTGGACAGCTGGAAATGGAGTATGTCGATTCATTAGAAAATGGTGTCATTCGGTTATATAACAGTATTAAAGCTGCGATAAGACAAAAATACAGTATTCTCTTGGATGAAGAGGATATTGACAATATTATATTGGAAAGAGGTGGTTGCTATAAACCAGAGTTAAAAGAACGTGTACGTGAGGTTGCTATCGGATATGTGACAGAATTACTTGGAAAGTTTCGTGAGCTTGGAATTGATTTCAATACGACACAGACAGTATTTCTTGGAGGAGGTTCTATTTTATTGGCAGATTTCATCCAAATTGTATGGAAACGGTTCGGTGTAGAATACAATATTATCAATGATACAAAAGCAAATGCAAAAGGGTATCGCTTACAGTATCTGGTTGAGAAAAAGGAGGAACAGAAATGAGTAAGAAAAATGAGTACCGTTTCAATCTCCGTTTTGATGAAACCGATGAAGATCATCGGAAAGTCTGCCAGTTTTTGAATGATTACTGTGGTAGCAGGAAAAAAGCCAGATATATTGTTAAAGCAGTACTGGCCTATTGGACAATCGAAAATAAATCAATTGAACAGATAGCCCAAAAGCCGGTTTTTTCTGATCAGCCAAAGGAACAAACAGTTCCTTTGGCACCAGAAGATAAGAATGTGGAGGATCATTTTGTAAGTATAGATGGAGAGTATGAAGCGAATGATGCGGAGGTTTCTTTAATGCTGAAGAATTATAAGCTGTTTGATAATTCTGAGGAATAGACAGGGAGGTGCAAAAAGTGATGGAACTTAAAATATTGGGGAGCATTTGTTTTCTGGAGGCAGTAGGGACTGTCGGAAACATTATGGGATTTCATTTGGGAGCAGGAATCTGCCTGGCAGGAACAAGTTTGCTGACAGTATATACAGTTTATCTGGGAATGGAAAAAACACATAAGAAAATCTGTCCGGAATGTGAGTGTGAAATTCGGAAGTCGTATAGAATCTGTCCGGAATGTGGACACCTTTTTCAAGAAGGGTTGTCTGAAGAACAGCTAACAGGTGTTATTGAAAAGGAAAAAGAAGACGATATGAGCTCCGAGCAGATTGATAGGGCATTTGAAAAAGTAGATACTCTTTCAATGGAAGAAGTCAAGGCCTATGATTCAGAACTGGATGATTTTCTAAGAAAATAGTATCTTTGGTGTTTGGTTAGGTTGTGGAAGAAATCAAGAATGTGTTAAATTGCATAAATTAATTATACAAAAATTGTGAAAATTCTATGAAGAAATGATGCCAAAAATTATTTGAATCGTATTATATATAGAATGTAAAAGAAAATATAATTCCTGGTTTCATGTAAATGTTTGCGGTTAACTCCATTGTGGCATGGATCAATCAGGCAGGAGGAACAGAAAATTCATAAAAAGCAGAAGGATACTCAACATTACCTGGTTTGTGCGGACTACTGGAAAGTTATTTCAGTAGTCTGTTTTGTTAATTGTAAAAGTGGTTGTTATTATGACAAATTGCAAAGAGCTCCGCCAACTGGAGAAGTTTACAGGATTACAAATTAGGGGGCAATAATGCCAAATAAAATGGATAAAGAACTAAAGAGAAAGTTTGGAGCGTATTTAAAAGTTGCAATATTGAACGCTAAAAAAGAATACCTGATAGAGCTGAATAAAATAATCAAAACAGAGACATCTTTGGATGAAGTTGATTCTATTGAGGATAAGGCTGCAGAACGTATGTTAGAGAATGTCTGTATTGATTATAAAATCAAAGATGGTGAAGAATTTCATGCGAGAGACATATTAAATTGTATTGATGATCCCACGCTTTATTCTGCTATTTCTGCTTTAAATACACTTCAGATTGAAATATTAGTATTGCGATGTATTGGAAAGAAAACTTTTCGTGAAATTGGGAAACTGGTAGGAAGAAGTGAGTTACAAGCTAAAAACATATATTTCAATACACTTACAAAACTAAGAAAAATCATAGGAGAAAAATAGAGATGGGATTTAGGGAACTTCTTAATAGAGCAAAAACGATGGATGATACCGCGATGGTTCAGATAATAGAATTATATAATCCGCTATTATATAAATACGCAAACGTAAATAGTCAATTTGATCAAGATTTATATGAGGAGTTTGTATACCGTTTGATTATATGTGTTGTGAAGTTCCCATATTAAACCAATAAATATAATAATGCAATATATTGTATTATGCAGTTGACAAAATAGCTATATATAGATATTATGAACATGTAATCATTTTTGTTTCTGGATTCAGAAACAGATATTTTGTTCAGGCTTATGGCCTGGAGAAAAAATTTAACCAATCATATGTACAAATAAAAGCATAGAAAGACATTGATTTATTTGAAAAATGAATGTCTGTTCTGTGCTTTTTTTGTGCGCAAAAAGGAGGTGGCTTAGTTGAAGAATTTTCAGAAAGGAGGAGAACGAATGAAATTTAAGCCCACGGTAGTATTATATGGATCCGTGATGCAGCCATTGAAGGAAGGACAGAAAGCTCACTATTGTCAGAATGGATTATGGCGTTCAACAGGAAAAATTAGGCGAGTATTGGAGCAGAATGATGAGCATGTAAAGTTTGAGACAGATACAGTTTGCTACTGTATTAATTTCTATGAGGAGGGCACTGGTGTTGTAGCACTGGCTGCATAAGGACGAACCTACGGATATTTTTTTTAATATCCGTAGGTTAATGGAGCTGAATAAATGTACATTCTTCAGGATGAATTGAAATTAAATGAGTGGCAATTTAGTCAGCGGAAATACCTGCCCTATGAAATGAAAGTGAAGCTTGCGGAAACACGGATTCGAGAATGGTATGAAAACTGGTATGGAGATGTGTACCTTAGTTACTCTGGGGGCCTGGATAGTACGGCACTGCTGTATATGATACGAATGGTATTAGGAGATGAGATACCGGCTGTATTTTCTAACACAGGACTGGAATTTCCAGAAATTGTACGGCACGCACGTAGGGCAAGCGGTAACTTTGTGGAGATTTATCCCAGGTGGAAGTCTGGAAAACGAGCTTATTTTTCGGAAGTTGTGGATAAATATGGTTTCCCGATTGCTTCAAAGGAAACGGCAAGCAAAGTCAGTAAACTTCGTCATGGTAACCTAAGTGATCGCTATCGTAATTACCTTTTATATGGGGATGAACGTGGGAAATTTGGTATGTTGCCTAAAAAATGGCGTTTCCTTGTTTGCATGCAGTGCGATATAAGTCCAAAGTGTTGTGATATCCTTAAGAAGGAACCTTTTACCAGATATGTAAAAGAGACTGGAAGAAAGCCGTACATTGGAATTACACAGGATGAAAGTTTTCGAAGAGAACATCAGTATTCGAAAACAGGATGCAATGTATATAGTGGAGCTCTTATAAAAAGTCAGCCTTTGGGTTCTTGGACGAGGGCTGATGTACTACGATACATTGTTGAAAAAGATATTGAAATCAGTTCGGTATATGGGGATATCCTACAGGATGAATTTGGACAGTACTATACGACTGGTGAACAAAGAACCGGATGTATGTTCTGTGGATTTGGCGCACACTTAGAGGCTGAACCAAACCGTTTTCAAAGAATGCTTGTAACGCATCCTAAACATTATAAGATCTGTATGAATTTGACTAATAATGGAGTTCGGTATGAAGAAGCGTTGAATGCGTGCGGAATACCAACAAAAACATGGGAGCAGGCAGGACAATTAAGCCTTGATTTAAAAAATGCTGCTTAGAATGAAATCGAGCCCGGTTGGATAATACCGGGCTTATTTTGGTTCTTCCAGATCTTCAAAAAATGCATCGAAGGAACAGTTATATAATTTTTTTAATTCTAATAGTACACTGATTTTTACATTGAGCTCTCCATTCTCATATTTGGCGTAAGTTGTGCGACCAATGTCACAGCCATTTCGCTGGAGTATGGCACATAACTTTTCCTGGGAGATTCCGTATTTGTTGCGGAGCTTCTGAAGGTTTGGTCCAATGCTGATATCACATCTTAGTTTTTGTTCCATAAACATTCCCCTTTTTGACCAGTATAGGTGTCAACGTTGATGTTTCTATTTTATGAAAAAAGAAAAATTATATTGTCCGTTATACTGGTCAAAACAAAGAAAAAGTGATATAGTAATAAAAAATGTGGGAGGGATACAGATAAGTTATTTTACCTGTATATGGAAATGAAAAATGAAATTTGAAGCATTTTATAAGGAAGCATATGATGCAGAAATGGAAGAGCTATTTTCTGATAATGCATCAGAAACAGAAAATAAGCCATCAAAGGATTCCTGTGATTTGTTAATGAAAAAAGCAGATCTGGAATTTTCTCAGTATAAGTTAGTGAAAAGTGAAAAATATTATGATTATTTGCTGGCAAATCTTTATCCAAAAGCTGCTGAGATTGCAAAGATGCAGGGCGGAAATCTGACATTAGACATTGATGAAGAGAGGCACACAGGAAAGCTGGAATACTGGGGAGCTTTTTTGATGAGTACATCGGGAGACACACTTCTAATGGATTTTCTTGTATCTGCAATGACAATGACAGATCAGTTTTCATTTGAGGTAAAAGACTCTCTTTTACATTTGGAGTTTTTCTTTGAATTATATAATCAGGTAAAGATGAAAGATTATTCCAAGGAGATTGAACAGCTGGGACTAAAAATCAAGGAGTTAAATACACGGTAGTGTTTTGCTATCCAAATGAAGCTATAATGCAACCGTTATGAAATTGACATATGATATCTTAACGAATAGAATAATACTATAAAGTTCTGTGCATGCGGAACCTGGTGCATGAGAGAGCCAGGAACTTTATGAAAGTATGAAAAGACAGCCATTAGAAAAGTGGTTGTCTTTTTTTTCGCCCGGATTGCACAGAAGGACCTTGTAAGAA